>NZ_JBDGJH010000005.1:253659-448464 GCF_057656995.1 Mycobacterium sp. Soil_C_30 | reverse complement strand
CTCCGACTCGGGTTCGGGTTCGGTTGTGGGGGTGTTGTTTTCCCACGGTGGCGGTTGGGGTGGGGTGGGGATGCGGGTGGCTTCGGCGGCGGCGGCCTGGCGGGCCAGCACCTCGTAGTCGATGGCCGGCGCCACCACGTTCGGGTCCCCGGACGAAGATTGGCGCAACGCGTCGAGTTGGGCCAGCACCTGTTCCAGGGCACCGTGTTCGGCCAGCACGTGAATCACCGCCGTGGGCACCGCCGACGGCAGCGTCGCGGCCACACAGTCGCCGGCACCGCACTGGCACACCAACCGGTCCCGCCGGGCGTAGACCGCCCCTTGCGCGGCCGCCCGCAGCTCACCTTTGCTGCGGGGATCGTTGCTGCAGACGGTGGCGGCCAGCGCATCCAGCACCCGCATCCCCAACTCCGCATCAGCTGCCGAGATCCGCCCATACAGCGACGCGGTGCCGGTGGCGTCATCGCGTTTACCGAACCCCACATCGCAGCCTTGGGCGGCCTCACGGTAGCGCCGCACGGCATCGGGGTCGTGTTCTTCGATGATGGCGTCGATGGCGAGCACCAGGTCGTCGTCGGAGAGCAGGGTGTAGCCGCCCGCCCGGGCGGCGAGCTCGGCATCGACGGTGGCCTGCACCGACGGCAGCAGCAGTTCGGTGCGGTAGATCAGGGTTTCGGCGACCCGGGTGTTGATCACGCCGGCCGCCAAGAGTGCCGCGACCTTCGGGGACCGGGCGAGCCCTTCGGCCAGGCGCATCTGGGTGGAGGCGCGCCGTGCGCTCAGCCGCATCACCGGGCCCACCTGATCACGCACGGCGTTCCATTCGTCGTAGGCCCAGGTTTTCTCTTCGGCGGCGGCGTGGTCTTTGTGGTGGGCCAGCAGGCGGGCGATCATCGTCCATTTGTGCGCGACCATGGTGGCCTCAGCGCGGTGGAAGGCGCCGATGGCATCGACCATCGCCGCGGGGGACAAATCCCCGCAGGTGGTCGGATCAATCAGCTCTTCGAACATGCTTTCGACACTACCCACGCCCACCGACAAGACATGCGCCACAAGGCAATCCACCACGACAAGCGCCTACTTATCCACAGTCAACGCTTCATCCACAACCCGATGCGCACGGCTTGACACGCGTGATCCTGAGATCGAACAGTTCGACACCGGCCGGCAACAGTGTTTGGCCGGCGAAGCGTGTGCTCCTACAAATCGGGGATGGGGAGATCGAGATTGGGGAAGGTGAGGCCGCCGTCGACCTCGAGCGTCTTGCCGGTGAGATAGCTGGCCGCCGGTGAGGCGAGATAGACCGCGGCCGCGGCGATGTCGAGTGGGTCGCCCAGCCGGCGCATCGGCGTGGCCTTCTCCATGGGCGTCCGGAGCTCGTCGTTCTGCGCCACCACATCGAGGGCGGAGGTGAGGATGGAGCCCGGCGCGATCGCATTGACGCGGACCCGCGGGGCCAGGTCCAATGCGGCAAGCCGCGTGTAGTGTGCCAGCGCCGCTTTGGCCGTACCATACGCCGCAAACCCTCGCCCGGCGAGGCGCCCCATGGTCGAGGTGATGTTGATGACATTGCCGCCGCCGCTGTGCTCCAACATCAGTGGTACTGCAGCGGAAGTGAGCGCGTGCGCCGTCATCACGTTGAATGTGAATGCATTTTTGAAGGCCTGGGTCGGCGTGTCCAGCAACGGACCAGGCATTGTTCCGCCAACGTTGTTGACGATGATGTCTAGTTTGCCGAAGGTGTCCACAGCCACCTGCGCCAGCGTTGCCGTGGTGTCCGGGTGGGCGAGGTCGCCGACGACCACGTGCGCGCGGCGTCCCACCTCCCGGATCTGCGTGGCTACGGCATCTAGTTCCGATTCGGTGCGCGAGGCGATGACGACATCGGCCCCTGCCTGCGCGAATGCCACTGCGATTGCCGCGCCGAGGCCGCGGCCTGCGCCTGTGACGACGGCTACTTGGTCGTCCAGGCGGAATCTGTCGAGGATCATCGCGGCACACGGTAACAAGGCGGCGGGTGGTTGTGCCGCGCATTGCCGAAGGTTTTTAGAACAGGTTTCAATCGGTGATTCTGGCGACGTTCGCGCGGTCATTGAACCAGGTGAGGGCCCGAAACGTAGCCACCAATATGAAAAGCTCAACCCCTAGCCTGAGCCGATGACCGACGACATGGCACCCGCGATTGCGGCTGCGGCAGTGGAGTTCCCGCCCCACCGCCATTCCCAACAAGACGTGATTTCGGCGTTGGCGGACTTTGCCGGCCCTGAGTTCCACCGGTTCGCTGCGGCCGCCGGTGTCGAGCATCGTAATCTCGCGCTGCCGCTGATGCGGTATCCCGAACTGACTGGCTTTTCCGAAGCGAACGCGGCCTATCTCGAGGTGGCGCTGCAGATCGGCGAGCGCGCATTGGTGTCGGCGCTCGACAAGGCGGGGCTGCACCCCGAGGACGTCGACGTCATCTTTTCCACCACGGTGACCGGGCTCGCGGTGCCGACCTTGGAAGCGCGGCTGGCCGGCCGGGTCGGGCTGCGCCCTGACGTCAAGCGGGTGCCGCTGTTCGGATTGGGTTGTGTCGCAGGGGCGGCCGGGGTGGCCCGGATGCATGACTACCTGCGCGCCTTTCCGGATCAGGTGGCCGTCCTGCTCGCGGTGGAACTGTGCTCGCTGACCGTACAGCGTGACGACATGTCGGTGGCCAACCTGGTGGCCTCCAGCCTGTTCGGTGACGGCGCCGCCGCCGTCGTCGCCACCGGCGCCAGTCGCGAGCGTCGCGGACCGCAGGTGCTGGCCACCCGCAGCCGGCTCTACCCGGATACCGAAGCGGTGATGGGTTGGGATATCGGTACCCAGGGTTTCAAGATCGTGCTGTCGGCCGATGTGCCCGACGTGGCCGAGAAGTACCTGGGCGAGGACGTGACCCTGTTCCTGGCCGAATTCGGTTTGAAGACCACCGATATCAGCACCTGGGTGTCGCATCCCGGCGGGCCGAAGGTGATCGACGCGATCCAGAACGTGCTCGAGTTGCCTGCCGATGCACTGGATTACACCCGTAACTCATTGCGCGACAACGGCAATCTGTCGTCGGCGTCGGTGCTGGACGTGCTGCGGGCCAACCTCGCCGAACCGCCTGCCGAAGGCAGCTACGGCATGATGATCGCGATGGGCCCGGGGTTCTGCTCCGAGCTCGTCCTGCTGCGCTGGTAGGGCCGTGTACTACCTGCTGATACTCGCCGTCGGAATCGAGCGGCTCGTCGAACTCGTCGTCTCCAAACGCAACGCCACGTGGGCGCTCGCCCACGGCGGCAAAGAATATGGGCGCGAGCACTATCCGGTGATGGTGATCATCCACGCCGGGTTGCTGATCGGCTGCGTCGTCGAGGTGTGGGCCTTGGACCGTCCCTTCATCCCGTGGCTGGGGTGGACGATGCTCGTCATCGCCGTCCTGACCCAGGTGCTGCGCTGGTGGTGTATCACCACCCTCGGTAAGCGGTGGAACACCCTGGTGATCGTCATCCCGGACGCGCCGCTGGTGAACACCGGCCCATACAAGTACAAGTGGCTGCACCATCCCAACTATCTGGTCGTGATCATCGAAGGCATTGCGCTGCCGTTGATTCACACCGCTTGGATCACCGCCCTCTGCTTCACCGTGGCCAACGCGGCACTGCTGCGCGTCCGCCTGCGGGTGGAGAACGAGGCGCTGGGATACACGCTGCCTGCCAGGACATGAGTTTCGACGCCGACATTCTGGTGGTCGGTGGCGGTCCCGGGGGACTGGCCACCGCGCTACACGCTCGCGCGCAAGGCCTTTCGGTGATCGTCGTCGAGCCTCGGGACTCTCCGATCGACAAAGCGTGTGGCGAAGGTCTGATGCCGGGCGGACTCGCCGAACTGTCCGCCCTGGGCGTCGACCCCGCCGGAATGCCGTTCCGTGGTATCGCCTACTCCGACGGCAAGCGGCGCGCCGAAGCGTGTTTCCGCGACGGAGTGGGTCGTCCCGTTCTGGGTCGAGGAATCCGGCGTACGACGCTGCACGCGGCACTCGCGGAGCGCGCCAAACAGGTGGACACCGAGTGGGTTTCGGCCAAGGTGGGCACGGTGTCCCAGGACGCCGACGGGGTCACCGCCGCCGGCATCCGCGCCCGCTACCTTGTCGGTGCCGATGGCCTGCACTCGGCGGTGCGCCGCGCGGTCGGTATCGATTCGTCGGTCGGCAGCCCGCGGAGAGTAGGGCTGCGCAAGCACTTTCACGTCCCGGTGTGGTCGGACTTCGTGGAGGTGCACTGGTCGCCGTTCGGCGAGGCGTATGTCACGCCGGTCGAGCCCGATCTGGTGGGTGTGGCGATCCTCAGCACCAACCGGGCCGACCTGAGCTGCTTCCCGTGGCTGGAGGCTCGGCTCCGCGGCGTCGCCCATACCAAGGAGCGCGGCTGCGGGCCGCTGCGCCAAGTGGTGTCCCGCCGCGTCGCGGGCCGGGTGCTGCTCGTCGGTGACGCCGCCGGCTACGAGGACGCACTCACCGGGGAAGGCATGAGCCTGGCCGTCAAACAAGCCGCAGCCGCCGTCGCGGCGATCGTCGCCGAGCGTCCCGCCGACTACGAGAAGGACTGGCACCGGATCACCCGGCGCTACCGGCTACTGACCCGCGGCCTCGTGCTGGCGACGGCCACCCGGTTCGGTAAGAAGGCAATCGTGCCGGGCGCAGCGGCGCTTCCGGCCGCCTTCCGGCTGGCGGTCAACACGCTGGGGCATTAGCTCGACTTCTTGGCCGGGGCTTTTTTCGCGGCGGCCTTCTTGGCCGGCGCTTTCTTCGCGGCGGTCTTCTTGGCCGGGGCTTTCTTCGCCGGTGATTTCTTGGCCGGCTTCTCGTCTTCGGAGTCGTCCTCCGACGACGCCCCCCGGCGCTTCTTCACACTTGCCTCCAACTTGGCCAGCAGATCCGAGACGTCCTCGGTCTCGTCGAGTTCCTTGGGCTGCTCCTCGACGGTGAATGCCTCGCCGCCTTCGAGTTTCGCCTCCACGAGTTCGCGCAGCTGATCCTGGTAATCGTCGTGGAACTGATCGGGATTGAAATCGTCGGCCATCGAATCCACCACCTGGCCGGCCATTTTCAGCTCGGCAGGTTTGATGTCGACCTTCTGGTCGAGCACCGGGAAATCCGGGTCGCGGATCTCGTCGGGCCACAGCAGCGTGTGGATGGTCATGACGTCACGTTTGTTGATGTCCATCACCCGCAGCGCGGCCAGCCGGGTTTTGTTGCGCAGGGCGAAGTGCACGATCGCCAGCCGATCGGTGTCCATCAATGTCTTGGCCAGCAGTACATAAGACTTCGACGACTTCGAGTCGGGCTCCAGGAAATAACTCTTGTCGTACATGATCGGGTCGATCTGGCTGGCCGGCACGAACTCCAGCACCTCGATCTCGCGGCTGCGTTCCTCCGGCAGCGTGGCGATGTCCTCGTCGGTGATCACCACACTCTGGCCGTCATCGGACTCGAAGGCCTTGGCGATGTCCCGGTACTCGACCACTTCGCCGCAGACCTCGCAGACCCGCTTGTAGCGGATGCGCCCGTTGTCCTTGGCGTGCACCTGATGGAACTTGATGTCGTGGTCCTCGGTGGCGCTGTAGACCTTGACCGGCACATTCACCAGGCCGAACGCAATCGAACCCTTCCAGATGGACCGCATTACGCCAGTATGGCCTACTTCACCGCACGGCAAACGCCGAAGACTCTAGGAAGCCGCGTCCAGCGTCGCACGGTCCGGCAGGTCCGCGCCGGCCCTGGCCACGGTCAGCGCCGAGTTCAGCACCGCCGCGCCCAACACCGACCGCAACTGATCGGTGCTGATGGCGCGTAACGCGGGCCGGTGGTCGCCGCCGAGCAGACCCAGCGACCACAGCGCGTCGAGCAGACCGGTCATGAACGAGTCCCCGGCGCCGACGGTGTCGACCACGTCCACGGTGCGCGCGGGCACGGACACCGCACCCGCCTGCGCTACCGCGAACGCGCCGTCGCCGCCCTTGGTCACGGCCACGATCGCCGGGCCCGCCGCCAGCCACCGGCGGGCCACCTCCTCCGGTTCGACGTCCGGGGCGAGCCAGCGCAGGTCCTCATCGCTGGCTTTGACCACATCGCTCTTGGCGACCAGCCGCTCGATGCGGTCGCGCGCCAGATTGGCATCGGTGATGAGGTCGGTCCGGACATTCGGGTCGAAGGTCACCGTCGCCGATACCCGGTAGGTGTCCAGCAGGGCGGCCACCGCACGGCAACCCGGCTCGAGCACCGTGGCGATCGACCCGGTGTGCACCACCAGCGGAGGGCCGACCTCCGGCGTGCCCGACAGCTTCCAGGTCAGATCGAAGGTGTAGGTGGCCGCACCCGTGTCGTCCAGCCGGGCGCGGGCCACGGGCGTGTGCTCGGCGCTGACGCTGCCGGCCACCAGAGACACCCCGGCCGAGGTGACGTAATCGCCGATGCGGCGGCCGTGTTCGTCGTCGCCGATGTGGGTGAGGAAGTCGACGTCGCGTTCCAGCCGCGCCAGGCCCACCGCGACGTTGAGTGGGCTGCCGCCCACGTGCTCACCGGTGGCCCGCCCCTCTCGTTCGACGATATCGATCAGGGCTTCACCGATGACCAGAGCCCGCTGTGTCATGGGCGATCCGCTCCTACGCTCGTCCCTCGCGCACTCGCTACTCGCTGTGTCATGGGCGATCCGCTCCTACGCTCGTCCCTCGCGCACTCGCTACTCGGTGGGTCACCTGCGTAGCGCTTCCAGCGTCGCCTTCGCGCCGTCGCGGTGTAGCGAGTCCAGCGCCCACTGATAGGCCTCGACGAAGCGAGGCTGCTGGGCGAGATCACCGAACAGGGCTTCGTTCTGGATGAAGGCCAGCGGATTGTCCTTCTGGGACTGGGCAATCGGGATCAGCTGTTCGGCCAGCTGATCGACGACCTTGATGGGCTCGCCTTGTTCGTCGACGGCTTCGGCGTACCGCGCCCAGCTCGCGACGATCGCGGCCGAGAGCCGGATGGGCCCACCGGATTCGAGGTTCGTACGGATCACCGGCACAAGCCATTTCGGGATGCGGTCCGAGGAGTCGGCGCACAACCGCGCGACGGTATCGCGCACCCCGGGGTTGGCGAACCGCTCGATGGCGGTGCGCTTGAAGGCGGGCAGGTCGATGCCGGGAACCGGCAGCAGAGTGGGAGTGGCCTCGGAATCCCAATAGTCGATGAGGAAGTCGGCGATCAACGGATCGGAGGCGGCATCGTGCACCAGCCGGTAGCCGAGCAGGTAGGCGAAGTAGCACAGTCCCTGGTGGCCGGCGTTGAGCAATCGCAGTTTCATCAGCTCGTAGGGGGTGACGTCCTCGACGGTCAGCACGCCGACGTCCTCGTACGGCGGGCGGCCGTCGACGAACTTGTCCTCCAGCGCCCAGGAGGTGAACGGCTCGGCGACCACCGGCCAGAGATCCTCGATCCCGTCCTGCTCGGCCAGCGTTTCGATGACGTCGGGGGTGGTGACAGGGGTGATCCGGTCGACCATCGAGTTCGGGAACCGGGTGTTCTCGGCCATCCACGCGGACAGGCCGGGGTGGTGCTTGTCGGCGAAGTCGCTGAAGGCCTGTTGTGCGACGTGGCCGTTGCCCTCGATGTTGTCGCAGGACACGATGGTGAACGAGGGCACACCGCGGTCGCGCCGGCGTTCCAGCGCTGCGGTGACCAGCCCGAACACCGATGATTCGTCGGCATTGGTGATCTGGTATCCACCCTCGGTGATGGTCAGCTCGACGATCCGGGTGGTCGGCGCGGCCAGCAATTCGATGACGGCCTCGGGGTCATCGGGCGCGTACCGGTAATCGACGATCGACCCGATGACGCGGACGTCGCGGCTGCCATCGGGATTGACCAGGATCAGGGTGTACAGCCCGTCCTGTGCTTCGAGGGCATCGCGCATCTTCTGGTCGCCGGGTAGCACCCCGACACCGCAGATGCCCCATTCTTTGGCGAGACCCTGCTCCAACAGCTGATCGAGGTAGTACGCCTGATGCGCGCGGTGGAAACCGCCGACACCGAAATGCACGATGCCGACCCCGATCTCGTCGCGGTCATAGCTCGGCTTGGCGACCGTGATCTCGGCCAGCGTTTGTTTGTTCAGTTTCATGACCACACCACCTCTCTGACGTTACCGCTGACGATATGGACCGGGAGAGGTGTTGTGTGCGTCACATTTCCTATGTTAGCGTGGTGAGCATCTACTCGCACCCATGAGCAAATGCTCACGGGTGGCGGAAAGGCGGGATCCGTGACGGTGGCCAGCGGTGCAGCTGCGGGGTCCCGCATGTCGCCTGCTCATGAAGCCAAACGCGA
The DNA here is from genome assembly GCF_057656995.1 of Mycobacterium sp. Soil_C_30. Classification (NCBI taxonomy): domain Bacteria; kingdom Bacillati; phylum Actinomycetota; class Actinomycetes; order Mycobacteriales; family Mycobacteriaceae; genus Mycobacterium; species Mycobacterium sp. Soil_C_30. The sequence continues at coordinate 440,096 of NZ_JBDGJH010000005.1, read as the reverse complement.
GGACCTGCGCCTTGCCCTGCGCGCGGCCACCATGTACTACCTCGACGGCCTCACTCAGGCGCAGATCGCGCAGCGGCTCGGTGTATCCCGGCCCACCGCAGGCCGGCTGGTGGCCCGCGCGAAAACCCGCGGGCTGGTCCGCATCGAGATCGTCGTCCCCACCGACCTGCGTGATGACCTGCACGCCGAGGAGGAGCGCGCGCTCGAGGAGCGGTTCGGTCTCGCCGAGGCCGTGGTCGCCGGACACGGTGTCGACCTCGGATCGCCGGGGCGGCCGGAGACTTTCGCGAGCGTGGGCCGGGCCGCCGCGGCGTTGTTGACGCGACGACTTTCCCCCGGTGACACCCTGGGCTTCACCTGGGGGCCGGAGAACGTGGCGGTGGCTCAAGCGCTGCCCACCGGTGTGGCGACCTGCCGGGCCGTGGTCCAGCTCGACGGCTCGATGTCGACAGCGGCCTACCAGACCGGCACCGAGTACATCCTGAGTCGCTGCGCAGAGGTACTGCACGCCGACACCTACCGGCTGCCCGCGCCGCTGTACGCCGACCCGGCCACCGTCGACTCCATCCGCAGCGACTCGGGAATGTCGCGCACGCTGGAAGCCGGGCGCCGGGCCGACGTGATGATCTTCGGGATCGGGGCGGTGTCGACGTCGACGACGTTGTTCGAAGGCAGCTTCCTGGACACCGGCATGCTCGACGAACTGGTCTCGCTGGGCGCGGTCGGTGAGATCGGGGGCCGGTTCTTCGACGCCGACGGCACTCCGGTCGACGGTGAACTACAACGCCGCGCGGTCTCGGTCGCGCTGGAAGACATCAAGGCGTGCCCCGCCACCATCCTGGTGTCCAGTGGTGTCACCAAACACCACGCCACGCTCGGCGCGCTGCGCGGCGGGCTGGCCCGCTTCCTGGTGTGCGATATCGACTGTGCCCGTTGGCTTCTGAGTCAGTAACACAAAGTGAGGTTCAAGGTGAAAGCACCCACGACGACCAAACCGCGGCGACGAGCTCTCCACCGGTTGGCCGCAGGCCTGTCCGCGGTCATGCTCACCCTCATCACCGGCTGCGCCGGGGCGGGCAGCCTCGGCGCCTCCGACAACGAGGTGACCATCGCCTTGGTCTCCAATTCCCAGATGACCGACGCCCAGGAGCTGTCGACGCGGTTCGAGGCCGAGAACCCCGGAACGAAGCTGAAATTCATCACCCTGTCGGAGAATCAGGCACGCGCCAAGATCACCATGTCCACGGCCATGGGCGGCAGTGAGTTCGACGTGGTGATGATCAGCAACTTCGAGACACCGCAGTGGGCCAGGGACGGCTGGTTGCTGAATCTCTCCGAGTACGCCAGGGAGACACCGGGTTACGACGAGAACGATTTCATCTCGTCGCTGCGCGATTCGCTGTCGTATGAGGGCAACATGTACGCGGTGCCGTTCTACGGCGAGTCGTCCTTCCTGATGTACCGCAAGGACCTCTTCGAGCAGGCCGGCATCCAGGTGAATCAGGACCCGAACTTCCAGCCCACGTGGCAGGAGGTACGGGACTGGGCCAAGCAGCTCAAGACCGATGACCGGGCGGGTATCTGCCTGCGCGGCAAGCCCGGCTGGGGTGAGGTGCTGGCCCCGCTGGACACCGTGATCAACACCTTCGGCGGCCGCTGGTTCGACGAACAGTGGAACGCCCAGCTCAACAGCCCCGAGGTCAAGGAAGCGGTCAACTTCTACGTCGACACGCTCCGGGAATCGGGTGAACTCGGCGCCGCCTCAACAGGTTTCCAGGAATGCGCCAACCTGTTCGGGCAGGGGCAGACGGCGATGTGGTACGACGCCACGTCGGCGGTGTCGGTGCTCGAGGATCCGAAGTCCTACCCCGAACTGCAGGGCAAGATCGGCTACCTGCCCGCCCCGATCGTCGAGAAGCCGAACTCGGGCTGGCTCTACACCTGGGCGCTGGGAATCCCCAAAGCCGCCAAGAATCCCGACGGTGCCTGGAAATTCATCTCGTGGATGACGAGCAAGGACTACATGAAGCTGGTCGGCGAAGAGTTGGGTTGGGCGCGCGTCCCACCCGGAAGCCGGACCTCGACCTACACCGAGCTCCCGGAGTACGAGGCGATCTCGCAGTCCTACGGGCCGCTGACACTGCGGTCGATCGAGAACGCCACCCCGAATGAGCCTACTGTGCAACCGGTTCCGTACACCGGCGTGCAGTTCGTCGGCATCCCGGAGTTCCAGGATCTGGGAACCCGGGTGAGCCAGCAGATCAGCGCAGCGATAGCCGGACAGAAGTCCGTCAACGACGCGCTGGAACAAGCGCAGGAATACGCCGAGGTCGTCGGCAAGACCTATCAGGAGAACTGATGACTGTCACAGCTGATACCCAAGCCGGCGTCGGTGAGGCGGAACGGGTCCGCCGGATCCGGGAGAACCAGGATTTCGGGGTGAGCCGGGCCGAAGGCTGGCGCAGGCGGGGGCCGTTGCTGCCGGCGTTGATCTTCATGATCGTGGTGACGCAGGTGCCGTTCCTGTTCACCCTGTACTACTCCACGTTGTCGTGGAACCTGGTGCGCCCGGGGTCGCGGCAGTTCGTGGGGCTGGACAACTACATCGCGGTGGTGAAGGACAGTCAGTTCTGGTCGGTGGCGTTGAACACCGTCATCTTGATCGTCGGTGTGGTGGTGATCTCGGCGTTCTTCGGGCTGCTGCTGGCCTTGTTGCTCGACCGGGCGTTCCTGGGTCGCGGGATCGTGCGCACCCTGCTGATCACCCCGTTCCTGGTGACACCCGTTGCGGCGGCGCTGATCTGGAAGACCACCATTCTCGATCCCACCAACGGCATCCTGAACTGGGTGCTGTCGCTGGTGGGGATCGGCCCGGTGGACTGGATCGGTCAGTTCCCGCTGGTGATGGTGATGGTCGAATTGATCTGGCAGTGGACGCCGTTCATGATGCTGCTGATCCTGGCCGGCCTGCAGTCCATGCCGCGCGACATCCTGGAGGCCAGCGGCGTCGACGGCGCCACGGCGTTCCAGTCGTTCCGGGAACTGACACTGCCGCATCTGCGCCGGTTCATCGAATTGGGTGTGGTGCTGGGTGCGATCTACCTGGTGAACACCTTCGACGCGATCTACATGATGACCCAGGGTGGCCCGGGCATCGCGAGTGCGAACCTGCCGTTCTACATCTATCAGCGTGCCTTCCTGGGCTTCGACATGGGCCAGGCGGCGGCGATGGGTGTGGTGGTGGTGATCTTCACGATCGTCATCGCGAACTTCGCCCTGCGCTTGATCTTCAAATCGTTCACCGGCAAGGAAGAGGCTGCTTGATGACCACCACAGTCGAAAAGACCTCCACCGGAGCCGCTTCGGCGGAGGCATCGAAGAAGAAGTCCCGTAAGTTCAGTGCCTGGGGGGTGGTGGCCTGGCTGGTGGGCCTGGGCTTCTTCTTCCCGGTGTTCTGGATGATCCTCACCTCCTTCAAACAGGAAGGTGATGCGGCCACCAGCCCGCCGAAGCTGATCTTCACCCCGACGCTGGATCAGTACGGTGCGGTGTTCAGTCAGGGCATCGGGCCGGCGATGCTCAACTCGGTGTTCGCCACCGGGCTGTCGACCATCCTGGTGCTGCTGCTCGGCACACCGGCGGCGTTCGCGTTGTCGCTGCGCCCGGTTCGCAAGACCCAGGACGCGTTGTTCTTCTTCATGAGCACCAAGATGCTGCCGGTGGTGGCGGTGATCCTGCCGCTGTATGTGATCGTCTCCAATGTCGGTCTGCTGGACAACATCTGGGCGCTGGTCATCCTCTACACCGCGATGAACCTGCCGATCGCGGTGTGGATGATGCGCTCGTTCTTCCTCGAGGTTCCTGGTGAGCTGCTCGAGGCCGCCTCGTTGGACGGCGCGAGTCTGTGGCGTTCGGTGCGTGAGGTGATCCTGCCGCTGGTCTCGCCCGGCATTGCCGCCACGGCGCTGATCTGTGTGATCTTCGCCTGGAACGAGTTCTTCTTCGCCGTCAACCTCACCGCGGTCAACGCGCAGACCATGCCGGTGTACCTGGTGGGGTTCATCGCCGGTGAGGGGCAGTACTGGGCCGTGTTGTCCGCGGCCGCAACCATGTCGGCGCTTCCCGTGATCCTGTGCGGGTGGTTCGCCCAGAACAAGCTGGTCCGTGGACTTTCCTTCGGCGCAATCAAATAGGAGCAAACAATGGCATCGATCGCCTACAAGAACGCGACCTGCATCTACGAGGGCTCGGACAAACTCGCGGTGGACTCACTGAACCTCGACATCAACGACGGCGAGTTCGTCGTCCTGGTCGGGCCGTCGGGGTCCGGGAAGAGCACCGCGCTGCGGATGCTCGCCGGGCTCGAGGAGATCGACGAGGGCGATATCGAAATCGGCGGCAAGAACATGAAAGGGGTCCCGTCGAAAGACCGTGACATCGCCATGGTGTTCCAGAACTACGCGCTGTATCCGAACAAGACCGTCGCCGAGAACATGGGATTCGCGTTGAAGCTGCGCGGGGTGTCGGCCGACGAGCGGCGTCGCAAGGTCGAAGACGCGGCCAAACTGCTCGACCTGACCGAATTCCTGGACCGCAAGCCCGCCAAGCTCTCCGGTGGCCAGCGCCAGCGGGTGGCCATGGGCCGGGCGATCGTGCGTGAGCCGCAGGTGTTCTGCATGGACGAGCCCCTGTCGAACCTGGATGCCAAACTGCGTGTGCAGACCCGCACCGAAATCGCGGCCCTGCAACGCCGATTGGGCACCACCACCGTCTACGTCACCCACGATCAGGTGGAAGCCATGACGATGGGTGACCGGGTGGCGGTGCTGCGGTTCGGTCAACTGCAGCAGTTCGCCTCACCGGCAGACCTGTACGACAAGCCGGCCAATGCCTTCGTCGCCGGATTCATCGGCTCACCGGCGATGAACCTGCTGACCGGACGGATCGTCAGCGACGGCGTCATGATCGGCGAGGACTCCACGCTGCCCCTGGAGCGCGACCAACTGTCCGCCCTGCACAATGCCGGCCTGGAAGAGGTGACCGTGGGGATCCGGCCCGAGCACCTCGAGGTGTCCACCGGTGGCGGCATCGACGTGGTGGTGGACCTGGTGGAGGACCTGGGCAGCGAAACCTACCTGTACACCCATGCCGCACCGGGAGTGCAACTGGTCGCCCGTTCGATCAAGCGGGCACCGGCCCGGCTGGCCGAGACCGTGGAACTGCACAAGGTCGCCGACGGTGTGGTGCACCTGTTCCACCCGGAGAGCGGGGAACGGATCTAGGGCGAGCCCGGTGCAGTATCACCCGTCGGATACCGCTGTGGTGATCATCGACCCACAGAACGACGTACTGAGCCCGACCGGGCGCAATTGGGAGGTGTTGGCGGACAGTATCGGCGAGAACAACACCGTCGAGCATCTCGTCGAGTTGTTGGATGCCGCCCGCATGGGCGGCTATCCACTGTTCGTCTCGCCGCACTACTTCTATCCGAGCGATCACCAGTGGTTGTTCAACGGGCCCTTGGAAACCGACGAACTCCGGACCGACACCTTTGCGCGGGCCGGTGCGCTGACCCTCGACGGCTTCGCCGGTTCCGGCGCGGACTGGCTCGATGAGCTCCGAGCCTTCATCGAGGACACCGCGACCGTGGTGGCCAGCCCACACAAGGTCTGGGGCCCACAAACCAACGATCTCGTGCTCCAGCTGCGAAAACGACGGATCACCAAGGTGATCCTGTGCGGCATGCTCGCCAACATCTGTGTGGAGTCACATCTGCGCGATCTCCTCGAGCAGGGTTTTGAGGTCGCCGTGGTCCGTGACGCCACCGCCGGGCCTCGACATCCGGTCCGCGGCGACGGCTATCAGGCGGCCCTGGTGAACTTCGCCTACCTGGCGCATGCGCTGCCCGACACCGAAGAGATCGTCGCTGCCATGACAGAGGTCTAGCCGATCGGGTATACCGTCCTGCTATGGAGCGCCTTGGACGAGTTCGGCTGACCAATGCCGACAAGGTGCTCTACCCGCAGACGGGCACCACCAAGCAGGACGTTTTCGACTACTACGTGGCAATCGCGCAGGTGATGGTGCCGCACACCGCGGGCCGCCCCACCACCCGCAAGCGCTGGCCCAACGGTGTCGAGGAGCCGGCGTTCTTCGAGAAGCAGCTGGCGTCCTCGGCGCCCGAGTGGCTGACGCGGGGCAGCGTCACCCACCGTTCGGGCACCACCACCTATCCGATTGTGGACAGCCAGGAGGCGCTGGCCTGGATCGCGCAGCAGGCATCGTTGGAAGTGCATGTGCCGCAATGGATGTTCGTAAACGGTAGACCAGGTCCGGCGACGCGCCTGGTTTTCGACCTCGACCCGGGCGAGGGCGTCACCATGCCGCAGCTGTGCGAGGTGGCCCACGAGGTGAAGGAACTGATGGCCGGCATCGGCCTCACTGCCTATCCACTGACCAGCGGAAGCAAGGGACTGCATCTCTACGCACAGTTCGAGACCCCGGTCAGCTCGCAGGGCGCGGTGGTGCTGGCCAAACGGGTGGCCCAGCAGCTCGAGCAGATGATGCCGAAGCGGGTGACCGCCACGATGACCAAGAGTGTGCGGGCGGGCAAGGTGTTCGTGGACTGGAGTCAGAACAGCGGATCGAAGACGACAATTGCGCCGTACTCGTTGCGGGGCCGCGAGCGGCCCACCGTGGCCGCGCCGCGCACCTGGCAAGAGATCGAAGATCCCGATCTGCAACACCTCACCTACGACGAAGTCCTGGAGCGGGTGGCCCGCGACGGGGACCTGCTGGCGGCCCTGGATGCTGACGCCCCCGTCGCCGACAAACTGACCACCTACCGCAGCATGCGGGATCCCGGCAAGACGCCGGAGCCGGTGCCGGATGCCAAACCCGCTGTCGGCCACGACAATACGTTTGTCATCCAGGAACACCACGCACGACGGCTGCACTACGACTTCCGGCTGGAACGCAATGGGGTACTGGTGTCCTGGGCGGTGCCGAAGAATCTGCCGGAAACCACGTCGGTGAACCACCTGGCCGTCCACACCGAGGACCACCCGCTGGAGTACGCCACCTTCGAAGGTGACATCCCGAAAGGTGAATACGGCGGCGGCAAGGTGATCGTCTGGGACTCCGGCACTTACGAGGCGGAGAAGTTCCGTGATCCGGGTGTCGACGGGGAAAGCGTCGACGGCAAGAAGGGTGAAGTAATTGTCACCTTGAAGGGCTCCAAGATCTCCGGCCGCTACGCCCTGATCCAGACCGGCGGCAAGAACTGGCTGGCGCACCGCACCAAGGATCAACCCACCCCGACGCCCTCAGATCTGGCGCCGATGCTGGCCACGCACGGGTCGGTGGAGAAGCTGAAGGCCGGCCAATGGGCGTTCGAAGGCAAATGGGACGGCTACCGACTGCTGTTCGACGCCGATCACGGGTCGATGCTGTTGCGCACCCGCAGCGGTCGCGACGTCACCTCGGAGTACCCGGCGCTGGCCGCGATGGCCGCCGAGTTCGCCGACCACCACGTGCTGTTCGACGGCGAAGTGGTGGCCTTGACCGAGGACGGCGTGCCGAGCTTCTCCGAGATGCAGAACCGGGTGCGCGCCACCCGCATCGAATACTGGGCGTTCGACCTGCTCTACCTCGACGGCCGGTCACTGATGAAAGCCAAGTACCGGGATCGCCGCAAGCTCCTGGAGACACTGGCTGACGGGACCAATCTCATTGTGCCCGAGCAGCTTCCCGGCGACGGCGCCGAAGCGCTCGAATACTCGCGCAAACGTAGGTGGGAAGGCGTCGTCGCCAAGAAGTGGGATTCGACCTATCAGCCTGGGCGGCGGTCGTCGTCGTGGATCAAGGACAAGAACTGGAACACCCAGGAGATTGTCATCGGCGGCTGGCGCCAAGGCGAAGGCGGCCGCTCGTCCGGTATCGGGGCGCTGTTGATGGGAATTCCCGGGGACAACGGTCTGGACTTCGTGGGCCGCGTCGGGACCGGGTTCACCGAGAAGGAGCTCACCAAACTCAAGAAGCTGCTGACGCCGCTGAAAACCGACCGATCCCCGTTCAACGTCCGGCTTTCCGGGGTGGATGCGCGCGGGGTCACCTACGTCGAGCCGGTGCACGTCGGTGAGGTGCGCTACGGCGAGTGGACCTCCGACGACCGGCTGCGCCACCCGAGTTGGCGCGGGCTGCGTCCTGACAAGGAGCCGGGGAATGTGGTGCGGGAGTCCTGAGGGTGTTCAGCCGCTCAGAACGGGAACTGCTCAGACCGCAGCGGCGATCGCTTCTTCCATACCGCGGGTGGCCAGGACGTCGGCCAGTTCGTTGTCGCCCACACCGGAGTGGCCCTTCACCCAGAACCATTCGACCTGGTGTCGTGCGCACGCCGCTTGCAGCCGTTGCCACAGGTCGACATTCTTCACCGGTTGCTTCGCCGCGGTCATCCAGCCGTTGCGTTCCCAGCCCAGCACCCACTTTGTGATGCCGTTGCGGACATAGGTGCTGTCGGTATACAGATGCACCACAACAGGTCTGGTGAGCGCCTCCAGCGCCATGATCGGGGCCGTCAGCTCCATCCGGTTGTTACTGGTGGCGCCTGGCTCGCCGCCGCACATCTCGCGGACGTGGTGGCGTTGGCGCAGTACGGCTCCCCAACCGCCCGGACCGGGATTGGGCCGGCATCCGCCGTCGGTGTGGATGATCACCACATCTTCGGAAGTCACCCGCTGAGGATAGGCGCTGAGATCATCGTCGTGCGGACCGACATCCCGACCTCGTGATGCGCGAGCAATAGGATTGTGGCCGATGGCTGACGACGACTCCCCGGCGACCGTGACGGACATCGTCCAGAACGGCGCGTTCGAACGGTTCGCCCGGTTCGGCTATGTGGTGAGCGGACTGTTGCACATCGCCGTGGGCTACCTCGCCGTCCGGGTGGCACAGGGCGCCGGCGGTGCGGCTGACCAGTCCGGCGCACTGGCCGAGGTCGCCGCCAGACCCGGCGGCGGTTTCGCGCTGTGGGTCGCCGCCGGCGGATTCCTGGCGATGGCGCTGTGGCGTCTGGTCGAGACCGCACTCGGGCGCTCCACCGACCCGAAGACGCAACGGACCCTGCTGGAGGTATCCGATCGTGCGAAGGCATTCGGGCTCGCCGCGATCTACTTTGCGCTCGCATGGTCCACGTTCGGTTTCGCCCGCGGAGCGGGGGAGTCGGCCGGCCAACAGAATTCGACGTTGAGCGCCCGACTGATGCAGACCACGGCCGGGACGGTGACGCTGATTCTCGCCGGGGTCATCATCGTCGCGGTCGGCGCCTACCACGTCTATCTGGGAGGCAGCCAGAACTTCCTGGAAGACCTCAAGGGTTCGACGAGCACCCTCGTGCGTCGACTGGGGACCGTCGGGTACATCGCCAAAGGTCTGGCGATCGTCGGCACCGGGGTAGTGGTGGTCGTCGCGGTCAGCCGGGCGGACCCCAGCAAGGCCACCGGTTTGGACGGCGCACTGAAAGCGCTCGCCGCCCAGCCCTTCGGTCCGGCGCTGGTGATCGCCGCCGCGCTAGGAATCGTCAGCTACGGTTTCTACAGTTTCGCGATGGCCCGCTACACCAAGATGTGACCGGGTCGCGGTGTACGCCGCCGCCAGACTCAGCCCGGCGATCACAAAGCACAGCCCGGTGTACCAGAGACTGCCCACGGGATCGCCGTCAGGCGTCACGCCGTCAACCGACTCCAGATAGGCCGGCAGGGCAGTGGCCCATAGCAGCGCCATGACCACCAGATACGCCGTCGCGTAACCGAGAATCAGCGGGTTTCGGTACTCGCCTGTGCCCCCGGGGCGCGCGGTGCGCCACTGGTTCACCAGCGCCACGGCGGACACCGCGCTCAGCGTCACCAGTTCGGCGGCGTAGACGACACCGCCGATGTCGGTGCTGCCGGTCAGCATGGCGGCGACGGTGGCGGGCAGAGGAAGCACCGCGGTGCCGACGGAGGCCAGCACACCCACCACGACGGTGCGCCACACCAACTGCGCCCCGCTGAACGTGGCACCGCTGTCGACGTGGCGGCCCACGAACAGCCGCACGCAGAAGGTCAACGACATCGGCCACAGTGCCGCGAACACCACGACGCTGGGCAGTGGCACCGACGCGAAAAAGGGTTGGTTAATCGGGTTGTCCAGCGTCCACTCCCACCACCGCAGTTGCGGACCCAGGTGGTCGAAGATCTCGTAGAACGCGTGGTGCACGAAGCCGACGCACGCCGCCCCCACCAGCAGCCCGTGCCGACGGAAAACGCCCAGCATCCGGACGATCTCGTAGGCCACCGTGGCCATCATCGGGTAGATGGCGACGATGTAGAGCGGCAGCCGGCCCCAGAGGAACTCGACGGTGAAGACGTTGTGGGCGAACATCGTGTCGACGTGTTCCTCGATGCCGAAGGCGGCGGGGAAGTACAGCGGTGGTTCGATGATGAGCAGGTAGGCGATGGCTCCGAACCACAACACCAGGTTGGTGGGATCGCCGTGCCGGCGTGCCCGGCTGATCGCGAGGACGAGGGTCAACACGGCACCGACGATGACGGTGAGCTCCAGTACCGGCAGGGTCCAGTTCTCGAGCGCGAACGGCGTGCGGAACTCGATCAGTCCGCCGGCTGTCTGGCATGAAAAGCCCAGGCGGGCAGCCAGATCCGCAAAAGTCGGGGTGCAGAGGTCAGACATGGCGAACTCAGGCATTCTGCTTGTCGGCGGACGTATACCACCGGGTGACGTCGTAGCCGGTCTCGTAACGCCTGAACCACTCGTCGGCGAGTGCGGGCAGGGTCTCGTAGGCAGGATCGTGTCCGGGGATCTGGCTGCGTACGATGCCCGACAGCGCGACGAGCACTTCCTTGGCCGGCAGATGGCTGAATGCATTGGCGAACGGGCCGTCGTCAGCGGTCGAGAAGAACGGAAGCCGTTGTTGGAGCGCTTTTTTGCGGCTCAGCACGGAGAACATCGACAAGGCGTCGACTTTGCGTTCCTCGATCGGAACGTGCTTGTTGAAGCCCTCGCAGGCCACCCGCAGCACCGCCCAGACGTGCTTGAAGATCGACGGCGCGACCCGCATCCGGTACCAGGGGTCGGCCACCACCGAGTTGTAGATGAGGAGCGCGGAACTGCGGTGCTCCACCTCTTCGACGAAGTGCCAGAGGAACAGCGAGGCCACCCGGTCGTCTCCGGGCGCGAACAGGGTGTCGTCGTGGTCGAGCATCAGCTTGAACGCCGGGGTGAAGGTGGCCTCGAGGTCGGCGGTGTAGGCCAGCCGGTACTTCAGCGGCGTGTGGGCGGTCATGTCGTCGAACATCGCGATCACCTGGTCCAGCGTCTCTGTGAGGCCCGGGTAGCTCCGGATCAGCCCTTTAGCGTGCTGGCGGTGGGCCATCGAATGCTGACCCTCCTGACGGACGAATGCCTGCGCTTCCTCGGCGATCGCGGGATCGGTGATCAGCGGCATGGCCTCGGTGATCATGTGTCCGATCATCTTCTCGAATGCGATAGCCAGGAACGAGACTGCGTTGGCCATGCTCGAGAAGGCCGGGTTCTGCTCATTCCACAGGAACGGAACATGGTGTTCGGCAAACGCGAAGCGCATCTTGCGCACGATGAGATCCGTCATGGGGGCTCCCGCCGGTAATCATACAACAAACGTCTTGTGTGTATGATTACTGCACCGGTCGCCATCCGTCAATGCCGGATATCCTGCGGGCATGGCCCGTAGACGCGGTTGGGACGGCCGGCCACCGGCCAGCGACGAGGAAGCCACTGCGCGGATTGTGGCCGCGGCGGTGGCGCTGATCGGCGAGAGCGGCTCGGATGTGAGCATCGCTCAGGTCGCCGATTCGCTGGGCGTCATCCGCCAGACGGTGTACCGGTACTTTCCCACCGCCGAATCGCTGATGCATGCCGCGGCGGTGGCCTCGGTGGACGGCTTCCTGGATCGCCTCACCGAGGCGGTGCGCGGGATCGCCGATCCGGCGGACGCGATGACTGAAGGTGTGCTCTTCACCCTCGAAGAGGTCACGCGCACACCACATCTGGGGATCCTGCTGTCAGCGCCGTACCTGAGCAGCGGTACCTCGAGTGTGACGTCCCCCGAGGCCCAGACGTTCGGGATGCGGATGATCACCCGGTTCGACGTGGACTGGCAGCGCTACGGCTACGACCAGCAGGCGTTGCGCGAACTCGTCGAGTTCACCCTGCGCGTGATGCTGTCGTTTTTCGTCGCCCCCGACGAGTCCGGCCGCAGCCGCGACGAGCTGCGCCGGTTCATCCGGCGGTGGCTGGGCGGTGCGATACTGGCCCAGCGGTGACAGCCACGCCGTCGCCAACGGCGGTATGGGCGTAGGTAGGTCAGTGCCGCAGGATCGGGCCCAGCGCATCGAGCACCGAAGCGTCCTCGATGGTGGACGGCACCGGCTCGTCGCGGCCGGCGGCAATGCCGCGCAACGTCTTTCGCAGGATCTTCCCGGAGCGCGTCTTGGGGAGCGCGGGTACGACGTCGACGAGCCGGAACGCTGCCACCGCCCCGATCTCGTCGCGCACCGACGTGATCAGTTCCTCGGCCAGCCCCTCGGCGGAGGCTCCGGCCTTCAGTACCACCAGCCCACGTGGCACCTGGCCCTTGATCTCGTCGGGCACGCCGATCACCGCACACTCGGCGACGGCCGGGTGGGTGGCCAACACCTCCTCGATGGAGCCCGTCGACATACGGTGTCCGGCCACATTGATCACGTCGTCGATGCGGCCCATCACGAACAGGTAGCCCTCGTCGTCGACGAACCCGCCGTCACCGGTGAGATAGAACCCGGGATGCTCGGCCAGATACGACTTCTGATAGCGCGCATCATCACCCCAGATGCCTTGCAGTGTCCCGGGTGGCAACGGTAGCCGGATGCAGATGTCGCCTTCCACGCCGGGTGGGCAGTCCTGTCCGTCATGGCCGAGGACGCGCACGTCGTAACCCGGCATCGGGAACGTCGGCGACCCGGCCTTGACCGGGAACTGTTCTACCCCCATGGGATTGGCGGCGATGGGCCAGCCGGTTTCGGTCTGCCACCAGTGGTCGATCACCGGGATACCGAGTTGCTCCGCGGCCCAGTGCAGCGTGTCGGGGTCCAACCGCTCGCCGGCGACGAACAGGTACTTCAGCGAGGCCCGGTCGTACTTCGCGACGTACGAACCGCTCGGGTCCTCCTTGCGGATGGCGCGGATGGCGGTGGGCGCGGTGAAGAGCACCTTGACGTTGTGTTCGGTGGCCACCCGCCAGAACGCTCCCGGATCCGGAGTGCCCACGGGCTTGCCCTCGTAGAGCACCGTGGTGGCGCCCAGAAGCAGTGGCGCATAAACGATATAGGAGTGGCCCACCACCCAGCCGACATCGGAGGCCGCCCAGAACACCTCGCCGGGCCGGACGTCATAGACATGGCGCATGGTCCACAGCAGCGCTACCGCATGCCCGCCGTTGTCGCGGACGATGCCCTTCGGCTTGCCGGTGGTACCGGAGGTGTAGAGCACGTACAGCGGCGCGGTGGCGGGCACCGGCACCGGATCCACCGGCCGCGCGGTCGACATCAGTGCGGCGTAATCCAGGTCGCGGCCGTCGATCAGGTCGCAGCGGTGGTGGTCGCGCTGGACCACGACGCAGTGTCGCGGCGGGTGTTGCGAGCGCCCGATGGCGGCGTCGATCATCGGTTTGTACTCGACGGTGCGGGTGGGCTCGATACCGCAGGAGGCGGTGACGACGACGGCCGGGCGGGCGTCGTCGATGCGGACGGCCAATTCGTGCGGTGCGAATCCGCCGAACACCACCGAATGCACCGCACCCAGCCGAGCGCAGGCCAGCATCGTGATCAGCGCCTCGGGGATCATCGGCAGGTAGACCACCACCCGGTCACCGACCCCGACACCGAGACCGCGCAGCACACCGGCGAAACGTGCTGTCTGGTCCAGCAGTTCGGAATAGGTGTAGGTCCGTTTGGTGCCGGTGACGGGGGAGTCGTAGATCAACGCCGGCTGGTCACCGCGACCGTCGGCGACATGGCGGTCCAGTGCGTTGGCGCACGTGTTCAACTCCCCGTCGGGGAACCAGCGGTAGTGCGGCGGATCGGCGTCGTCGAGAATGCGCTGCGGTGCGTGTGTCCAGGTGACGGCCTGCGCCGCCTCCGCCCAGAACGCCGCTGGGTCGGTGATGCTGGCTTGGAACAGCTCGGTGTATCCGCCCACCTGTCGAACCGTAACGCGCGCACTCTAGCCGGTGTCGGTGATCCGCAGATGTGCGGTGAGCAGAACCTCGTCGAACTCCGCGCGGGTCGGCAGGGTGTCGTCGAAGTCGAGCGCCAGGAAGTCCGCGGTCAGTTGCACCGCGAGGTTGCGTAACCGGGTGTTGGTCTCCTGGGAACGCCACTTGAGCAGGTCGAAGGCGCGGTCGGCATCGAGTCGGTAGATCAGCATGAGCATGCCCTTGGCCTGCTCGATGGCCGACCGGTTCTCGGCGATCTCGGCGACGGCGGCGCTGATGGTCTGCTGGCGCATCGCCTCACCGGGTGTCACGTCGACGTAGAAACCCTGCGTCCCGATGACGTGCCCGTCGTTGTTGAGCGGGTGGCCGACCACCGCGACGTCGTGCACGGAACCCCGTGCGTCGATGATGCGGTGCCGGGTGTTGAACGGCTGGTGGGTGGTCCGGATCTCTTCGAGTAGGGCGGCGACCCGATCCCGGTCATCGGGATGCTTGTGCGACAGCACCAGATCCGTGGTCGGTGTGATTTCACCGGGTTCGTAGCCGTGCATCCGTTGAACCTCCGCCGACCATTCCCAGCGTTGGTCGTCGAAGAAGAAGCGGAACCAGCCCACGCGCAGTTGCGGTGACCGAGCTTCGGGCGAAGCGGGGTCAACACCGTCGTGCATCCAGTCGTCCTTCAACAAAACATCGGGAAAAGGGCGGCTGGATGTTCAACCGGTGCGTCACAGAAATTAGGAGGTCGCAGCGTTCCGGTCAAGCGACGCCACGGGTGTCGCCTACTGTCAGCGCATGGCGGCTGTGCAACTCGACACTGTGGACGACGGCATCGCACGCATCACCTTCAACCGCCCGGACAAGCTCAACGCCATCGACGGGGCGTTGTTGGACGGTCTGGATGCCGCCATGGACGAGCTGGAATCCGGTGCTCACCGAGTGGCGATCCTCACTGGCGCGGGCCGCGGGTTCTGTGCCGGCGCCGACCTGTCCGGCACGGGTCAGCCCTGGGTGAAGCCGGCGAAGGCACCGTTCAAGACCAGTTATGACGGGCAGGTGCGGCTGGCCGATCAGCTGACCCGGCTCTACGAGTTGCCCATTCCCGTCATCGCCGCGGTCAACGGCGCCGCGGTGGGAGGCGGGCTGGCGTACGCGCTGCACTGTGACATCCGCATCGCCTCGGAGCGGGCCCGCTTCGGCTCGGTGTTCATCAAGGCGGGGTTCTCCTCGCTGGACATGGGCACCAGCTATCTGCTGCCCAAGATCGTCGGGGCCGGGGTGGCGCGCGAGTTGATGCTCACCGGCCGGATCATCGACGCCGCCGAAGCCCACCGCATCCAGCTGGTCCACGAGGTGGTGCCGCCCGAGGAACTGCTGGAGGCGGCGCTGCGCAAAGCGCGCGAGATCGCGGCCAACAACGCTTACGGGGTGTGGCAGACCAAGACCGGGCTCAACGTCGCGCTGGATGCCTCCAGCCTGCGGCACGCCAAGGAGCTCGAGAACCGCACCCAGATCCTGACCGGGTTCACCAACAACCCGACCGAAGCGGCGATGGCGCTGCGGGAGAAACGTCAGCCGGTGTGGGACGAACTCTGATCCGCCTGCCGTCCCACGACTCTGAGCAGCTGCAGGTCCTGCAGCGCCGATGATCCGGCCGGCGGGGTGAGCACCACCAACGTCTGGCTGTCGTCGGTGGCCAGCGTCTCGCAGTCCAGGGTGATGGGGCCGACCGCGGTGTGAAAGGTCTTCTGCTGCATGCGCCGGACGGCCACCTCATGGCGTGCCCACAACTCGGCGAACTCGGCGCTGTGGGCCAGCAGATTGTCGACCAGCTCGCGCATGTCGGCGTCGTCCCGACGGCGCGCCCAGGCGGCCCTCAGGTCGGCGACGGTGATCTGGCTGTGCGTGTGCCGTTGCGGCTCCGGTACGCGGGTTCGGCCGTCGGGTTCGACGAACCACTGCCAGGCGATGCTGGCCCGGTATCCCTTGTCCTGGGGCACCAGATCGCCCATCAACAGCCTGGCCAGGTCGTTCTGCGCGAGCATGATGTAGGTGTCGGAACAGACGAACGCGGCGGCGTCGCGCATCTGGTCCAGAACGAACAGCAGCGCGGGCCGCACGTGCGTCGACGGTCCCGTGCGGTCAGGCACGGCATGTCCCGACAGCCGGTACAGGTGATCGGTCTCGTCGCGGGTGAGGCGCAGTGCGCGGGCCAGCGCCCGCACCATCTGCGGCGAGGGCTGCGTGCTGCGGGCCTGTTCGAGCCGGCTGTAATAGTCCACCGACATTCCGGTGAGCTGGGCGACTTCCTCGCGGCGCAGGCCCGCGGTGCGCCGGCGCGTGCCCGCCGGCAGCCCTACTTCGGCCGGTTGCATGGCAACTCGTCGGCGGCGCAGAAAGTCCGCGAGGGCGTCCCGGTCCATCACCTCATTGTGGCGGCCGCACCGATCCGGTGACAGGGACTCCCGCTCCCTGGTTGAACGCGTCCTCGTTACGCCGCCGGATCCGGCCAAGACTGGGGCCATGAACACACTGGGAACGTTCAAGACCTCGGCACTCGGGCTCGGCTGCATGGGCATGTCGGGCGCCTACGGTGCCGCTGACCGCGACGAGAGCATCGCCACCGTGCACGCCGCACTGGACGCCGGGATCACGCTGCTGGACACCGGCGACTTCTACGGCATGGGCCACAACGAACTGCTGCTCGCCGAAGCGTTGCGCGGCGTTCCGCGCGAGAGCTATCAGCTGAGCGTGAAGTTCGGCGCCCAGGTCGGTGTGGGTGGCGCGATGGTCGGGTTCGACGGCCGGCCCGCCGCCGTCACCACCGCGCTCGCGTATTCGCTGCAGCGCCTCGGCACCGACTACGTCGACGTCTACCGGCCGGCGCGGCTGGATCCCGTTGTGCCGATCGAGGAAACCATCGGCGCCATCGGCGAACTCGTCGACGCCGGTCAGGTGCGCCATATCGGGCTGTCCGAGGTCGGCTCGGAGACCATCCGGCGCGCCGCGGCCGTCCGCCCGATCAGCGACCTGCAGATCGAGTACTCCCTGGCGGACCGCGGCATCGAGCGCGAGATCCTGCCCACCTGCCGCGAACTCGGTATCGGCGTCACCGCCTATGGCGTGCTGTCGCGGGGACTGATCAGTGGGCACTGGTCGAAAACCAGTGGCGGCCAAGGAGACTTCCGGCTGCACACCCCCCGCTTCTCGGGCGACAACCTGGACCGCAACCTGGCGCTGGTCGAGGCCCTGCGCAGTGTCGCCGACGAACTCGGCATCACGGTGGCACAGGCCGCGATCGCCTGGGTGGGCTCCCGAGGCGATGACATCGTGCCGCTGGTCGGTGCGAAGACCCGGACGCGGCTCACCGAATCCCTCGGCGCCATCGGGGTGGCACTCGACGACGCCCAACTCGCGAAGATCGAAGCGGCCGTGCCCGTCGGCCAGATTTCCGGTACCCGCTACCCGGCCGAGCACATGGCCGCGCTGGATTCCGAACGGTGAGTCAGGACCCAGCCTTGGCGATGACGTTCTCGGCGAACCACTCCAGGTTGCGGATCTTCGCATCCAGCGGCTCGGTGTCGGGGCCCGTGATGTAGGGGATGCGGAAGCCGACGATGACGTCGGTGACGCCCTTGTCCTCGAGGCGTTTGATGCCGTCGAGGGTGAATCCGTCGATGGAGATGACGTGGATCTCGAACTCCTCGGCCTGCCCGATGCGGTCTTCCTCGTCGCGGAACTTCGCCAGCTTGGCCAGCAGCGGGTCGAGTTCTTCGGGGTCGCCGCCGCCGTGCATCCAGCCGTCGTTGCGGGCGGCGCGGCGCAGCGCGGCGTCGGCGTGCCCGCCCACCAGGATCGGCACCGGCTTCGTCGGCGCCGGCGTCATCTTCGTCTTCGGGAAGTCGTAGAACTCGCCGTGATATTCGAAGTAGTCGCCGGAGGTCAGGCCCCGGATCACGTCGATGCACTCGTCCATCCGCTTGCCGCGCTTGGCGTACGGGACGCCCATGATCTCGTAGTCCTCCGGCCACGGGCTGGTGCCGACGCCGAGGCCCAGGCGGTTGTCGAACAACGCCGCCAGCGAGCCGGCCTGTTTGGCCACCAACGCCGGCGGCCGGATCGGCAGCTTCAGCACGAAGATGTTGAAGTGCAGTCTGGTCGTCACCGCCGACAGCGCACCGATCAACGCGAACGACTCGATGAACGCCTTGCCGTCGAGGAACTCGCGGTTGCCGTCCTCGGTGTACGGATACTCCGAATCCGACTCGAGGGGGTAGGCGATGCTGTCCGGGATCGTCATCGCGTGGTACCCGGCCTCGTCCGCCGCTTTGGCCAGCGGGATGTAGTAGGTCGGGTCGGTCATGGCTTCCGCATAGGTGAACCGCATGACGCCCAGACTAGAACACGTTCTAGTTCTTGTGGTCGAAAAAGGCGGGTGGTCGGGGCGATTCTCTAGCAGTAGGAGCCGGTGGCCGTCGCCAGCGCCTGCTGGTACATCGGATCCAGCCCGCGGTCGTGGATCACCGCCTGTTCGGCGCTGTCCAAAGCCTGTTGGCAAGCCGGGCCGAGCAGCGTATCCCGGTGCAGCGAGATCTCGTTGACGATCGTCTTGTTGAAGCCGTTGATCGCGTCCCGCGACGCCGCCAGGTCCGCCGCGGTGGCCGGCGCCGCCGCGGGATCCAGTTTCCACTGCCCGAAGCGGGTGTACTGAATGCCCTCGTTGGCGTTGATCTGGTCCTGGAAAACCAGCCGCACGTACATGGCGTCGACCTGCCGCGCGGTGGCGTCCGCCGCGACGGTGTCGAGCACCACCGCGACCCGTGGCGGGTCGTTGACGGGGCCGCCGTTGATCCACTTGAACGCCGCCACCGGCTCGGCGGTCTGCAGCCGCTGGGCGACGGTGTCGACCAAGGTGTAGAGCGGGCTGGGCTCGGCGGAGGCGACGGGGGCACCGGCGAAGAGGGCCGCGACGGCCAGAGGAACTGCGAGACAGCGAAGGCGCACCGATTCATCTTTGCGGATAACGGGTGACAAGGCTTCGGAATGGTCGGCAGACTGGACACCGTGCCCGAACTACCCGAGGTCGAAGCGCTCGCCGACTATCTGCGCAGTCATGCCGTCGGCTTGCCGGTGGGCCGTATCGACGTGTCGGCTTTCTCGGTGTTGAAGACCTTCGATCCGCCCGTCACGGCGCTGTACGGGCAGACCGTCACCGGCGCCCACCGATGGGCCAAGTATCTGGGGGTGCAGATCGGTGAGCTGCACCTGATCACCCATCTGTCGCGGGCCGGGTGGCTGCGGTGGTCCGACAAATTGGCCGCCAACCCGCTGAAGCCGGGCAAGGGCCCGAACGCGTTGCGGGTGCACCTGGGCACGCCCGGGGAGGCCCCGGGCTTCGACCTGACCGAGGCGGGAACCCAGAAGCGGCTGGCGGTGTGGCTGGTCGACGATCCTGCGAAAGTCCCCGGCATCGCCACGCTGGGACCCGATGCGCTGTCGCTCGGGCCCGACGAACTGGCTGCGGTGCTGCGCGGGAACACCGGGCGGATCAAGTCGGTGATCACCGACCAGAAGGTGATCGCCGGGATCGGGAATGCCTACAGCGACGAGATTCTGCATGTGGCCAAGCTCTCGCCGTTCGCCACCGCGGGGAAGCTGACCGAAGCCCAGCTCGGCGCGCTGCACGACGCGATGATCACCGTGCTGACCGACGCGGTCTCACGATCGGTGGGTCAGCAGGCCGCCACCCTCAAAGGCGAGAAACGATCCGGGCTGCGGGTGCACGCCCGCACCGGGATGCCGTGCCCGGTCTGCGGGGACACCGTGCGCGAAGTGTCGTTCGCCGACAAGTCCTTTCAGTACTGCGCCACCTGCCAGACCGGCGGCAAGGTGCTCGCCGACCGGCGGATGTCGAAACTGCTCAAATGAACCAGGGGCCCCGTGCCTCGAAGTCCTTGGCCAGCGCAACAAGTGTGTTCTCCGCGCCGGGACGGCCGACGAACTGGATGCCGATGGGAATCCCGGCGTCGGTCTGGCCCAGCGGCAGGCTGATCGCCGGCAGGCCACCGATGTTGGCGAAGTTCGTCATGACCGTCATTGCAGAAGAACGGGCCGCGATGCTGGCATCATCGCCGCCGACGAGGGACGGCAGATCGCCCATGGTGGGTGTCATCAGCAGATCACAATCCGACCACCACGACTGCAGGCGGTAGGTCCACGTCGCCAGCCAGTACCGCGATTCCAGGTAGGCCGGTGCCCCCAGAGCGCGTGCCCGGGCACGCTTCTGCGCGTTCCGCGGGGCCAGTTCGGAATCCTCGATAGGGCGACCCAGCAGGGCTTCGACCTTGCGGGACAACAGCTCGACGTCGACGTCGACGATGGTGTCGTAGTGCCGCTGGTACTCGGTCTCGGTCAGGGCGGCGGGGAAACTGTCGCTGAGTTGATGCCCGCGGTCGGACAGCACGGCGGTGACGCCTTCGAAAACCGCCCGGACGTCGGCCGACGGCCACGGGCTGCCTGACGGGTGCTGCCGCATGACACCGATCCGCTGCGGGGTGATGGCGTCGGGGGTTGGTGTGATCGCCGGTCCCGCAACCGAATACGGGTCACCCAGGAATGGCCGCGCGAGGGCGGCCGTGACCGCGGCGGCGTCTCGCACGGTCCTGGTGATGACACCCTCCACGGTGGCGCCGGCCCAGGATTCACCGGCGTCGGGGCCGAGGCTGACCCGGCCGCGGGACGGCTTGAGGCCCACCAGCCCGCAACAGCTGGCCGGCTGCCGGATCGAGCCGCCGCCGTCGGTGGCATGCGCGACGGCCACCATGCCGGCTGCCACTGCCGCGGCGGCGCCGCCGCTGGAGCCGCCGGGGGTGCGATCGAGCGCCCGCGGATTGCGGGTCACCCCGGCGGCGTCGGATTCGGTGATGAACGCTGTCGCGAACTCGGGCACCGTGGTCCGGCCCAGCACCACGAAGCCGGCGTCGACGATGGCACGGTAGATGTTGCTGTCCACCGTTCCCGGGGTGCGGGTGTTCGCCAACACGGTTGTGCCGTAGCGGGTCTCCTGACCCGCCGCCGTGCAGCGGTGGTCCTTCAGCAGGATGGGCACCCCCGCGAACGGTGCGGCGGGATTGACCCGCTCGCATTCGTCGAGAGCCTGCTCGAAACGCTCCCAGCTCAGCGCGTTGAGCTCCGGATTGGCCGTCTCGATACGTGTGATCGCGGCTTCAGCCAGTTCACGCGGCGAGATGATCCCATCCTGGACCGCCGTCGCCTGAGCGCACGCGTCCTGGTTGAGTATGTCGCTCACAGCAACCGACCGTCTTTGGTCACCGGGGTGTCGTCGACGACGATCGAGCAGCCGCGCATGGCGATGTCGAGGTGGGCGAACGAATCGTGCTCGAGGAACGGGTGCGGGCCGGTGGACCACAGGAAGTTACCCGCGAAGGCGCGCGCATCCATGCCCATGATCTCGTGCTTCGAATACATCGCGGTGGCAAACCAATTGGCGGACTTCATCAGGCCCCAGCCCATATGCGACAGCGAGCGGGCCCACTGATCGTCGGAGTCGTCGAAGAACTGCTGTAACCGTTTGGCGTCGGGGCCGCCGCTGATGTCCTCGATCCGCCCGTCGACCACCTCGAGGCGGATGTCGCTGGAGACATACTCCTTGAACGGCAGCAGGATGTCGCCTGCGGTCAGCACGATCGTGCCGTTGGAGGTCATCGGCCAGCACACCACCATGGTGGAGGGCCAGTGATCCCACTTGCCCGGCTTGTCGACGAAACCCTTCTGGAAGCCGGGGTGGCTGTCGATCAGGTCGACGGTGAAATCGGTGCCGGCCTCGGAACGCACCGTCATCACCTTCGACGCCTTGATGAGATCGCGCGCGGATTCCACCAATTCGGTGTCGTCCACCGACGGCAGGTTGCGGGCCAGCACATCGGGTGCGTCGCAGACGAACAGGATGCGGGTGCCTGCGGCCAGGATCTCGGACTGGACGGGGGCGTGCACAAAGCCCTCGTGGGTCAGGTCCACCACCATGTCGGCGGCTTTGAGGGTCTCCTGGATGACCCGGTTGTCCAGTACCGACTGCAGCCCGGGGCCGGATCCGGTGTGCGTGGCCGGTTCCGGGATCGGGGTGCCGGCGGGGGCGGTGATGGTGGCGACGTGCGCGCCGAACTGCTGGGCGGCACCGAAGGCGGCCGCCACATAGTCGGGCCGGCTGGTCGGTTCGGTGAGCACGATGACGTGTTCACCGGCGGACATCTTGCACAGCTCGAACTCGCGGGCGAACAGCTTCACCAGGTCGACTCCGGACAGATTCATGGTCACATCTCCTTTGATACTGAGTTGCGCAACGTATTGCGCGAACGGTTGCTTATGATGTGTGCTCGGTTGCGGGGGACAGGTGAGGGAGGCTTGCGTGGTGACACCCGATGGTCCGGTGACGTTGCGCACGATCGCGGACGCCGCCGGGGTGCACGTGTCCACGGTGTCGCGGGCATTGCGCCGCGCGGCCACTCCGGGGGCCGAGGTCAGCGCCGCCGACGCCCGAATCGTCGCGCTGGCCAAGGAACTTCGCTACACGCCCAACCCGAACGCGGCGAGCCTGACCACCAACCGGTCCACCGCACTCGGTGTGTTGGTTCCGCATCTGACCGACATCGTGCTGTCGCTGGTGTACGACGCCATCGAGAGTGAGGCCGACAAGGCCGGTTACGAGACGTTCGTGGCCAACACCCACGACATCCCGGCCGAACAGGTCCGCCGGTTCGAGTTGCTGCTGGGGCGCCGGGTGGACGGCCTGATCCTCGGTGACGCCCGCCTCGACGGTTCCAACCTGGCCGAACTGGAGCGCCGCAAGGTGCGGTTCGTGCTGGTGTCGCGCCGCAGCCCCGGCTATCTGTCGGTGTGCGGTGACGACTACCGCGGCGGTCGCCAGATCGGGGAACACCTTGCCGCCCTTGGCCATACCGAGGTCGGCATCATCGCCGGGCCGAACTGGGCCAGTACCAGTGTGGACCGGGTCAACGGCTGCGTCGACGCCCTGGCCGCGGCGGGTGTGGAGGTGCCCCCGGCCAACATCCTCGAACTGGGCTTCGACGCCGACCACGGCCACCAGGGTGCGATGCAACTGCTGACCCAGGCCAGGCCACCGACGGCGATCTTCGCGGTCAACGACTTCTCGGCGATCGGTGTGATGGGCGCACTGCGTGAGCTCGACCGCAGACCCGGCCGCGACGTGGCCGTCGCCGGGTACAACGACATCGGCGTCGCCGGCGAGTTGATGATCCCGCTGACCACCGTGCGCAGCCCCATGGAGGAGATGGGCGTGCGCGCCGTACAGACCCTGCTGGCCGTGCTGTACGGCCTGCCCACCTCGTCGACCACCCTGCCCACCGAACTGGTGATCAGGGAGTCCACCACCGGCTGAGCTCATGACACCGGGCCGGGCTTGGTGCGCAGGAACCGGTCGATCACCAGCACTTCGATGGCCTTCATGAGCGCCGTGAAAAGCAGTGCGTAAACGATCATCTCGGCCGGGCGCAGATATTTGAACTCCTGCATGATCCGCGCCCCGATCCCATCGGGTGAGGTGATGGCCTCCAGTAGCACGATCAGCTTCCACGAGAACGCGAACGACGTCCTGGCCGCGGCTTCGGCGGCGGGGCGCAGCTGGTACCACAGCACGTGCCGCATGTAGGTCAGCGGACCGAACTTGTAGGCGGCGGCCATCTCGTCGAGGCGCACATCGCGGGCCAGCACCGACGCCATGGTGACGTTGACGACCAGCGGCGCGATGGCCAGGATCACCGCGAGAATGCCGGAGCTCTCGGCGGTTCCGAGGATGAGGATCACGATGATGATGTAGACGATGTCCGGCACCGCCAGGGCCACCGCCAGGATCGGGCGCAGGAAAGCCCGCAGCTGCCAGCTGAATCCGGCCGCCACGCCCAGGACCAGGCCCACCGCCACCGATCCCGCCCACACCAGCAGCACCCGTCGCAAGGTGATGAGCAGATCGGCGACCAAGGTGTCGGAGGAGAACACCGAGCCCGTCGCGGCGAACAGGTCCGCGATGGACGGCACCCAGCCGTCGGAGGTGATGCTGGCCAGTTCCCAGACCCCCAGCCCCACCAGAAGCGCCAGCGCCGGAGCGCCGAACCGATTGATCCAGGCCAGGTTTCGCTTCGGGCCGGGTGCCGGGGTCACGTCGGCGACTGCCGGGGTATCCAGGGTCGTCACGACCGCGTCTCCGCCGTGGGTTCCCACACCTGCAGCACCTCGTCGACCAGTTCCTCCTCCAGCTTGACCAGCCGCGGATCACCGTAGGAGCGGGGCCGTGGCAGATCGATGGTGATCTCTTTGAGCACCGTGGCGGGGCCGCGGCTGAGCACCAGGATCCGGTCGGACAGGTACAACGCTTCCCGGATCGAGTGCGTCACGAACAACGTCGGCGTCGCCGAACTCTGCCGCATCCGGTCGAGCTCGACCCGGATGGTGCGCCCGGTGACCTCGTCGAGCCCGCTGAACGGCTCGTCCATCAGCACCAGGTCGGGGCGCACCGCCAGTGCGCGAGCGATGGACACCCGCTGGCGCTGCCCGCCGGAGAGGTTCATCGGCAGGGCGTCGATGTGGTCGCGGACCTGCAGCAGCGCCAGATACCGTTCGATCTGGCTGTCCCACTCAGCTTTCGGCACACCCGCGCTGCGCATCGCGATCTCGATGTTGCGCCGGACGCTGCGCCACGGCAGTAGCCGGTGATCCTGGAAGACGTAGCCGGTGCGCAGCCGCTTGCCCACGTCGGCGGTCACATCGGCGTCGCGGTAGGTGATCTGCCCCGACGCCGGCGACTTCAACCCGGCCAACACGTGCAGCAACGTCGACTTGCCGCAGCCGCTGGGGCCGATGATCGAGACGAACTCGTTCGCGCCGATGCGCAGGTCGATGTCACGTACGGCGGTCTTGGTGCCGTAGGTGATCGAGATGCCTTGTAGATCGAGAAAATTCATCTGCTCTGTCGCTGCGGGCGGTTCGAGGTGAACGGTCATGACGACACTCCTGTCCAGTGCTGGGCTTTCTTCTCCAGCGGCCTGATCACCAGGTATTCGGTGGCCAACAAGATGGCCGCGAACACGATCAGCCACAGCATCACGTCAACGAGGTTGAATTTGGAGAACGAACGGTCGAACTGGAATCCCATGCCACTGCTGACCAGGAAGATCTCCACCACGACGACCACCTTCCACAGGTGGGCATGCTCATTGCGCACCGCGGTCATCACCGCGCCCGCGGTGTGGGGCACCAGGATCTCCCGGACGTACTGCCACCGTGAATAACGGTATGTCGCAGCCATTTCCAGCAGGCCGGAGTCCACTCCGCGCAGGGCCGAGAGCACCACCAGCGCCACGAACGGGAAGATCGTGGCCACCAGCACCACCACGGCGCCGAGTTCGACATTGCGGAAGAACGACACCGCCATGAGCGCGGTGATGGTGCTCGGGACCGTGATGAACACCGCGACGTACACGCTGGCGAACCGGCCCCAGAAGTCCGATTTCCACATCACCACCGCCACCGCGATGCCCAGCGCCAGGCCGAGGGCCAGCGAGAGCAGCACCCGTATCCAGGTCTCGCCGACACTGGCCCACACATCGGGATCGGCCAGGAACGTGGGCAGTTCGCCGAACACCTCGCCGATCGGGGCGATGAAGTTGCTGCCGGCGCCACCGAACGCCCAGAGGGCGATGATGGAGGCGGCGCCGGCAACGGAGTACAGCACCGATTGGGTCCGTCTACTCAACATGGAACGACTTACTTGGCAAGGACCGAGTCGAGCGTGGCGGCCGGCGCGTTCTCGGGGTAATTCGGCAGCATGCCGTCGTCGACCATCATCTTGACCCAGTCGTTCATCGCCGTGGCGTCTTCCTCGGTCCAGGAGTTGGTGTAGCAGGGCAGGCTCTGGCAGTAGCTGACCAGCCGGTCGAGCTCCTCATCGGACTCGGCATCGAGGAACGACTTGTACGGCTCTTCTTTGAAGGTCTCGTAATTGGCGTCGATCATGGTCTGCATGGCCTCGCTGTAGGCGGCGACGACGTTGTTGGCCAGTTCCGGGTTCTCGGTGAGCCAGCTCCGGTTGGACCACAGCATCGCCAGCGGCGGAGCCCAGCCTTCCTTGTCCTGCCAGTACTTGGTCACTTCGAGCACCCGGGTGCCCTGAGCCATCTGGACGGCGCGGTCACCAAAGGGTTCGAAGTTGAAGATCGCGTCCACCTCGCCCTTGGCCAGCAGGGCCGGCAGCGCCTCGGGTGAGGACTGCACCAGCGTCAGGTCCTTGTTGACGTCGATGTTCCAGCCGTCCTTGAGGGTCAGCGTGATGGCTTGGGTGGTGCCGGAGTCGTTGCCGAAATGGCCTACTCGCTTGCCGCGCAGATCTTCCGGGGTCTTGATACCGCTGGCGCCGCTGGCGATCACACCGGCGGTCTGCGACATCAACGGGTAGTACGCCACGGTGTCGTGGCCTTCACCGTTGGCGATGGCTGCTGACACCGCGTCGCCGGGACCCAACTGCACCTGGCCCTGCAGGAACGGGGTGGTGCCGCCGGCCGGGTCGCCTTCGGTGTACTCGAGGGTGAACCCGTACTTCTTGTCCAGCCCTTCCTCTTTCACGAACACGGGTACGACGCCGAACGGGTCGGGCACCACGCCGTCCATCTTGACCACGGGGGAGCCGCCCTCGGCGGACTCTTCCGACGAGTCCGACGAACCACATGCGGCGGTCATGAGCAACGGGATGGCGAAAAGGGCGATACCTGCCCGGGTTCTGCGGATCTTCATGGTGTGCCTTTCGGGTGGAGGGGGTTTCAGCGGGCCGAGACGGTCAAGCCGCCCAGCGGGGTGCCCTGGTAGATCCAGTCGAGTTTGGTGTCGACGTTCTTGGCGACCGCGCGCATCCTTGCATCGCGCTCACGTTGCTGCTGCCCGTCGGGCAGGTGGAAGACACCGCGGTTGTCCATCGCGGCGATCTGCACGGCGCGGGCACGTTCGGCGCGCCGCTGGACGTAGCCCTCCAGCGCGACGGCCACGCCGGCGGAATCTGTGTCGGCGAGTTCCTCGGCCAGGACCGCCGCGTCCTCGATGGATTGCGAAGCGCCCTGGGAGACATAGGGAACCATCGAGTGGGCGGCGTCGCCGAGCAGCGCGATGTTGCCGCGGTTCCACTGCGAGAACGGTTCCTGGCACTTGAGCGCCCACAGCATGATCGGGCCGGTGGCCTTGCTCAGCAGCGCGATGACCCGGTCATCCCAGCCCTGATAGGCGGCCAGCAGTTCCTCATGGGTGGCCGGCCTGCTCCAGTCGCGCGAGACGTCCTCGCTGATCGGGAAGATGCCCACGATGTTGATGAGCTTCTGGCGGCGCACGGGGTAGACCACCAGATGGCCTCCGGGGCCGAACCACACATTGCCGGCCTGCCAGTCGACGAGGAAGCGGGTAGCGGGGTCCTGACGCACCGCATCACCGTCGATCAGGGTGCGAAATGCCATGTCGCCACTGTCTTCGACGTCATTGGGAGCACCGATGTACGCGCGGATGGTCGATCGGATGCCGTCGGCACCGATCACCACATTGCCGGCGATCGCGGTGCCGTCGGAGAGCAGTACCTTCGGGCGCAGCGGATCGGTTTCGTCGACGCCGACGGCGGTGCTGTTGGTCAGGATCCGCGCAGGGGGCCCGGAGAAGCCGTCGTCAACGGCCGCCGACAACAGCGCGTCGTGCAGGTCGGCGCGGTGCACCTGGAGGTACGGCGAGCCGTAACGTGTTGTGGCGCTTGCTCCGAGCGTGGTCTTGGCGATGATCGAACCATCGGACCAACGACGGTTCACCGTCTCCTGCACCTCCAGTGAGATGCGGTCCATTGCATCCTGCAGACCGAGATGGTGCAGCACGCGGGTGGCGTTGGGGCCGATCTGCAGTCCGGCGCCCACCTCACCGAGCTGAGGTGCCTGCTCCAGCACGGTGGTACTGATGCCCTTGCCGCGCAGCGCGGCAGCGGCGGCCAGGCCGCCGATACCCGCTCCGCAGATCACGACGTCGACGTCAGCCATGTTTGTTCTCCTTCGTCTTCAGCGGCGGCCTCGACGCGATCGGCGATGAGGTCGGACAGGTAAGGGATTGCGGCACGTGAGTGATCGATATCGGCCAGGTCTATCGACGCCAGGGCAGCGCCTTCGGAGCGGGCGAGCCCGGCCAGGATGTCGCCGGTGGGGGAGATGATGCGGCTGTGCCCGGCGAACGAGACTCCGCCGGGATTGGTGCCCGTCAGGCCGGCCGCCGCCACGAAGCAGC
Source organism: Mycobacterium sp. Soil_C_30 (assembly GCF_057656995.1). NCBI lineage: Bacteria > Bacillati > Actinomycetota > Actinomycetes > Mycobacteriales > Mycobacteriaceae > Mycobacterium > Mycobacterium sp. Soil_C_30. Next base: position 411,466 of record NZ_JBDGJH010000005.1, on the reverse strand, counting down.
CGTTCTCCAGGGCGCGTGAGCGGGTGAGCAGTTCCCAGGCGTAGAGCCGCTGACGGCCGAAAGCGGCTGGGATGGCTATGATGTCGGCTCCCCGCAGCGCCAGATCACGCACCACTTCCGGGAAACCTGCCTCATAACAGATTGCGACACCGATTGTGCCGCAGGGTGTTTTGACCAGAGCGCCCGGTTCCACCCGACGGCCGAACTTGCGCCGTTCGCCGCCCCACAGGAACCGCTTGGACGCCGACGCCAGAACTCCCTCGGCGCCGATGACGACGGCCAGGTCGATCAGCTCGCCGTCCGGCGAGCGGGTGAGCAGAGCCGTGGCGATCACCAAGTCGTGTTCGCGGGCCCAACCGATCACGGCCTGGGTGTGCTCCTCGGCGTCGAGGCTGGCCGTGGCCAGGTCCATGTCCAGGTCGTAGCCGGTGGCGAACAGTTCGGGCAGTACGACGACGCCGGCGCCCTGGCCGGCCAGTTCAGCGACTCGGCGCTCGGCGTTGGCGAGGTTGACCTCAGCGCGGCCCGGGATGGCCTTCAGCTGGACAACACCAACGCGCAGGGACTCAGCCATGGGTCACCGTCTCGGCGGGCTGCCATCCTTCGGGAATGCCGGTCAGGGGTCCCGAGAACCACGGGCCTGCCAGCCGGCCGAGCGGGTTGAGCACGTCATTGTCCACCCGCAGCGTGTCGTCCAGCACGCCCTCGGCGGCGTGGACGCGCAACACGGTGCCGTAAATCACTGTGTCCGTGCCGATTTGATGCTCCTCACGCAGCCGGCACTCGATGGAAAGCCGTGCCTCGGCGACCCGGGGTGCGCGCACCACATCCGAGGCGACGGGCGTCAGCTCCGCCAACTCGAACTCGTCTACCTCCGGGGCTACGGTGGCCCCTGTCGCGCTCACCGCGAGGTGGTGGTCGAACGACGCGACGTTGACGACGAAGTCTCCCGTGGCACGCACATTGGCCAAGGTGTCCTTCACACCGCCGTCGGCCTTGGGTCCGATCGAGACCAGAAGGGTTGCGGGCTCCCGGGAGGCCACCGTGAAGAAACTGAACGGGGCCAGATTGGTGGTCCCGTCGGCGGCGACGGTGGACACCCACGCGATCGGCCGGGGCTGAACCGCGCCGACCAGCACTTTGTATGCCAGCGCGGGGTCCAGCGCGGTGATGTCGATCTGCCTCGACGGCACTTGGAGTCCTCCTCTGCGAAATCGCTCGTGCAATGCCTTGCGCAAGCGGTTGCACCTATGGTCATGGAGGGTTCCAGCGTCGGCAACCGGTGGAGCGCGATTTACCCAGTGTTAACAATTCGGGCCTGGCCGGACCGCCTGTTTCCGGGCGGCGTCGCGCGTCCGGAGGCAGATGAATCGATGGGCCCGTGTAGTCAACTCCGGTGAAGGACAACGGGTTGCATCCATGGCGGCGGTTTTCGATTCCGCCGCCGTAAAGGTTTTCTAGTGGTTTAGGGATTTGGCTGAGGTGGTAGTTCCACTGACATGATGGTGAAACTTTCGAAGATGACTCCAGCATTGTTCGCAGGTGCCGCGGCCGCGGCGTTCGCCTTCGCCCCAGCAGCGATGGCTGAGCCCGCTCCGCCGCCACCGCCACCATGCGTCAACGTTGATGGAACTCCGTGCGCGGACATCGGCATCGTCGGCCCCGGCGGCGCTGACGTCAACATCCCCGGTGGCCCCGGGGGTCAGGCAGGCCCGGGCGGTGCGGCCGGTGCCATCCCCTTCGGTCCCGGTGGTGAAGCCAACCCCGGTGGCGCCAGCGGCAGCCTTTCACCGGTAGGCCCTGCGGGCGAGGCCGGCCCCGGCGGTGCCAGCGGTGCCATTCCGAGCGGACCGGCCGGGACGGCAGGACCGGGTGGCGCCAGCGGTAGCCTCTCGCCGGTCGGCCCCAGCGGCACCGCCGGACCCGGTGGAGCGACTGGCTGCATCCCGAACGTCGGCTGTGCCACCATCCCGGCCCCCTAGATCTGACGGGCCCGAGTAGCACCTGAGAACCCAGCGCGACGCACGATCACCTCGATCGTGCGTCGCGTTGTGCTTTTCTGTGCTCAGCCCGCCCGGCCGCGCTCCTGGCGATACCGGCGCACCAGTGCATCCGTGGAGCTGTCCGACTGCTCGGGCGGTGACTGCTCACCAGTGAGGATGGGCAGCAACGCCTTTGCCTGCGTCTTGCCCAGCTCGACACCCCACTGGTCGAACGAATCTATACCCCAGATCACGCCTTCGGTGAACACCTGATGTTCGTAAAGAGCGATCAGCTGGCCCACCACCGACGGGGTGAGGCGCGTCGCCAGGATCGACGTCGACGGGCGGTTTCCGGGCATCACCTTGTGCGGCACCACATCTGCGGGAGTGCCTTCCTCGGCGATCTCGTCGGCGGTCTTGCCGAAGGCCAACACCTGGGTCTGGGCGAAGAAGTTGCTCATCAGCAGGTCGTGCATGCTGCCGGTGCCGTCGGCGGTCGGCAGGTCATCCGTGGGCTGGGAGAAGCCGATGAAATCCGAGGGCACCAGGCGGGTGCCCTGGTGCAGCAGCTGATAGAACGCGTGCTGGCCGTTGGTGCCCGGTTCACCCCAGAAGATCTCGCCGGTGTCCGTGGTGACCGGAGTGCCGTTGGCGCGCACCGATTTTCCGTTGGACTCCATGGTCAGCTGCTGCAGGTAGGCCGCGAAGCGCGCCAGGTCGTTGGAGTAGGGCAACACCGCGCGGGACTGCGCATCGAAGAAGCTGGAGTACCACAGCCCGATCAGCCCGAGCAGTGCCGGCGCGTTGGATTCCAGTGGCGCCGTGCGGAAGTGTTCGTCGACGAGGTGGAAGCCGGACAGGAAATCGGCGAACGCCTCCTTGCCGATCACGGCCATCACCGACAGCCCGATCGCGGAGTCCACCGAATAGCGGCCACCCACCCAGTCCCAGAAGCCGAACATGTTGTCGGTGTTGATGCCGAACTCGTCGACCAGCTTCTTGTTCGTCGATACCGCGACGAAGTGCTTGCTGACCGCCGCGTCGCCGAGGGAGTCGGTGAGCCAGCGTCGTGCCGCAGTCGCGTTCGTCAGCGTCTCCAGCGTCGAGAACGTCTTCGACGCGACGATGAACAGCGTCGTCGCGGGGTGCAGGTCGGCCAGGGCGGCCACCAGATCGGCCGGGTCGACGTTGGAGACGAACTTCGCCGAGATGCCGGCGTCGGCGTAGTGCCGCAGCGCCTGATAGACCATCACCGGTCCCAGATCGGACCCCCCGATACCGATGTTCACCACGGTCTTGATGCGCTCGCCGGTCGCCCCGGTCCACTCGCCGCTGCGCAGCCGGTCGGTGAACTCACCCATGGCGTCGAGCACCGAGTGCACGTCGGCCACCACGTCCTGGCCGTCAACCGTCAGGGACGCGTCCCGCGGCAGCCGCAACGCGGTGTGCAGAACGGCGCGGTCCTCGGAGGTGTTGATGTGCTCGCCGGCGAACATGGCGTCGCGGCGACCCTCGAGATCGGCGGCCTTGGCCAGGTCGATCAGCAGGCGCAAGGTCTCGCGGGTGACGCGGTGCTTGCTGTAGTCGATGTACAGGTCGCCGACGGTCAGGGTCAGTTCCTCACCACGGCCGGGGTCCTGATCGAAGATCTCGCGGAGGTGCGTCGTACCGATCTGATCGTGGTGACGGGCAAGTGCATTCCAGGCTGGAGTCTGGGAGATATCCGCGATTTCGGTCATTCCCAAACCCTAATGCGGGCGGTGCAAAGAAGGGGTAGATGATGGATGTATGGACATCGCCAAGCTGCTGTCATCCGTTCCAACCGGACTGTGGATCGGTGGTGACGAACGCCAGGGTTCGTCGACCTTCGACGTACTGAATCCCGCCGACGGTGCAGTCCTGACCACCGTCGCCGACGCCACCGCCGCCGACGCCATCGCCGCGCTCGACGCCGCCGCCGGTGCGCAGGCCGAGTGGGCCGCCACCCCGGCCCGCAAGCGCGGCGAGATCCTGCGATCGGTGTTCGAGACCATCACCGCCAACGCCGACGACATCGCCGCACTGATGACCCTCGAGATGGGGAAGGTGGTTGCCGAGAGCAAGGGCGAGGTGACCTACGGCGCGGAGTTCTTCCGCTGGTTCGCCGAGGAAGCCGTCCGCATCGGCGGTCGCTACACCCCGAGCCCGGCCGGCACCGGCCGCATCATCGTCACCAAACAGGCCGTCGGCCCGTGTTACGCCATCACGCCGTGGAACTTCCCGCTGGCCATGGGCACCCGCAAGATGGGCCCGGCCTTCGCCGCGGGCTGCACCATGATCGTCAAGCCGGCTCAGGAGACGCCGCTGACCATGCTGCTGCTGGCCAAGCTGATGGATCAGGCCGGTCTGCCCAAGGGTGTGCTCTCGGTGCTGCCGACCAGCGACCCGGGTGCCGTCACGAGCGCACTGATCGATGACGGGCGGCTGCGCAAGCTCACCTTCACCGGATCGACGGGGGTGGGCAAGGCGCTGGTCAAGCAGTCCGCCGACAAGCTGCTGCGGACCTCGATGGAACTCGGTGGCAACGCGCCGTTCGTCGTGTTCGACGACGCCGATGTCGACGCCGCCGTGGACGGCGCGATCCTGGCCAAGATGCGCAACGGCGGCGAGGCCTGCACCGCCGCCAACCGGTTCCACGTCGCCAACGCGGTGCGTGAGGAGTTCACCGAGAAGCTGGTGAAGCGGATGAGCGAGTTCCCGCTCGGCAACGGGCTCGAAGATTCCTCGAAACTGGGTCCGCTGATCAACGAGAAGCAGCTCGCCAAGGTGGGTGAGCTGGTCTCCGACGCGGTGGACCGCGGCGCAGCAGTCGCCGTCGGCGGGCAGGCCCCCGGCGGTCCCGGCTACTTCTACCCGGCCACCGTCCTGACCGACGTGCCCGCCGACGCCAGGATCCTCAAGGAGGAGGTGTTCGGGCCCGTCGCGCCGATCATCGGCTTCGACACCGAAGAAGAGGGCATCGCTGCGGCCAACAACACCGAATACGGCCTGGCCGCCTACGTTTACACGCAGTCGCTGGACCGCGCACTGCGGGTCGCCGAGGGCATCGAATCCGGCATGGTGGGCGTCAACCGCGGAGTCATCTCCGATGCCGCCGCACCGTTCGGTGGCATCAAGGAATCCGGCTTCGGTCGCGAAGGTGGCACCGAGGGCATCGAGGAGTATCTCGACACGAAATACATCGCTCTGACGAACTGAGCGCCACCCCGGAGCGCCTCCCGGATCGGGCCTCGCGGCACTTCTAGACTCCCCTCGGGCGACATGGGAGGTCTGGACGTGACTGCGGGGCCCGTCCGCATCGGCGGGCGTCGTCGGTGGGTGACTGAGGCGTCCTCGCCACGCCTGCGTTCGTCAGGACGCCGTGCCATCCCGGCACTCGACGGTCTGCGCGCGGTGGCGGTGGTGTTGGTGCTCGCCGAGCACGGCGGCGTTCCCGGTGTGCCCGGCGGCTTCCTGGGCGTCGACGTCTTCTTTGTCCTCAGCGGTTTCCTCATCACGTCGCTGCTCCTCGACGAGCTCGGTCGTACCGGGCGGATCAGCTTGCGCGAGTTCTGGATTCGCCGCGCCCGCCGGTTGCTGCCCGCTCTGCTGATCGTGGTGGCGGCCGTACTGCTGGTGCGCCAGCTGTTCCCGCCCGACGCGACAGGGGAGTTGCGCAACGACGCGGTCGCCGCCTTCCTGTGGGTGGCGAACTGGGCGTTCGTGGCTCAGGGCACCGACTACTTCTCGCAAGGCAGCCCGCCCTCGCCGCTGCAGCACATGTGGTCGCTGGGAGTCGAGGAGCAGTTCTATCTGGCCTGGCCGCTGCTGATCGTCGCAGTGGCGCTGCTGCTTCTGGCCGTGCGGAAGGTGACACCCGGGCTGCGGGCGGTGCGGTTGACGGTATTCGCGCTCGCCCTGGCCGGGACGGCCGGGTCCGCCGCGCTGGCGATCCTGCTGGTGTCCGAGCAGAACCTGAACCGGGTCTACTTCGGCACCGACACCCGTGTGCAGGCCCTGCTGATCGGCGCGGCGGCGGCCGCCCTGCTGGTGCGTGACTGGTCCTCGGTCACCGCGGGCGGCAATCACCTGACATCGCGGTGGGTCCGCTGGGTCGCGCGGCTGGTGTCACTGATCGGTGTCGCGGTCCTGGCCGTGGCAGCACACCGCGCCACCGGTGACGTCGACGACTTCCGCTCCGGTCTGCTGATCGCGACGGCCGTGGGTGCGGTGCTGGTGGTGGTGCCGGTGGCCCTGGACCAGCGGGGCCCGGTGGCGCGGGTGCTGGCGCTGCGGCCGCTGGTGTGGCTCGGCACCATCTCCTATGGCATCTACCTGTGGCACTGGCCGGTGTTCCTGGTGCTCAACGGCGAACGCACCGGCTGGTCAGGCTGGTCGCTGTTCGCGGTGCGGTGTGCCGTGACACTGGCGCTGGCCACGCTGTCGTGGTGGGCGATCGAGCAGCCCGTGCAGAAATGGCGGCCCGCCTCGGTACCCATGCTGCGCCTGGCGACGGCCACCGCGGCGACGGCGGCCGTTGTGACGGCGACGTTCGTCCGGGTTGATGCAACCCCTGCCCAGGATGATGCGCTGGACATCTCATCGGCGGCCATGGTGATGCCCGAGCGGGCGGTGGTGGTGGGGCCGGATACCGCCAAGCCCGGCATTCCGTCGGCGGCCGTGTTCGGTGATTCGGTGGCGTGGACGCTGATGCGTTACTTCCCCCAGACCCCGGAGCTACGGATGGCCGACTACACGACCATCGGTTGTGGCATCGCCCGCGGCGGGCCCTACCGGACGACGGGCCAGGAGCTCAACCAGAAGCCGGAGTGCGACACCTGGCCGGAGCGCTGGGCCCAGCGCGTCCAGCATTCGCGGCCGGATTCGGTGCTGTTGATGATCGGTCGGTGGGAGATCGTCGACCGCATGCACGACGGGGAGTGGACCCACGTCGGCGACGACGACTACGACGCCTATCTGAAGAGCGAATTGACCCGGGCGCTGGACATTCTCGGGTCCACCGGCGCGCACGTCGTCGTCACCACGGCGCCGTACAGCCGGCGCGCCGAACGATCCGACGGCAGTCTCTATCCGGAGGACCGGCCGGCGCGCACCAACGCCTGGAACACCCTGTTGCGGGAGGTCGCCGCGGACCGGCCGAACGTGACGGTGCTGGATCTGAACAAGAAGATGGGGCCGGGCGGTGTCTACACCAATCGGGTCGACGGGATCCGGTTGCGCGGTGACGGCCTGCATCCCACCCCTGAGGCCGTGGAATGGTTGGCGCCGTGGCTGGTGAAAGCGCTGTCGCAGTGACCGACGAAACCGTCGCGGTGTACAACGCCGACGGGCGGGCGATCGGTGCGGCCCCGCGAGCGCAGGTGTACGCCGAAGGGCTGTGGCACGGCAGCGCCGGGGTGCTGGTCCGTTCCGGGGATGGTCAGCGAATCTATGTGCACCGGCGCACCGACACCAAAGCGGTGTTCGCCGGTATGCACGACTGCCTGGCGGGCGGCGTCATCGACCCGGGGGAGACACCGCTACAGACCGCGGTCCGCGAACTGGAGGAAGAGCTCGGTGTCACAGGCAGGACGCCGGTGCCGCTGGCGTCGGTGGCCTGGGACGGGGTGTGGGCTGGCCGGCCGATGCGGTGTCACCTGTTCGCCTTCGGGACCCGCTATGACGGGCCGCTGCGCCATCAGCCGGAGGAGATCGCCGAGGGATGGTGGTGGACCGACAGCGAGTTCAAGGATCATCTGGCCGATCCGGCGTGGCCGTTCGTCCCGGATACCCGCGTGTTGCTGCCGCAGTTGCTTCAGTAACCGAGGCGGCCGCGGCCCATGCGCAGCAACAGCATCGCCAGGTCTTTGCCCTCGGGTCCGAGTTCGCTGTAGCGCTCGATCACCTTCATCTCGCGGCTGTGCACCAGCCGGGTGCCGCCGGAGGCCATCCGCGCTTTGCCGATGATCTTGGAGACCTCGGTGCGGCGGGCGACCGCGGCCAGGATCTCGGCGTCCAGGCGGTCGATTTCGAGGCGCAGCTGATCGATGTCCTCAGCCGAGGCTTCGCGCTGGGTGTCTGCTTCGATGCTCATGTCTTGCTCCGCGTTCTCACTGTTGGTGGGTGGCGCTTTCGGTGGTTTGGGTCTCATCCGGTTTCGGGCCTCACGCAACAGAAGAGCCCCGGATCCGGATTCGGACCACGGGGCTCAGGGAATCAGCTAAGCGCCGGGCACCGGAATCCGGTACCCGTAAAAAAATCGACGCTTCGCATTGAGCACGGATCGAGTGTGCCACTAAGGGCGCCATCGGCGCAAAGTGTCTGTGCGCAGCGGTAGGTTTGAGCACGAAATGACTCTCACCACCGAAACTGACCAGCTGCTGGAGGGACTCAACCCTCAGCAGCGCCAAGCTGTGCTGCATGAGGGCACGCCGCTGCTGATCGTGGCCGGCGCCGGGTCGGGAAAGACGGCCGTGCTCACGCGCCGCATCGCCTACCTGCTGGCCGCGCGCGATGTCGGCGTCGGGCAGGTTCTGGCCATCACGTTCACCAACAAAGCCGCCGCCGAGATGCGCGAGCGGGTGGCGCAACTGGTCGGGCCCCGAGCCAGGTCCATGTGGGTGTCGACGTTCCACTCGACGTGCGTGCGGATCCTGCGCAACCAGGCGTCCCTGCTGCCGGGGCTGAACTCCAACTTCTCCATCTATGACGCCGACGACTCCCGCCGCCTGCTGCTGATGATCGGCAAGGACATGGGGCTGGACACCAAGCGGTACACCCCGCGGTTGCTGGCCACGGCGATCTCGAACCTGAAGAACGAACTGATCGATCCGGAACGTGCGGTGACCGATCTCGACGAGTCCGCCGACGACCTGGCTCGCACGGTGGCCTCGGTGTACGGCGAGTATCAGCGTCGGCTGCGCGCGGCCAACGCCATGGACTTCGACGACCTGATCGGCGAGACGGTGGCGGTGCTGCAGGCCTTCCCGCAGATCGCGCAGTACTACCGGCGCCGGTTCCGGCACATCCTGGTCGACGAGTACCAGGACACCAACCACGCGCAGTACATGTTGGTCCGCGAGCTGGTGGGCCACGACCTGCCCGAAGACGATGGTGTGCCGCCCGGTGAGCTGTGCGTGGTCGGTGACGCCGACCAGTCGATCTACGCCTTCCGCGGCGCCACCATCCGCAATATCGAGGACTTCGAGCGCGACTACCCGAACGCCACCACGATCCTGCTCGAGCAGAACTACCGGTCCACCCAGACCATCCTCAACGCCGCCAACTCGGTGATCGCCCGCAACGCCGGGCGGCGCGAGAAGCGGCTGTGGACTGATTCCGGCGAAGGCGAGCTGATCGTCGGCTACGTCGCCGACAACGAACACGATGAAGCGCGTTTCGTGGCGCAGGAAATCGACGCGTTGGCGGACCGTGGCGAGATCAGTTACAACGACGTCGCGGTGTTCTACCGCACCAACAACTCCTCCCGCGCGCTGGAAGAGGTCTTCATCCGCGCCGGCATTCCGTACAAAGTCGTTGGGGGCGTGCGCTTCTACGAGCGCAAGGAGATCCGCGACATCGTGGCCTACCTGCGCGTGCTGGACAATCCGGGTGACGCGGTGAGCATGCGCCGCATCCTGAACACCCCGCGCCGCGGTATCGGAGACCGGGCCGAAGCCTGTGTCGCGGTGTACGCCGAGAACACGGGCGCCACGTTCAACGACGCCCTGCAGGCCGCCGCCGAGGGCAAGGTTCCGATGCTGAACACCCGCTCCGAGAAGGCCATCGCGGCGTTCGTGGAGATGCTCGACCAGATGCGCGCGAAACTGGACGACGAGCTCGGCGATCTGGTGGAGGACGTGCTGGACCGGACCGGGTACCGGCGCGAGCTCGAGGCGTCCAACGATCCGCAGGACCTGGCGCGGCTGGACAACCTCAACGAACTCGTCAGCGTCGCACACGAATTCAGCACCGACCGGGCCAACGCCCTGGCTCTGCGCGACGAAGAGGACCCGGTGGACGAGGACATCCCCGAGACGGGCTTGCTGGCCGAGTTCCTGGAACGGGTGTCTCTGGTGGCCGACACCGACGAGATTCCCGAACACGGTTCCGGTGTCGTGACGATGATGACGCTGCACACCGCGAAGGGGCTGGAATTCCCGGTGGTCTTCGTGACGGGTTGGGAGGACGGCATGTTCCCGCACATGCGTGCACTCGGCGACCCGCAGGAGCTGTCCGAGGAGCGCCGTCTGGCCTATGTCGGGATCACCCGTGCGCGGCAACGCCTGTATCTGAGCCGCGCCAAGGTGCGCTCGTCGTGGGGCCAGCCGATGCTGAACCCGGAATCGCGCTTCCTGCGCGAGATTCCGCAGGATCTCATCGATTGGCGGCGCACCGACGCCACCCCGTCCGCGTTCAGCGCGCCAGTGGGCAATGCCGGGCGTTACGGAACCCCGCGGCCGGCGCCCGGGCGTAGTGCCCCCGCGCGCAATCGTCAGGTGATCACGCTCGAACCGGGAGACCGGGTGACCCACGACAAGTACGGGCTGGGGCGGGTCGAGGAGGTCAACGGCGTCGGCGAATCGGCGATGTCGCTCATCGACTTCGGTAGCGCGGGCAGAGTCAAACTGATGCACAACCACGCGCCGATCACCAAGCTGTAGGGGCGCGGCGCCCGGCTTTGAGCCACTTCGGGTGATCCTGGCTCAGCACCGAATTCAGCCGGCGCGGGTCCATCGGCGGGTGCCGGGCAGGAAGGCCAGCAGCACGCTCAGTACCGGGAACACCGGAATGACAAACACCGGCCACGGCACCTGCGCACCGGCGATGAACACCGCGCCGAAGGTCAGCAGCGCCACGACCGCACCGGTGAGGATCAGGTAGTGACCGACCGCGCGTCGTAGCAGCACCGTGACGACGCCCGAGATCGTCGACGCGGCGAACACGAAGGTCAGAAAGCCGACCCCGAGACAGAACAGTCTGTCGGTCTGCCACCAGCCGGTGATGAGGTCGGTGGCCACCACCGACACCGCCCAACCGCTGAGGATCGCGACGACGCACGTGGCGATGGCACTGCGCGCCGACGGCTCGACAGGTGCGACGGGTGCTGCGGGGGTGGGCACGGGCGCCGGCACGGGCGGGATGAGTCCGGTGGGAGCCTCGGCGGGGGTAGGGATGTGCGTGGTCCGCGGATCTTGTTGCGCCGGAAGAGAACCCGTGGGGGCCCGGCGGATGATGCCGGTTCGGGTGTCCTCGGGCGGTGGTTGGCGCGGAGGTGGAGGCGAGGCAGGTGCGCGCCGGATGATGCGGGTGTGCTCGGATGAGTCCTGAGAAGGATCTGGCTCTGGCACCAGGTCAGCCGGAGTAGGCGCCGACGCTGATGCCGCGCTTGGCCAGCCACGGCACCGGATCAATGCGGTCGGTGCCGTTCACCAGAACCTCGAGGTGCAGATGCGGGCCGGTGGAGTTACCCCGGTTGCCGATCGTGGCGATCTGGTCGCCGGCGAACACACGCTCACCGACGCTCACGTTCCAGCTGTTGATGTGGCCGTAGAGGGTCACGGTGCCGTCGAAGTGGCGCAGCTTCACCAGCGCGCCGTAGCCGGCCGTGGGGCCCACCTCGATCACCACACCGTCGGACACCGCGTAGATGGGAGTGCCGATGGCGTTGGCGATGTCCACGCCGCCGTGCAGGGCGCCCCAGCGGTAGCCGTAGCCCGAGGTGAAGATGCCCTGGGTGGGCTTGACGAACAGCGGGCGCTGCAAGCGAGCTTCACGCTCGGCGCGCTCCTGGGCGAATGCGGCGCCCTTGGCCAGCTCCTCGGAGTGCATGCTCGCCATCGCGGTCGGATTGACGGTGACCATCTGCATGCCCTGCGACGCGGTGTTCATCGCGCCGTTCATGGACATCTGGTCGGCGGCCAGCACCGCTTCGGCGGAGGCGGTCTCGGACGGGTTGATGGCGGAGTGCGCGGCAGCTGCAGCGGCGCCTGCGGCCATGGCGGCGATCATCACGCGGCCCTTGAGGGCGCTGGCGGCGGGCTTGCGATGCTGCCCCGCGCGCGGGATCACCTCAGTGAGGTCGGGGTCGTACCCAAGGTCGTCGGCATCGTCGAGAGAGGCGTTGCCGGAGGGGGTGTCCTCGATCAGGCGGACGTCATCGAGATCGGTGCGCCGGACCAGCAGGGCCGCGGCGATGTCATCGATGTCGTGCAGGTCGTCGAGCTCCGGTGCGTGAAGCACTCCCTTGTCGAGGGGAGCGCCGTCGAACGCACTGCTGCGGAAATTCACGTCCTCTAGAGTGCCGAACTCAGCGCCGAAGTCATTGAACGGAACGATGTCAGTGACCTCGTTGGGGTCGATGAAGCGGCTCGAAAACCGCGAGATGTCGCGTGCACTTTTCGGCTCGTCCCTGGTGGGAGTGGGTGCCGAGTGGTGTTGCGCCAACCTGAAACGTCCCTCTAGTCGTGACCAAAGCGTTATCTGGACCAGGAGACGTTAACCAAATTCCAATACAAGTGGCAAGCCAAGCAAAGACTCCGATGAGGATTGTGAGTTGTATCACTAATACCCCGCCGGTGACATCTGCCACATGAGCGGTAGGCGGTGGTATCGCCGACCACTGATGTCGATAAAGTTCCCCCCGGCGTGACCTGAGAAACCGAACGTCATCAAAAAAACGATGCCGCCACTTCCGGCAGATAGACAGTGAGCCACATGGATCTTTTCGAGTATCAGGCGAAAGAGCTGTTCGCCAAGCACAACGTTCCGACCACTCCCGGACGGGTGACCGACTCGGCCGAGGACGCCAAGGCCATCGCCGAGGAGATCGGCAAGCCTGTGATGGTCAAGGCGCAGGTCAAGGTCGGCGGGCGCGGCAAGGCCGGCGGTGTGAAGTACGCCGCCACCCCCGACGACGCGTTCACCCACGCGCAGAACATCCTGGGCCTCGACATCAAGGGCCACGTCGTCAAGAAGCTGCTGGTCGCTGAAGCCAGCGACATCGCGGAGGAGTACTACATCTCCTTCCTGCTCGACCGCTCCAACCGGACCTACCTGGCCATGTGCTCGGTCGAGGGCGGCATGGAGATCGAAGAGGTGGCCGCCACCAAGCCCGAGCGCCTCGCCAAGGTGCCTGTCGATGCCGTCAAGGGTGTCGACCTGGCCTTCGCGCGGGAGATCGCCGAGAAGGGCCACCTGCCCACCGAGGTGCTCGACGCCGCGGCCATCACCATCCAGAAGCTGTGGGAGGTGTTCATCGGCGAAGACGCCACCCTCGTCGAGGTGAACCCGCTCGTCCGTACGCCCGATGACCAGATCCTGGCCCTCGACGGCAAGGTCACCCTCGACGCCAACGCCGACTTCCGTCAGCCCGGCCACGAGGAGTTCGAGGACAAGGACGCCACCGATCCTCTGGAGCTCAAGGCCAAGGAGAACGACCTCAACTACGTCAAGCTCGACGGCGAGGTCGGCATCATCGGCAATGGCGCCGGTCTGGTCATGTCCACCCTCGACGTGGTGGCCTACGCCGGGGAGAAGCACGGCGGCGTCAAGCCCGCCAACTTCCTCGACATCGGCGGCGGCGCCTCCGCCGAGATCATGGCGGCCGGCCTGGATGTCATCCTGGGCGACAGCCAGGTCAAGAGCGTGTTCGTCAACGTCTTCGGTGGCATCACCTCGTGTGACGCGGTGGCCAACGGCATCGTCAAGGCGCTGCAGATTCTGGGCGACGAGGCCAACAAGCCGCTGGTGGTCCGCCTCGACGGCAACAACGTCGAAGAGGGCCGTCGCATCCTCGCCGAGGCCAACCATCCGCTGGTCGTGCAGGCCGAGACCATGGACTCCGGGGCCGACAAGGCCGCCGAGCTGGCCAACAAGTAAGGGAGCCAACAACTTATGTCAATCTTCCTGAACAAGGACAGCAAGGTCATCGTCCAGGGCATCACCGGCGGTGAAGGCACCAAGCACACCGCGCTGATGCTCAAGGCCGGCACCCAGATCGTCGGTGGCGTGAACGCGCGCAAGGCCGGCACTGAGGTCACCCACGTAGACAAAGATGGCAAGGACGTCCGTTTACCGGTGTTCGGTTCGGTGGCCGAGGCCATCAAGGAGACCGGCGCCGACGTGTCGATCGCCTTCGTGCCGCCGGCGTTCTCCAAGGACGCCATCATCGAGGCCATCGACGCCGAGATCCCGCTGCTGGTGGTCATCACCGAGGGAATCCCGGTGCAGGACAGCGCCTACGCGTGGGCCTACAACGTCAAAAAAGGCAACAAGACCCGCATCATCGGTCCGAACTGCCCCGGCATCATCACCCCCGGTGAGTCGCTGGTCGGCATCACGCCGAACAACATCACCGGCAAGGGCCCGATCGGTCTGGTCTCGAAGTCGGGCACTTTGACCTACCAGATGATGTACGAGCTGCGCGATCTCGGCTTCTCCACCGCCATCGGCATCGGCGGTGACCCGGTCATCGGCACCACGCACATCGACGCGCTCGAGGCGTTCGAGAAGGACCCCGAGACGAAGCTGATCGTCATGATCGGTGAGATCGGTGGCGATGCCGAGGAGAAGGCCGCCGCCTTCATCCAGGCCAACGTCACCAAGCCGGTGGTCGGCTACGTCGCGGGCTTCACCGCTCCGGAGGGCAAGACCATGGGCCACGCCGGCGCCATCGTCTCCGACGGTGCGGGCACCGCGCAGGGCAAGAAAGAAGCACTCGAGGCCGCTGGGGTGGCCGTCGGCAAGACGCCGTCCGAGACTGCGGCCAAGGCACGCGAGCTGTTCAGCAAGCTGTAGATCTCCACACAGCAAAAGGCCCCCGCCGATGCGGGGGCCTTTTCTGTTGACGGGACTAGGGGCGCCCGCCCAGGTGCTCGGCGAGGAACCGCTCGACCGCGTGGTAGAGGTCGATGCTGTTGTCCGGGTTGACGAACCCGTGGCCTTCGTCCTCTTTGACCATGTACTCGACCTCCACACCGCGGGCGCGCAGTGCGGCGACCATGTTGTCGGACTCGGCCTGCACCACGCGAGAGTCGTTGGCGCCCTGGACAACCAGCAGCGGGGTGCGGATCTGATCCACCTTCGTGATCGGCGAGCGGGCCAGCATATCGGCTTCCTGCGCGGGGTCCGCCGGATCGCCGACATAGAGGTGCCAATTGGTGGCCAGGAAGCGCCGGCCCACATTCGGCAGCGTCTTCATGAAATTGGGCAGGCTGGAGACCCCGACGTAGTCGATGGCCGCGGCGAAGACGTCCGGGGTGAAGGTGACGCCCACCAACGTGGCGTAGCCACCGTACGAGCCGCCGAAGATCCCCACCCGGTCACGGTCGGCGTAACCCTGCTTGACGGCCCAGTCCACCGAATCGATGAGATCGTCGTGCATCTTTCCGGCGAACTCACCGATGGCCGCCTGGGTGAAGGCCTTACCGTAGCCGGTTGATCCGCGAAAGTTGACCTGCAGCACCGCATATCCACGGTTGGCCAGCAGCTGCACATCGGGCTGATAGGTCCAGCAGTCCCGGGCCCACGGTCCACCATGCACCAACAGGACCATGGGCAGGTTGGCCGGCTCCTGGCCGACGGGAAGTGTCAGATACCCGTGTAGCTCCAGTCCGTCCCTGGCCGGGAAGGAGACCGGTGTCATGGGCGCCAGCGCAGCCGGGTCCAGATTCGGGTAGGGCCGGAACAGCAGCCTGCTCTCGCCCGTGGTGTTGTCGTAGAAGTAGGTGATACCGGGATCGCGGTCGTGTCTGAAACTGACCACCCAGCGCTGCCCGCTGTCGTCGGTCGAGATCGCTCCCAGATCACCGTCCGACAAGGCGTTGAGCCTGTCCAGAATGATGGCGAAATCAGGGTCCAACGCGTGAATCACCTGTCGCTCACCGTAATAACGGGCGCCGATCAGCTCACCGGTCTGCTCGCTGAGGATGAACGGCGAGGGCAGTGTGATCTGCGCGCCCAGATCGAAGCTGGGATGGCTGTCCACAACGGTCTCGGTCCCGGTCGCCACATCGAGGCGCACCAGGCGCAGGCGGTCACTTCCGTCGTAGGAGCCCAGCCAGAGCCCGGTGCCGTCCGGAGTGGGTGCGACGGGATAGATGCCCAATGGGTAGTCGCGCCCGTCGTAGACCTTGACGGGGCGAAGCGTCGTGGTGTCCGGATCCCATTGCGAGATCTCGACGTCCCCGTCGGCGGTCAGCGTGTTGGTGAACAGATGACCACCCGGACCGGCGATCCAGGTGACGACGTTGCCGGGGTTCTCCGCCAGCAGCGTGAGTTCGCCGGTGGCGATGTCGAGTTCGTAGGCATCGAACAGCTCGCCGTTGCGGGCGTTGTGCTGCACGACAGCCTTGCCCGGACGCGCCCTGAGCAGTTCGTAGGACGCCCGGGTGTTGGGGAACGGGGTGAGGTCGACGGCGGTGGCGTCCGGGTCGTCGAGGTCGACGCGGTAGACGTGGTAGTGCTCGTCACCACCGTTGTCCTGCATGTACAGGAGCCGGCGTGAGTCGTGGGTCCAGCTGAAGATGTACACGCTCCGGGTCTCGTCGGCGGTGACGCAGCGAGGTTCGGAGTCCGGAGCGTCGAGATCTTGTACCCAGATGTTGAGGCGGTTGCGCCACGGCGCCAGGTAGGCGATCCGGGTGCCGTCCGGTGAGATGGCGGCGCCCGCGCGTTCGGGCGGGCTGAAGAATTCCTCGACTGAAATACGTTGTGGTGCAGTCGTTGTGGTCACGGTGTCCTTTCGGCATCGGGGACCGTGTGCCGGTTGGGTGATGTCTGTCTGTCACTTAGTGACATCTCCACTGTGTCACCAAGTGACAGGCGCGTCAAGCGACCCTTGGTGTTGTCTCAGTGATCCCGGTACCGCAGCACGCGCCGCAGCAGCGGATCGGAGAGGTCGTACCAGGTGGAGCGGCGGTCGGCGTCGTTCTTCGCCGACGTCACCCAGTGTGACGCCGTGAGGCGGCCCAGTGCCGTCGCCGCCGACTGATTCGATACGCCGACAGCGGAGGCCAGATCACTGACGGTGCGCGGTCCGTCGCCGCGTGCGAGTTCGACGACCAGGCGTTGCTCCCCGGGTGGGAGTTCGGCCATCTGCCGCTGGTAGTTCGGAACCAGGCGGTCCAGGAGCGCATCGACGGCCGGCGTCACCGCCTGGAGCATGCCGGCGTCGGCCAATTGGCCGAGCAGCTGCCAATGTCGCGGCGCGCCACCGATGATCTGATGGATGGCGGTCAAAGACTCTGTGCTGGTGGTTGATTCGACGAACGCAGCGAGATCGTCGGCTCCGCTGCTGCGGGCGGCGCCCGCCACGATGGCCGCAGCGTCGGGCAGCTCGAGATCGGTCAGTTGCTCCACCATGAACGACCCGTACCACGGGTAACGCCGCGACGACACTCCGGGGAACAATGCGGGTGTGGTGGCGAGAATCATCACCTCGGTGGATGTTTCCACCCAGGCGCGCAGGCTGCCCTGCCCATCGATGCCCATACCGTCGAACACCCGATCCAGGTTCTCGACGGCCAGCAGCACCATACGTCCCGCAGCGGCCCCCGAGATCGCCTGCTCGATCCCGATGACATCCTTGGCTCGGCGCAGGGCGCGCGATGTCTCGTGGACGTCGGGGCCGATGGCCCGCGCCGCCTCCACCAGGAGGTCGAGATAGGAGCCGATGCCCAGCGCATCCTCCGGAATCAGGACGGGGAGCGTCCTTTCGGCGGTTGCGGCATCGACCATCGCGCGATGTACCGCGACGCGCACGGTGTGTGTCTTACCGCCGCCGCGCGGCGCGACGAGCAAGGTGTGCGGTCGCGAACCGTCCCGCGCGGCGCCGCTGATGCGGCGTACCAGGCGCGCGAAGAGCGCCTCCCGGCCAACTGTGGCGGCATCGAGGTCCACGGTGCTCATCGCCGAGGGGGTGTGCGCCACAGGCGAACTGTTCACCTGCGCATCGCCTTCCAGGCGCGCTGGATCAGAGGTGACGCGAAGCGGTCGGCGTCACCGCGCCTTTCGAGGTAGTGGTCGAGTTCCAGACGTTCGATCATCCGGACCGCCCGGTCCCGATCGTGGATCGGATTACCTTCACTGGCAAGCAGTTTCATCACTTCGTCGACGCCAAGGGGCCGCGGCGAGTGGGCATAGACGTCGAGCAGGTTCGCAGTGAGGCTTGCGGCTGGGCCGTAGTAGGTGTCGAGGCGGTCCCGGTAGTGCCGGAGATCCCAGGGATCGTTGACGTCCTCGATGGCGGCGGTGACGAGTCCGGGGATCTGGTCTGGTGAGGGCAGTGCGCCGGTGCGCGACCACTGTTCCTGTGAGGCCAGGACCAGATGCTGGATGTAGTAGGGCACGTTTTCGGCGGCCTCGGCAAGGGCCGGCGCCGTTCGACCGGCGTCCGCCGGGGAAGCGCCCACGCCGAGCAGCAGACATCCGGCCAGATACGTCGCGTGATCCGACCGGATAGGCCCTATCGCGATCTTGCGGATGTCATTGACGGTGCTCGGGGCATCCTCGGACACGTGGTGGAAGCCGATCGATCCGGACAGGACGGTTGCGACGCGACCGCCATGGTCCTGGCGGAAGCGGCGCAAGGTGCGCAGGAAATCCTCCCCGGATCCGGGCTGCGTCCGTTCGAGCTTGCGGGCCAGCACGGTGACCTCGTCGATGAACAGCACCACCTGACGTCCATGCGCGCGGTCGACGGCTTGGCGAAGCAACTCGTCCATGGCGGTTGCGGCCCGGGCGTCGCGTTCCACCGTCACCGGTCCGGCGGTGATCGTCACCCGCAGCTTCGACAGTTCCTTGCGCCAGCCCGGTTCGAAGCGGGCGAGTTCGGCGGCCAGCGCCGACACGAAATCGGCGTAGGTCCCGCGTTCGGCGCTTGCGGCGCCTACCAGGGCCCCGGCCCGGCGTACCTGTTGTTGCACCACACGCGACAAGGAGGTCTTGCCGTGGCGCCGGTCGCCCACCAGGACCGCGCCGCTGTGGGGGAGTGCCGCGATGACGGCCTCGGCTTCGCGGTACCTGCCCACCACGTCGTCGGGTTGCACGACGCCGCCCACCACCAGCGTCATGGGGCGCAGGGGCCAGTTCATCGCTTCACTGTACGCCTAGCTTGATGTACGCCGATATTGGCGTACATCGGTGCTGATGTACAGCAGGCTGGAAACCCATCCGGGTCGTCAAACAAGAACATGTTCTATTAGCGTGTCGAAGTAGTTACTCCGAGGAGGTCTGCCATGCCCGTCGATCCACGCACGCCCGTCATCGTCGGCGTCGGGCAGTTCACCGAGCGCATCGATGAAGCGGACTATCGCGGGATGTCTGCGGTGGAACTGGCCACCGAGGCGGCCCGGGCGGCGTTGGCGGACACTGGGGCGCGGCCGGAGGATGTGGCACGCGCGGTCGAAGTGGTGGTGGGCCTGCGGCAGTTCGAGATCTCCGGACCCATGCCGGCTGTGCTCGGCAGATCCAACAACTATCCGCGGTCGGTGATGCGGCGTCTCGGTGCCGACCCGGCGCGCGTGGTGCTCGAACCGGTCGGCGGGCAGGGCTCGCAGAAGGTGGTCACCGAATTCGCCACCGCCATTGCCGCCGGGGACATCGAGGTCGCCATGGTGATCGGGTCCGAGCCGGGCTCCACGGCGCGGTACTTCGCGGACAGGGACGACAAACCCGATTTCACCGAACATGTCGACGGTCAGCTGGAGGACCGGGGACACCAGATCTACAGCTATATCGATGAGTACACCGTCACCCATGGCCTGACCGGGGCGCCGGTGCAGTACGGCCTGCTGGACAACGCGCGCCGAGCCCGGCTGGGCCTCGGGGTCGCCCAGTACCGCCACCAGATGGCGGAGCTGTTCGCGCCGATGTCGAAAGTGGCTGCCAAGAACCCGTTCTCGTCGTCACCGGTGGAGCGCTCGGTGGAGGAGATCACAACCGTCACCGCCGACAACCGGATGATCTGCGACCCGTACCCACGGCTGCTCGTCGCACGCGACACGGTGAACCAGGGCGCGGCCACCGTACTGATGTCGGTGGCCGCCGCACGCAGGCTCGGGGTGCCGGAAGAGAAATGGGTGTACCTGCACGGGCACTCCGACCTCGTCGAGCAGGCACTGCTGGTCCGCCCCGACCTGGGCGCCAGCCCCGCCGCCGGGCGAGCGGCCCACGAGGCGCTGCGGGTGGCCGGGATCGGCGTCGACGACATCGCGACATTCGATCTGTACAGCTGCTTCCCGTTCCCGGTGTTCGTCATCTGCGAAGCCCTCGGGATCTCCGGTGACGATCCACGAGGCCTGACGCTGACCGGCGGGCTGCCGTACTTCGGCGGCCCGGGCAACAGCTACTCACTGCACGGTATCGCCGAGACCGTGGCCGAGATGCGGGACAAGCCCGGCCAGTTCGGGTTCGTCGGCGCCAACGGCGGCATCATGAGCAAGTACTCGGTGGGCATCTACTCCACCGAGCCCGTCGCGTGGCGGACCAGCCGCAGCGAGGCGCTCAACGCCGAAGTCGCCGCACTGCCAACGGTGCCGGTGACCAAGACCGTCGACGGCACCGGCGCCATCGAAACCTATTCGGTGCGCCACGACTGGCCCGTGCGCACCGGGATCATCGTCGGCCGGCTCGATACCGACGGCTCGCGCTTCATGGCCACCACCGAGAACGAAGAGCTGGTGGCCCTCATGAGTGACGGTGATCCGCTGGGCGCGGCGATCAGCGTGCGGACCACGGAGAACGGAAACCGCGCCGAGCTGTCCGCGTGAGCCGACCGCTCAGTCGTCATGTCGGCGCCGGCGCCGCAGCACCCGTCCCTTGGATTCAGACCGGCGTTGCTTGCTGGTGTCTTCCCGATTGCCGTGGCGGTGCCTGGCATGCGGGTCGTCGAACAACTGGATGATCAGTGGGCTGATGCCGGGCATGGGAATTCCTTCCGGGATGAACGTCGCCTGCGTGAGGCCTCACCCACGGACTGTCGTCTGCGGCACCCTGTTGTTCACGCGTAGTCGGCTACGCGAGTCGGCTACACCAGCGCGCCGAGCTTGCCGGCCAGCCGCTCCACATAGGCGGCGACCTCCGCCTCGGGTTTGTCCGGTAAGCCGAACAGCACCTCGGTGACACCGAGTTCGCCCCAGTGGGCCAGCTTTTCGGGTACCGGCTTGAAATCGAGCGCCACGATCTGCGGTGCGCCGTCGCGGCCCGCGGCGGCCCAGGTGTCCTGGAGCAGTTTGACCGGCTCGTCGATGTCGAAGTCGCGGGGCGTGGTGATCCAACCGTCGGCGCTGCGGGCGATCCACTTGAAGTTCTTCTCGGTACCCGCCGCTCCGACCAGGACCGGGATGTGGGACTGCACCGGTTTCGGCCATGCCCACGACGGGCCGAATTTCACGAATTCGCCGTCATACTCGGCCTCTTCCTCGGTCCACAGCGCGCGCATCGCCTCCAGGTACTCGCGCAGCATGGTGCGGCGCCGACCGGGTGGCACGTTGTGATCCGCGAGTTCGTCGGTGTTCCAACCGAATCCGACACCCAGGCTCACCCGGCCGCCGGACAGATGATCCAGCGTGGCGATCGACTTCGCCAAGGTGATCGGGTCGTGCTCGACCGGCAAGGCCACCGCGGTGGACAACCGCACCCGCGAGGTGACGGCACTGGCGGCGCCCAGGGACACCCACGGGTCGAGGGTGCGCATATAGCGGTCGTCGGGCAGTGACTCGTCGCCGGTGGTGGGGTGCGCAGCCTGACGCTTGATCGGGATATGAGTGTGTTCGGGCACGTAGAAGGTGGTGAAGCCATGGTCATCGGCGAGCTTGGCCGCAGCGGCCGGTGCGATACCGCGGTCACTGGTGAACAGTACGAGCCCGTAATCCATGACAGAATTAGAACGTGTTCTAACCGATAGGGCAAGGGCCGCGGCGGCGGATTCGCGTAGCGCGCTACTCACGACAGGGCACGCAGACAACCGGAACAGTGCGCAATGTGGGGACCAGGCGAGCGGCCGGAAACAAGATCTGCGAGTGGGTGCGACGGTATCTGCCGTGTGAAATCGCCAGCACCATCTGCGAATTGGGCGGCGCGACGATCGCCTACCTGGCCACCGGCTCGCTGGCCGCAGCCGCCGTCGTCGCCACCGTCGGCGCGTCGGCCGGGTACTACGCCATGGCGTTCCTCACCGCAGTGCGCACCACCTACCGCCACCACACGCACCTTCCTCGCGGCCGGCGGTTGCTGGTCGCCAACGGGCTGGCGCTGCGCAGTATCGCCGTCGAATTCGGTCCCGCCGAGGGGATCGACAGCCTTGCCATCCGGCCGCTGGCGTTCTACGCGGGCCCGCTGATGTTCGACAACATGGTGGCCGGGTGGATCTTCGCGAAACTGGCCGCCGACGCCGGGTTCTACGTGCTGGCGATAGTCAGCTACGAGCGGTTCCAGCGATTGCTCGTCGTGCGCAGGCCCACGTGGGCGGAGGTGGACCATGAACGCTCGGCGTCGGTCACGGCTTCGTGAGCAGCTCAGAGTGCAGGCCCGTGCCCACCACTGGCAGGAATTGCTGGACGCCCACGGCACACCGCTACTGGTGCTCGACCCGGGGGAGGTCACCGCGCAGTACCGCACCTTCACCGAGACGCTTCCGGGCGTCAACGTCCACTACGCGGTCAAAGCGGCGCCGCACCCAGCGGTGCTGGCGGCCGTCGCGGCGGCAGGCGGCGGGTTCGACGTCGCCTCCAACGGCGAGATAGAACTCGTTGATTCGCTTGGCATCCCGATGTCTCGGTGCATCCACACCCATCCCGTCAAGAAACTCGCCGACATCTGCTCGGCATACCGCGCCGGGATCCGGACCTTCGTCGTCGACAACCCCGTCGAAGCGCAGAAGTTCAGCGGCCTACCTCCGGACATCCAGATACTGGTGCGTCTCGGGTTCCCGAACGCATCTGCCAAATCGGATCTGTCGACCAAGTTCGGCGCCGATCCCGCGGAGGCCGAGCTGCTGGTCAAGCACGTGGTTGCCGCCGGAGTGCAGTTCCACGGCTTCACCTTTCACGTCGGCAGCCAGGGGTCGTCGGTGACGTCCTTCGGCGCCGCGGTGCGCACCACCCTCGAACTCGCCGCCCGGGTCGAGGACCACCTCGGAGTGCAGGCGAACGCCATCGACATCGGCGGTGGTTTCCCGGTGACCTATCGCGACCCGATGCCGACGCTGCACGACGTGGCTGCCGAGATCCGCACCGCGCTGGGCTCCGGGCACGGCCTGACGGTGCTCGCCGAACCCGGCCGGTTCCTCGCCGCGGGCAGCATGACGCTGCTGACCTCGGTGGTCGGCACCAGACTGCGCAACGGGCGGGTGTGGCACTACCTCGACGACGGTCTTTACGGGTCGTACTCGAACATCCTCACCGAAGACGTTCACCCGCCGATCCTCGCGCTCGCCGAGGTGGTGGACGGGGCGGCAGCGGAGTTACAGCCGGTCACCCTGGCGGGGCCGAGCTGCGACAGCACCGATGTGGTGGCGCGGGACTACCCGATGCCTGCGCTGACTGTCGGCGACGTGCTGGTGAGTCCGATGATGGGCGCCTACACCACCGTGACCTCCACCGGATTCAACGGCATTGCCGCCACACCGATCGCCGTGGTGGGCCCCGTTAGGACTCTGGGCGATTCAAAAGGGTGACCGGTACCGGCGGTCGCGGTGTGATCGCGCCATGACGACAGAACGTATCGCCGAGAACGTCAAGTTCGCGTACTGGGTGCCCAACGTCAGCGGCGGCCTGGTGACCAGCACCATCGAGCAACGCACGGATTGGAATTACGAGTACAACAAGAAACTGGCGCAGACCGCGGAGAACAACGGGTTCGAATATGCCCTCAGTCAGGTCCGCTACGAGGCCAGCTACGGCGCCGAATACCAGCACGAGTCCACCAGTTTCTCCCTGGCGCTGCTGTTGGCGACGGAGAGGTTGAAGGTGATCGCCGCCGTGCATCCAGGCCTGTGGCAGCCGGCGGTGCTGGCCAAGCTGGGCGCGACGGCCGATCATCTGTCGGGCGGGCGGTTCGCGGTGAACGTCGTATCCGGCTGGTTCAAAGACGAGTTCACCCATCTCGGCGAGCCGTGGCTCGAACACGACGAGCGCTACCGGCGCAGCGCCGAGTTCCTGCAGGTGCTGCGCAAGATCTGGACCGAGGATGACGTGGACTTCCGCGGCGACTTTTACCGCATCCATGACTTCACGTTGAAGCCGAAGCCCCTCAACACCCCGGATCGCCCCAACCCCGAGCTGTTCCAGGGCGGCAACTCCACCGCCGCCCGCCGCAACGGGGGGTACTACGCCGACTGGTACTTCTCCAACGGCAAGGATTTCGACGGCATCACCGAGCAGGTGGTGGAGGTGCGAGACCACGCCCGTGAGGTGGGCCGGGAGGTCAGCATCGGCCTCAACGGGTTCATCATCGCCAGGGACACCGAAAAGGAAGCGAAGGAGGTCCTGCGCGAAATCGTGGCCAAGGCCAACAAACCCGCCGTCGAAGGGTTCCGCGGTGCGGTCCAGCAGGCCGGGAACTCCACCGGCGACAAGAAGGGGATGTGGGCGGACTCCTCCTTCGAGGACCTGGTGCAGTACAACGACGGTTTCCGCACCCAGCTGATCGGCACCCCTGAGCAGATCGCCGAACGCATCGCGGCCTACCGCAAGCGCGGAGTCGACCTGATCCTCGGCGGCTTCCTCCATTTCCAGGAAGAGATCGAGTACTTCGGTGCCCGGGTGCTGCCGCTGGTGCGGGAGATCGAAGCGGCCGACACCCAATCTCCGGGACGACCAGCACTGGTGTCGGCCGGCGCCTGAGGGCCGGAGCCCGGGTGGCGTGACCGCTGTGGAGGACACGCGGATCGGCGCACGGCACCCGCAGGTTGGTGCGCTAGCGTGGATGACGCGAATCCCCGCCTCGAATGCCGACGCAGGTGTTCGTCGGCCTAGTCCATGAAGCGGGGGCCCATGAAGTGGGTCCGATGTAAGCGCCGCCACCTCGGCGCCCAACGACACAGGAGAGGTCATGACCTACTCACCCGGCTCACCCGGTAACCCGCCAGGCGGCTTTCCGCCGGCGCAGCCTCCCGGCTCGTATCAGTCCGGTTCCTACGCAGATTCCGGTTCGTACTCCGGCTCCGGGGCATACCCGTCCGGTTCGTACAACGCTCCCACCCAGTCGTTCGCGCCCGCCGCCGAACCGGGGCCCAGCAAGCTCCCGCTCTATCTGTCCGCCGCCGTGGTGGTGCTCGGACTGGCTGCCTACCTGTCCAGCTTCGGCCCGGTCTTCACCTCGAGCGCCGAACTGGGCCCGATCAGTGTCGAGGCCACCAGCGGTGGCGGGGTGTTCCTGACCCTCGCCACCCTGCTAGCGGCCCTGCTGGCGGCCGTCGGCCTGGTGCCGAAGGTCAGAGGACATTTCCCCGTCGTCGCCATCCTCTCGGTTCTCGGCGTCCTGGTGGTGGTGAGCCAGCTGTTCAACACCTCGAACTACGTGACCACCGGCTGGGCCGCGTGGCTGGTGCTGGCATTCAGCGTGCTGCAGGCGATCGTCGCCATCGGCGCGCTGCTGTTGGAGGCCGGTGTCCTGTCCGCGCCGACGCCGCGACCGAAGTTCGAGCAGCCGCAGTACGGGCAGTACGGGCCGCCCGGCGGCGGCTATTACCCCCAAACGCCCGGCCAACAGGCCCCGGGCCAGCAGCCGCAGGGTCCGCGGCCGGGTTATCCCACCCAGTACGGCACGTACTCGCCCGGCCCCACCCCCGGTTACGGCCAGTCGGGCAGCGACAACAGCCCGCCGACGCCTCCGACGGGTTTCCCCAGCTTCAGCCCGCCGCCCGCGGTCGGGTCAGGGCAGCACAGCGCTCAGCCGCCGCAGCAGCCGCAGACCCAGCAGTCGGCGCCGTCACCCGGCCCCACTTCGTCGTAGTCCGGCGCCGCCGCACCTGGTGTGTCCAGGTGCGGCGGATCTGACGTGAATGCAGGACAATCGCACGGCAGGGGCACGCCAGACACGTGACCTGATCAGGGTCGCTTTCGGTCCAGCGCTGGTCGCACTGGTCATCATCGCGGCGGTGGTGCTGGTCCAGCTGCTGATCGCGAACAGCGATATGACCGGCGCGTTCGGCGCCATCGCCAGCATGTGGCTCGGGGTACACCAGGTGCCGATCTCGATCGGCGGCCGCGTGCTCGGAGTCATGCCGCTCTTACCCGCACTCCTGATGGTGTGGGGCACCGCGCGCACCACCGCACAAGCCACCTCGGCGCGCTCGTCGTGGTTTGTCACACGGTGGATCGTGGCGTCGGCCATCGGCGGACCCCTGCTGGTCGCGGCGTTGGCGTTGGCAGTGGTGCACGACGCCTCATCGGTGCTGACGCAGTTGCAGACGCCCAGCGCAGGCCACGCCTTCCTCAACGTTCTGGTGCTGCACGGGATCGGCGCCGTGATCGGCGTGGGCTCGAAAGTGGGGCGGCGGGCGCTCGCGACGTCCCCACTGCCTGACTGGATGGCAGGTTCGGTTCGCGCGGCGACGGCCGGAGTGCTGGCGCTGTTCGGGCTCTCGGCGGCCGTGACCGCCGCCGCCCTGGTGGTGCACTGGGGCACCATGCACGACCTGTTCGGCATCACCGAATCAGCCTTCGGCCAGTTGAGCCTGACCGTGCTGTCGGTGTTGTACGCCCCCAACGTGATCGTCGGCGCCGCGGCCATGGCGGTCGGGTCGAGCGCCCACATCGGATTCGCGACATTCAGTTCGTTCACCGTCTTCGGCGGTGACATCCCGGCGGTCCCCATCCTGGCGGCGGCACCGACCCCGCCGTTGGGGCCGGTGTGGGTGGCCCTGCTGATCGTCGGTGCCGCCGCCGGCGTCGCCTTGGGACAGCAATGTGCCCGCACGCCTCTGCCGCTCGGGCCGGCCCTGGTGCGGCTGCTGACCGCGTCGCTGCTGGCGGCCGGTGTGATGGCGCTGCTCGGTTATGCCGGCGGCGGACAGCTCGGCAACTTCGGTGCGGTCGGCGTGGACCATGCGACGTTCGGGCCCGCGGCGTTCCTGTGGTTCTTCGTCGTCGGCGGCGTGACGATCGTGATGGCCAACGGCCTGGTGCGCCGGCCCAGACGAGTCAAACCGGCAGCCGAGGCGGCCGCCCCCGAGGCGTTGGGCGAGCCGGATGACGAGGTGCTGGCAGAGGCGCAGACCGCGCCGCTGATCCTGCCCGCACCGGCTCCCTCGAGCGACGGCGCCCAGGTGCCCCCGGCCGCTGAACCCGATCCCGAGCCGGAACCCGACCCGCTGCCCGAGCCGGAACCGGTGCCCCCGCTACCGCCGGTCGATCACGAAGCACTGGCCGACCTGCCCGACGCCGAAGACCTGCTCGAGGCCGACAACGACGGCTCCGCCGACGACGGGAAGCGCTGACGGCACCACCTGTGGGACCGACTAAGCTCGTTTCGTGCAGCAACCCCTCCACGTGCCACCCAGCGCGCCGGCACGGCTGGTCGTCCTGGCTTCGGGCACCGGATCGCTGCTGAGGTCGCTGTTGGATGCGGCGGTCGGGGAGTACCCGGCACGTGTGGTGGCCGTCGGGGTGGACCGCGAGTGCCGGGCCGCGGAGATCGCCGCGGACGCCGGCGTGCCCGCCTACACCGTTCCCCTGCGGGATTACCCGGACCGGGCCACCTGGGATGCCGCCATCACGGCTGCGACGGCGGCACATTCACCGGATTTCGTGGTCTCGGCGGGGTTCATGAAGATCCTCGGCAACCAGTTCCTGACGCGCTTTCCCGGCCGGGTGGTCAACACCCACCCGGCGCTGTTGCCCGCGTTCCCCGGTGCCCACGCGGTACCCGCGGCCCTGGAGTACGGCGTCCGGGTGACCGGTTGCACGGTGCACCTCGTCGACGCGGGTATGGACACCGGTCCCGTGCTGGCGCAGGAAGCCGTCACCGTCGAGGACGACGACGATGAACAGACTTTGCACGAACGCATCAAGGTGGTCGAACGACGTCTCCTGGTGGACGTGCTGGCCGCGCTCGCTACCCGCGGCGTGACCTGGAGTGGACGAAAGGCAGTTATCGGATGAGCGAGCGTAAGCCGATCCGGCGTGCGTTGATCAGCGTGTACGACAAGACCGGCCTGACCGATCTTGCTCATGGTCTGCACGAGGCGGGTGTCGATATCGTCTCAACCGGATCGACTGCCAAAACCATTGCCGCAGCAGGTATTCCGGTGACCCCGGTGGAGGATGTCACCGGTTTCCCCGAGGTGCTCGACGGCCGGGTCAAGACGTTGCACCCCCGGGTGCATGCCGGGATCCTCGCCGACCTGCGCAAGCCCGAGCACGCCGCGGCCCTGGAGGAACTCGGCGTCGCGGCTTTCGAACTCGTCGTGGTCAACCTCTACCCGTTCACCGAGACGGTCGCCTCCGGCGCCGGCGAGGACGAATGTGTCGAGCAGATCGACATCGGCGGCCCGTCGATGGTGCGGGCCGCGGCCAAGAACCATCCCAGCGTCGCCGTGGTGGTGGACCCGCTCGGTTATGACGGGGTGCTGGCTGCGGTCCGGGACGGTGGCTTCACCCTGGCGGAACGGAAGATACTGGCGTCGTTGGCTTTCCGGCACACCGCCGAATACGACGTCGCCGTGGCGTCGTGGATGGGTGATGTCCTGGCCCGGGAGGAACCCGCCCAGAAGCTGCCCGCGTGGTTCGGCGGGACGTGGCGCCGCTCCGCGGTGCTGCGCTACGGCGAGAATCCGCATCAGCAGGCGGCGCTGTACACCGACGACGCAGCCTGGCCGGGTTTGGCGCAGGCCGAGCAGTTGCACGGTAAAGAGATGTCCTACAACAACTTCACCGATGCCGACGCGGCCTGGCGGGCGGCGTTCGACCACGAGGACATCTGCGTGGCGATCATCAAGCACGCCAATCCCTGCGGCATCGCGATCTCCTCGGTCTCGGTGGCCGACGCGCACCGCAAGGCCCACGAGTGTGACCCGCTGAGCGCCTTCGGCGGGGTGATCGCCACCAACACCGCGGTCAGCGTGGAGATGGCCGAGACCGTCGCCGACATCTTCACCGAGGTCATCGTCGCGCCCGCCTATGAGGACGGTGCGGTCGAGATCCTGGCGCGCAAGAAGAACATCCGTGTGCTGGTGGCCTCGGAGCCCCAGCCCGGGGCCACCGAGTTCCGTCAGGTCAGCGGCGGCTTGCTGGTGCAGCAGCGCGACGAGCTCGACGCGCCGGGCGACGACCCGGCCAACTGGGTGCTCGCGACCGGGGAGCCCGCCGATCCGGACACCTTGAGCAATCTGGTGTTCGCATGGCGGGCATGCCGGGCGGTGAAGTCCAACGCCATCGTGGTGGCCAAGGACGGCGCCACTGTGGGTGTCGGTATGGGACAGGTGAACCGGGTCGACGCGGCCCGGTTGGCCGTCGAGCGCGGTGGCGACCGCGTGCAGGGCGCCGTCGCGTCCTCCGATGCGTTCTTCCCGTTCCCCGACGGTCTCGAGGTGCTGACCGCCGCCGGCGTGCGCGCGATCGTGCACCCGGGTGGCTCGGTGCGCGACGATCAGGTGACCGAAGCGGCCGCCAAGGCCGGCATCACGTTGTACCTCACCGGCGCACGGCATTTCGCGCACTGAGCCCGAGTCCGAGGCTGGTGAGGGACGAGCCAGGTGAAGGAGCTCTGGCTTGGGGTGGGGCCCGAGTCCGAGGCTGGTGAGGGACGAGCCAGGTGAAGGAGCTCTGGCTTGGGGTGGGGCCCGAGTCCGAGGCTGGTGAGGGACGAGCCAGGTGAAGGAGCTCGGGCTTGGGGAAACAGTGCATACCTCAACGGTGACGGCCCCGCCGCCGAGTGAGCCGACTAATGTCACTGTCGTGACAGCACGGATGACGGCGGTTCTGTTGGTGGCAGCGGTGCCGATGGCGCTCACCGTGTCGTGCACCCGCTATGTCGACGCCGAGCCGGTGGCGTCCGAGGAGCTGTTGTCGGGTCCCGGACTGGCGACCGGCTCGGACGGCAGCGACTGCACGCCGGTCGACGCCCCGCTGTCGGACGTCGAACCGCTCGACGAGGGTGAGCCGGTGCTGCGCATCCCGCAGCCCGACGGCTGGGAACGGTTCTCCGAACTCGACGACGACCTGTTCCGGTACACGATGAGCAATGTCGCGCTCGCCAGCGACGATTTTGCGCCCACCGTGGTCGTCACCCTGGAAAGCAAGCCCGGCATCGAGGACCCGTCGGTGGTCTTCGAGCAGCAACGCGAATCGCTGGAAAGCGGTTTCGGCGCCACCGAAGTCACCGTCACCGAAACCACCCTGTGCGGCTTGCCCGCCGAGGTCATCAACTACCTCACCCCGCCGATCGAACCCGTCGGCGAGTTACCCGCGCAGGTCCTGATCGCGGTCATGCACACCGATGACCGGACCTATGCCGCGACGGTCACCACCCAGACCGACAACCCGGCAGATCCCGTCTATCAGGACGACACCGAACAGATTCTGGGCGGCTTCCAGATGCTGGCCCCGACCGCCGGCTGACCGTTCTCCGGGGTTATTCCCGCGCGCCGAACTTTTCGCTGAGAGCAGGGACCGGCTGCCTGATGTCGGTGACCGTCGTAGCGTGGAGGTCGTGACATCACCTAACGATCTGCCCCGCACCCTCGGCGAGCTGCGCGCCTCCGGCCATCAGGAGCGCGGTGTGAAGCAGGAAATCCGCGAGAACCTGCTGGCACGGCTGGCTGCGGGCGACACCGCCGAGACGGTGTGGCCCGGCATCGTCGGGTTCGAGGACACCGTCTTGCCCCAGGTGGAACGGGCCCTCATCGCCGGGCACGACTTCGTTCTGCTGGGTGAGCGCGGTCAGGGAAAGACCCGTCTGCTGCGCTCGCTCATCGGGTTGCTCGACGAGTGGACTCCGGTGATCGCCGGCTCCGAACTGGGCGAGCATCCCTATTCACCGATCACCCCCGAATCAGTGCGGCGCGTCGCCGAATCCGGCGAAGACCTGCCCATCACATGGCGGCACCGCAGCGAGCGCTACACCGAGAAACTCGCCACCCCGGACACCAGCGTCGCCGACCTCGTGGGCGACATCGACCCGGTGAAGGTGGCCGAAGGCCGCAGCCTGGGCGATCCCGAGACCATCGCCTACGGACTCATCCCACGTGCGCACCGCGGCGTCGTCGCCGTCAACGAGCTGCCCGACCTCGCCGAGCGCATCCAGGTGGCGATGCTCAACGTGATGGAGGAGCGCGATATCCAGGTTCGCGGTTACACCCTGCGGCTGCCCTTGGACGTCCTGGTGGTGGCCAGCGCGAACCCTGAGGACTACACCAACCGCGGCCGCATCATCACCCCGCTCAAAGACCGGTTCGGTGCGGAGATCCGCACGCACTACCCGCAGGAACTCGACGCCGAGGTCGGGGTGATCTCGCAGGAAGCACACCTGTCGGCCGAAGTGCCCGATCATCTGCTGCAGATCATCGGCCGGTTCGCCCGGCTGCTGCGCGAATCGACGTCGGTGGATCAACGGTCGGGTGTGTCGGCCCGCTTCGCGATCGCAGCGGCCGAGACGGTGGCCGCCTCGGCCCGGCACCGCTCGGCGATCCTGGGCGAGCCGGACCCCGTGGCCCGCGTCGTGGACCTGAGCACCATCGTCGACGTGCTGCGCGGCAAGCTGGAATTCGAAGCGGGTGAGGAGGGGCGCGAGCAGGCAGTTCTCGAGCATCTGCTGCGCCGCGCGACCGCCGAAACCGCACAGCGGGTTCTCGGTGGCCTGGACGTGGGCCCCCTGGTGGCCGCCGTGGAAGCCGACCAGCCGGTGACGACGGGCGAGCGGGTGTCGGCCAAGGACGTGCTGGCGGCGTTGCCGGAGCTGCCGGTGATCGATGCCATCGCCGAGCGGCTGAACGCGGAATCCGACGGTGAGCGGGCCGCGGCTGTCGAGTTGGCACTCGAAGCGCTGTATCTGGCGAAGCGGATCGACAAAGTGTCCGGAGAGGGCGAAACCATTTATGGCTAGAGCCAGCCACACCTCGCGGTACTCGCGATATACCGGTGGGCCGGATCCGCTGGCGCCGCCGGTGGATCTGCGCGACGCGCTGGAGCAGATCGGGCAGGACGTCATGGAGGGCACCTCGCCGCGGCGGGCCCTGTCCGAGCTGTTGCGCCGTGGCACCAGGAATCTGCCCGGCGCCGACAAACTGGCCGCCGAAGCCCACCGCAAACGCCGTCAGCTGTTGCAGCGCAACAACCTCGACGGCACCCTGCAGGAAGTCAAGAAGCTGCTCGACGAGGCGGTGCTGGCCGAGCGCAAGGAGCTGGCGCGGGCCCTCGACGACGACGCCAGGTTCGGCGAACTGCAACTCGAGTCGCTGTCCCCGTCGCCGGCCAAGGCGGTCGAGGAGCTGGCCGATTACAACTGGCGCTCCGACGAGGCCCGGCAGAAGTACGACCAGATCCGCGATCTGCTGGGCCGCGAGATGCTCGACCAGCGGTTCGCCGGGATGAAGCAGGCGCTGGAGAACGCCACCGACGAAGACCGTCAGCGCGTCAACGACATGCTCGACGACCTCAACGACCTGCTGGACAAGAACGCCCAGGGCCAGGCCACCCAGCAGGACTTTGACGATTTCATGAACAAGCACGGCGACTTCTTCCCGGAGAACCCGCGCAACATCGACGAGTTGCTCGACTCGCTGGCCAAACGATCGGCGGCGGCCCAACGCTTCCGCAACAGCCTGAGCGCCGATCAGCGCGCCGAACTCGATGCGCTGGCGCAGAACGCGTTCGGGTCGCCATCACTGATGAACGCGCTCAACCGGCTCGACGCGCATCTGCAGTCGGCACGCCCGGGCGAGGACTGGGACGGCTCGGAGAACTTCTCGGGTGATCAACCGCTCGGCATGGGGGAGGGCGCCCAGGCGCTGGCCGATATCGCCGAGCTCGAACAGCTCGCCGAGCAGCTGTCCCAGAGTTACGCCGGTGCCTCGATGGAGGACGTCGACCTCGACATGCTGGCCAAACAGCTCGGGGAGGACGCCGCCATCGACGCCCGCACCCTGGCCGACCTGGAAAAGGCCCTGATGAACCAGGGGTTCCTGGATCGCAGCTCCGACGGGCGCTGGCGGCTCTCACCCAAGGCCATGCGTCAACTGGGCCAGGCGGCGTTGCGCGATGTCGCACAACAGCTTTCGGGCCGCCACGGCGAGCGTGAGACTCGGCGCGCGGGTGCGGCGGGCGAACTCACCGGCGCCACCCGGCCATGGGCTTTCGGTGACACCGAACCGTGGAACGTCACGCGCACGCTCACCAACGCCGTGCTGCGACGGGCGGGCACCCCGGTGGCCGACCGGCAGGACGGGCCCATCCAGATCAGCGTCGACGACGTCGAGGTCTCCGAAACCGAGACCCGTTCCCAGGCGGCGGTGGCCCTGCTGGTGGACACCTCGTTCTCGATGGTGATGGAGAACCGGTGGCTGCCCATGAAGCGCACCGCGTTGGCGCTCAACCATCTGGTGAGTACACGCTTCCGGTCCGACGCGTTGCAGATCATCGCGTTCGGGCGTTATGCGCGGACGGTCACCGCCGCCGAACTCACCGGGCTCGAGGGCGTCTACGAGCAGGGCACCAACCTGCATCACGCGCTGGCGCTGGCCTCCCGGCACCTGCGCCGTCACCCCAACGCGCAACCGGTGGTGCTGGTGGTCACCGACGGGGAGCCGACGGCGCACCTGGAGAACTGGGGTGCCTCAGAGGGTGGGCCGCAGGTGTTTTTTGATTACCCGCCGCACAAGCTGACCCTCGCCCACACGGTGAAGGGTTTCGACGAGGTCGCGCGTCTGGGCGCCCAGGTCACCATCTTCCGGCTGGGCAGCGATCCGGGCCTGGCCCGGTTCATCGATCAGGTGGCCCGCCGCGTGCAGGGCCGCGTGGTGGTGCCAGACGTCGACGGTCTCGGTGCCGCCGTGGTGGGCGACTATCTGAAGGCCCGCAAACGCCGGTGAACTCGACTGGGCTACCGTGATGCGCGCCTGGCAGCTAGGCTTGTGGTGCATTTCGCGCACATGCTTGCCCGGTTCAGCCCGTGCCCGCGAGTCGAGCGCAGCCAGCCAGCCAGCTATGGACCGCGAGGTATCCGGTGAACAACTCCAAAGGCCAGTTCGACGGCCACGCTGACCTGCCGGAATGTGTGGTGACCGAACACTGGTGGGGATCCACCGTCATCGTCGGCTGCTCCGGCGTCATCGACATGATCACCGCGCCGCATCTCGAGCAGCGATTGTCGGAGGTGCTGAAGAAAGAGCCGTCGGCGGTGATCGTCGACCTGTCCGGCGTCGACTTCCTGGCCTCGCACGGCATGAACGTGCTGGCGCTGGTGCGCCGGGAACTCGACGACGACGTCAAGTTCGCCGTCGTCGCCGACGGGCCGGCGACCAGCCGACCCCTGACCCTGATCGGGCTCGCCGAGGCCATCAACATGTGCCCCACCCTGGACGCCGCGCTCGAGAACCTCGGGATCGACCCCACGCCCTAGTTATGAAGCGACGACCGAACGAAGCCGATCTGGCGTGGGATCTGGTGGACGAACACCGGGCGGCGATGACACAAGCCGAACGTGACATGGCGTTCGTCAACCTCGGAGTCGGCGAGTTCACGATCGTGATCCGGGACGTGCTCACCGCGGTGATGCGGGAGAAGCACCCGTTGTCGGAGGACTACACCGACAAGGTGGCAGCGTGGATCGACTGCTATGCCGAGCACGCGGAGTTCCGTGCGCTGCTGAACAACGCCTGACCCGTTTCGCGCCGGTTAAGAGTTCGGGTGCACCGTTGTCTCTGGACGTCAGTGGGTACGCACTGTAATGACTGTGCCGCCGCGTGACTAGTCCGCGGCGGCACGGCCAATTCGGAGCGACTGCGAAAATCGTTGTGGGACAGTGCATTCGGTGTGCGCAGAAATTTTCTCGGATTGGTGGTGTGGATCGGCGCAAAGGTGGGTAACACCGATCGCACGTTGACGACGGTGTGGTGCGTCAACGCCCGCTCACCGGCTGAAAGAGGGACGATGGCAACCATTACCGACTACGACGCACCGCGCCGCCGAGACGTCGAAGACACCCCGGCGGATCCGATCCAGGAGGTGGCCTCCGGGCTGACGGTGCACGGTGACGCCGCCGTCGATGACGACCCCAGCGAGTTCGCGGAGCTGTTCGAGCTGCCCGGTGCGGATCTGTCCGGGGAAGAACTGGTGGTCAAGATCATCCCCAAGCAGGCCGACGAGTTCACGTGTTCGAGCTGCTTTTTGGTGTACCACCGCAGCCGACTGGCCGTGCCGGACACCCTGACCTGCGCTGACTGCGCGTGACGGCCGGACCGGCAGCGCGACAGCCGCTCTGAGGACTCTCGTCTCAGGCGGTGAGTTCGTTGGCCGGGGGGCGGCGTTTCTTGCGTTTGATGCCCACGCTGCCCCACAGCGAGAAACCGGTGATGGTGATCTGGGGTGCGCCGGGAGTGCCGGCTTCCCCGACATTGTGGTCGAACGCGCCCATCAGGCCGGTGCCGCGGACGGTGACGTTGACCTCGGGGGGAAGCAGGATTGTCTGCCCGCCCATGACCGAATACGCGCGGATGTCCACCTCGGCCGAGGTGAAGTCCGCATAACGAAGATCGACCACACCGCCGCCCCACAGTGTGAAGGTGGTCAGTTTCCGCGGGACATTCCAGCGGCCGCGCCGTTCGAAACCACTCATGATGGCCAGCAGGACCGTCGAGGGCGCGGGCTTGCACGCGCCCCGGCGGGTGTTGGCGATCCCCGGCAGGTCCGCCGACAGCAGCTCGAGCTCTTCGTAGGACGTGGCGGCGTACGCCCGCGCGAGCCGGTCCTCGAACTCGGCGAGATTCAGCGTGCCCTGCGCCGCGGCATCGGTCAGCAGTTGCGCAACCTGGACCCGGTCTTCTTGGATCCGACCGTTGTCTGCGGCTCGCAACGATGAGTCCCGCGGCGCTGAATTGCTCATCAGGCACGAGCCTACGACGATCGTTGTCAACCGCAAAGGTGGGCGGCGAAATCGATACACCGTCAGCTCGGCAATGCCCATCGCGGCGGGCGCTTCTCGAGGAAAGCCAGCATCCCCTCCCTGGCCTCGTCACTGACGAACAACGCCGCCGAATCTTGGCTCAGCCGTTCGGCATCGGCGTCGAAACCGGCCAGCACCGCCGCTGTGGTCAGCGCTTTTGACGCAGCCAGCCCTTGGGGTGACGCTTTCGACAATTCCGTGACGAACCCACCGACCGCCGCCGCGGCATCGTCGGCGGCCACGGTCACCAGCCCGACCTCGGCGGCCGTGGTTGCGGTGAACGTCTCACCGGTGAGGTAGTAGCGACCCGCGGCGCGCGCAGACATCTTCGGGAGCAGCGTCATAGAGATGATCGCCGGTGCCACACCGATGCGGGCCTCCGTCAGCGCGAAGGTGCTGCGCGGTCCCGCCACCACGATGTCGCAGGCGCCCACCAATCCGAGACCGCCGGCCCGCACATGCCCGTCGACCGCCCCGATCACCGGCAGCGGGCATTCGACGATCGCGCGCAGCAGCGTCGCCATCTCGGTGGCGCGCGCGACGGCCTGCGCTCTGGCATCACCCGTCGAACCCTCGCTCAGATCCGCGCCCGCGCAGAAGGTGCCACCGGTGTGACCGAGCACCACGACACGCGCCTGCGGATCGGCGGTCGCCTTGCGCAGGCCTTCGTGCAACTGCCCCACCAACGCGGTCGACAGCGCATTGCGGTTGTGCGGTGAGTCCAGGGTCAGGTACGCGGCGCCGGACTGGACCCGGTAGGCAACGAGGGGGCCGGTCATCAGTAGGAGCGGGGGAGGCCGAGTGATGTCTGTGCGACGAAGTTGAGGATCATCTCGCGGCTCACCGGTGCGATACGCGCCAGTCGGGAGGCGGTGAGGATCGAGGCGACCCCGTACTCCTTGGTCAACCCGTTGCCGCCGAGTGACTGCACCGCCTGGTCGACGGCGCGCACCGAGGCCTCACCCGCGGCGTACTTCGCCATGTTGGCGGCCTCGGCCGCCCCGAAATCGTCACCGGCGTCGTAGAGCGAGGCGGCCTTCTGCATCATCAACTTCGCCAGCTCCACCTCGATGTGGTTCTGCGCCAACGGATGTGAGATCCCCTGGTGCGCGCCGATGGGTGTCTTCCAGACCTGGCGGGTCTTGACGTACTCGGTGGCCTTGGCCAGTGCGAAGCGGCCCATCCCGACCGCGCTTGCCGCGCCCATGATCCGCTCGGGGTTCAGCCCGGCGAACAGTTGCGCGATCGCGGCGTCCTCCGAGCCCACCAGGGCGTCGGCAGGCAGCCGCACCTCGTCGAGGAACAGCTGGAACTGGAACTCGGGGCTGACGATCTCCATGTCGATCTTGGTGTAGCTCAACCCGGCAGTGTCGGTGGGCACCACGAACAGCGCGGGTTTGAGGTTGCCCGTCTTGTGGTCCTCGGTGCGACCGACCACCAGGACGGCCTGGGCCTGGTCGACACCGGAGATGTACACCTTCTGGCCGCTGAGGATCCAGTCGCTGCCGTCGCGGCGCGCGGTGGTGGTGATTCTGTGCGAGTTGGAACCGGCGTCGGGTTCGGTGATGGCGAAGGCCATGGTGATGGTGCCGTCGGCGATGCCGGGGATCCACCGCTGCTTCTGCTCGTCGGTCCCGAATTTGGAGATGATGGTGCCGTTGATGGCGGGCGATACCACCATCATCAGCAGTGCCGACCCGGCGGCGGCCATCTCCTCCATGACCAGGCTCAGTTCGTACATGCCCGCCCCGCCGCCGCCGTACTCTAAAGGGAGGTTCACTCCGATGAACCCGAGCTTGCCCGCCTCACGCCACAACTCGTCGGTGTGCTGGCCGGCGCGGGCTTTCTCCAGGTAGTAGTCCTGCCCGTAGTCGGCCGCGAACGCGGCCACCGACTTGCGCAGCGCCGTGCGCTCCGGGCCCTCTATGAAGCCCTCGACAAAGCCTGTCATTGCTCTCCCTCGGTGTTCAACACGGCCAGCACCTGGCCGACCTCGACCTGATCGCCCGCTCTTGCCTTTAGTTCGGTCAGCACGCCGTCGGCGGGGGCGGCGATGGTGTGCTCCATCTTCATGGCTTCCAGCCACACCAACGGCTGACCTCGGGTGACCGATGCGCCGGCTTCGGCGCCCACCCGCACCACGACGCCGGGCATCGGGGCCACCAGCGAGCCCGCGGCGGTGCTGGAACCCGGTTCGACGAACCGCGGCACCGCCACCACATGCACCGACCCCAAGGCCGAGTCGACGAAGACGTCGGCGCCGTACCGGCGGACATCGAACGGGATCTCGACGCCGCCGGCGTCGGTCAGCACCACTTGATCAGGGCTCGCTGTGCGCACCCCGATACCGTCGTCGCCGGGCAGTGTCATCTCGCCGCGGGTGACGCGGTACTCCACGCGTTCCTCGCCGCTGGGCGTCCGGTAGGTCTTGACCTGGTTGCCCGAGGGCAGGTTGCGCCAGCCACTGGGTGCCGAGGCCAGCACCGGCGCTGCCGCCCGGTTGTGTGCGGCGTCGGCAAGGGCAGCGGCGACGGCCGAGAGCCGGGCTCCCCGGGAGTCCACCAACGGAGCCGCCAGCGCGGCCAGCCCGTGGGTGTCGAAGAACGAGGTATCGGTGGCGCCGTCGAGAAACGCCGGGTGCCGCAGCACATTCACCAGTAGGTCGCGGTTGGTCCGCACACCGTGCAGGCGGGTGCGGGTCAAGGCGGTGGCCAGCAGCCGGGCCGCCTGCGTGCGGGTGGGTGCGCAGGAGATCACCTTGGCCACCATCGGGTCATAGTGGATGGATACCGAAGAGCCGTCGACGATGCCGGAGTCCAGCCGGATCTCGGTGCCGCCGGTACTGCTGAACGCGGTTCGTGCGGTGGGCACCTCGAAGTGGTGGATGGTGCCGGAGTGCGGGAGCCAGGCCTTGGCGGGGTCCTCGGCGTAGAGTCGGGCCTCGATCGAATGTCCGTATGTCGCAGGGGGTTCCGGGTCGAGCCGGGCGCCGTCGGCGACGGCGAGCTGCAGCTGCACCAGGTCAAGTCCGGTGGTGGCCTCGGTGACCGGATGCTCGACCTGCAGCCGGGTGTTCATCTCGAGGAAGAAGAATTCGGTGGACCCGTCGGTGTCCGAGACAGCGAGGAATTCCACTGTGCCGGCGCCGGTGTAGCCGATGGCGCCCGCGGCTTTGCGGGCCGCGTCGAACAACTCGGCCCGCATACCCGGAGTGCGTTCCACCAACGGCGACGGGGCCTCTTCGATGATCTTCTGATGACGCCTCTGGATGGAGCACTCACGCTCGCCGACCGCCCACACCGTGCCGTGCTGGTCGGCCATCACCTGGACCTCGATGTGGTGCCCGGTCGGCAGATAACGTTCGCAGAACACCGCCGGATCACCGAAGGCGGACTGCGCCTCACGCTGGGCTGCGTTCACCGCTTCGGCCAGCTCGCCGAGTTCGGTGACCACCCGCATACCGCGTCCGCCGCCTCCGGCGGACGCCTTCACCAGAACGGGCAGCTGTGCCTGGGTCACCGCATCGGCGTCCAGCTCGTCGAGCACCGGCACCCCGGCGGCGGCCATGATCTTCTTGGACTCGATCTTCGAGCCCATCGACCGCACCGCGGACACCGGCGGGCCGATCCAGATGAGTCCCGCGGCCAGCACGTCGTCGGCGAAATCGGCGTTCTCCGAGAGGAATCCGTAGCCGGGGTGGATCGCGTCGGCTCCGGAAGCGGTGGCCGCGGCGATGATGGCCGCGGCGTCGAGGTAGCTGGTGTGCAGCCGGACACGCACATCGGCTTCGGCGACGTGCGGGGAGTCGGCGTCGGGATCGGTGTAGACGGCCACCGTCTCCAGGCCGAGGCGCCGGCAGGTGGCGAAGACCCGCCGGGCGATCTCGCCGCGGTTGGCCACCAGAACTCGTGCGATCACGTTCCCTACATTCTGAAGACGCCGAAGTTCGACGTCCCCTCGATCGGGCCATTGGCGATGGCGGACAGGCTCATCCCGAGCACCGTGCGAGTGTCTCGCGGGTCGATCACCCCGTCGTCGTAGAGCATCCCCGACAGCACCATCGGCAGTGACTCGGCCTCGATCTGTCCTTCCACCGCCGCGCGCATCGCGGCGTCGGCGGCCTCGTCATACTCCTGGCCGCGGGCCTGGGCGGCGGCTCGGTTGACAATCGACAACACGCCCGAGAGCTGGGCCCCACCCATCACCGCGGATTTGGCGCTGGGCCAGGCGAACAAGAACCTCGGGTCGTAGGCGCGCCCGCACATGCCGTAGTGACCCGCACCGTAGGACGCCCCGATCAGCAGCGAGATGTGCGGCACCGTCGAGTTGGACACGGCGTTGATCATCATCGAGCCGTGTTTGATCATGCCGCGTTCCTCATAGGCTCTGCCCACCATGTAGCCAGTAGTGTTGTGCAGGAACAGCAATGGGGTGTCGCTGCGATTGGCCAGTTGGATGAACTGGGTGGCTTTCTGCGACTCCTCGCTGAACAGCACCCCGCGCGCGTTGGCCAGGATGCCGATCGGATATCCGTACACCCGCGCCCAGCCGGTGACCAGCGAGCTGCCGTAGAGCGGTTTGAACTCGTCGAAATCGGAGCCGTCGACCACCCGGGCGATGACGTCGCGGGGATCGAACGGAACACGCAGATCGGCGGGCACGATGCCCACCAGCTCGGCTGCGTCGAACAGCGGCTCGGTGACCGGGCCCGGTGCGGGCCCGCGCTTGCGCCAGTTGAGCCGTGCCACGATGCGACGGCCCAGACGCAGCGCATCGGATTCGTCCACGGCCAGATAGTCGGCCAAACCCGATGTGCGAGCATGCATCTCGGCGCCACCGAGCGACTCGTCGTCGGATTCCTCGCCGGTGGCCATCTTGACCAGTGGCGGGCCCGCCAGGAACACCTTGGACCGCTCCTTGATCATCACCACGTGGTCCGACATACCCGGGATGTAGGCGCCGCCCGCCGTGGAATTGCCGAACACCAGCGCGATCGTCGGGATGCCCGCCGCCGACAACCGGGTCAGGTCACGGAACTGACGGCCACCCGGAATGAAGATGTCTTTCTGGGTGGTCAGGTCGGCGCCGCCGGACTCCACCAGTGAGATGACCGGGAGCCGGTTCTCCAGCGCGATCTGATTGGCCCGGAACAACTTCCGGATGGTCCAGGGGTTGCTGGTGCCACCCTTGACCGTGGGGTCGTTGGCGACGATCATGCATTCGACACCTTCGACGACGCCGATGCCGATGACCAGGCTGGCGCCCACCTGGTAGTGACTGCCGTACCCGGCCAGCGGGCACAGCTCCAGGAACGGTGAATCCTCGTCCACCAGCAGTTCGATGCGTTCCCGCGGGGTGAGCTTGCCGCGACCGTGGTGGCGCTGCACGTACTTCTCGCCGCCACCGGCGAGCGCCTTCTCCAGCTCACCGTTCAGTTCGGCGAGTTTGACGGCCATCGCGTCGGCGGCTTCCGTGAAGGCCGGGGACGTGGGGTCGAGGGTGGACTGCAGCGCGGTCATGAGCGCCGCCGACGATGCAGAGCGACGCGCCCGAACGACGATGCGGCGAGGGACGAGCCGCTGAGGAGTCGGGCAGCAGCGCAGGAGCGATGAGGAGGAGGCGGCGAAGTCATGACTGATATCCAAGTGTCTTGGCGGCCAGGCCGGTGAGGATTTCGGTGGTTCCGCCGCCGATCCCCAGGATCCGCATGTCGCGATACTGCCGTTCGACTTCGGACTCGGCCATGTACCCCATGCCGCCGAACAGTTGCACCGCCTGATGCGCCACCCACTCACCGGCTTCGACCGCGGTGTTCTTGGCGAAACACACTTCGGTGATCAGATTCGGGTTGCCGTTGAGCTGTTGTTCGACGACATGGCGCGAATACACCCGGGCCACATCGATGCGCCTGGCCATCTCGGCCAGGGTGTTCTGTACCGACTGCCGCGAGATCAGCGGACGCCCGAACGTCTCCCGGTCGCGGCACCACTGCACGGTCAGATCCAGGCAGCGCTGTGCGCTCGAATAGGCCTGGGCGGCAAGGCCGATGCGCTCGGAGACGAATGCCCCGGCGATCTGCAGGAAGCCGGAGTTCTCCGGGCCCACCAGATTCGCGGCGGGAACCCGCACATCGGTGTACGACAGTTCGGCGGTGTCGGAGGAGCGCCACCCCATCTTGTCCAGCTTGCGGCTGACCTCGAAACCCGGGGTGCCCTTCTCGACCACCAGCAGCGAGACGCCGGCGGCGCCGGGACCGCCGGTGCGCACCGCGGTCACCACGTAATCGGCGCGCACCCCGGAAGTGATGTAGGTCTTGGCGCCGTTGACGATGTAAAACTCCCCGTCGCGGACCGCGCTGGTGGTCAGGTGTCCGACGTCGGAGCCGCCACCGGGCTCGGTGATGGCCAGCGCCCCGATCTTCTGGCCGGCCAGGGTGGGGACGACGAACTGCTCGATGAGCCGCCGATC
The DNA here is from genome assembly GCF_057656995.1 of Mycobacterium sp. Soil_C_30. Taxonomy (NCBI): domain Bacteria; kingdom Bacillati; phylum Actinomycetota; class Actinomycetes; order Mycobacteriales; family Mycobacteriaceae; genus Mycobacterium; species Mycobacterium sp. Soil_C_30. The sequence goes on along the minus strand of NZ_JBDGJH010000005.1, from coordinate 368,897 downwards.
CCCGGAGGCCACCATGTGCGGCACCGCGATACCGCAGGTGAACAGCGATGCGAAAACTCCGCCGGGCGAGCCGGCTTCGTGCATCTCCTCGCAGATCACCACGGCATCGGCGCCGTCACCGCCGCCACCCCCGACGTGTTCGGGGAAAGGAGCGCCCAGCAGGCCCGCGTCGGCCGCCTTGCGGTGCAGGTCGCGCGGCAGCTCGCCGGCCCGCTCCCATTCCTCGATGTGCGGGGTGATCTCCCGGTCGACGAAACCGCGAACTGTCTTGCGGAGCTGCTCACGCTCGGGGGTGTTCCAGGTACTCACGACAGAAAGTCCTCCGGGATGTCGACGTAACGGCTGCGGAGCCATTCCCCGAGGCCTTTGGCCTGCGGATCGAACCTGGCCTGATAGGCGACGCCCTGCCCGAGCAGGCCGTCGATCACGAAGTTGACGGCCCGCAGATTGGGCAGCAGGTGCCGGGTGACATCGAGTGCGACCGTTTCGGGCAGCAGTTGCTTGAGCTTCTCGACGGTGAGAAGGTGTGCCAGCCAACGCCATTGATCCTCGGTGCGCACCCACACCCCGACATTGGCCGAGCCGCCTTTGTCGCCGCTGCGGGCCCCGGCGACGGTGCCCAGCGGTGCACGGCGGGTCGAACCGTGGGGCAGGGGAGACGGCAACTCCGGCTCCGCGGCCGGGGTCAACGGGAGGGTCTCGGAGGCGGGGACGATCGCGACGCGGGTGCCGTCGGCGTGCACCGCGGTGTGGGCGACCGCGCCGGCATCAACATAGGCGGGTGTGAACACGCCGTACACCTGTCCGTCGCCCGGGGGTGCCGTCACATGGAAGCCGGGATAGCTCGCCAGGGCGAGTTCGACTGCCGCACTGGAGAACTGGCGGCCCACAACGGTGGCGTCGGGGTCGCGGACCACGCAGTGCAGCAGGGCGCTGGCGGCTTCCTCGGTGTCGGCGTCGGGGTGGTCGGTCCGGGCCAGCGTCCACTCCAGTTCGGCCGGGGTGGTGGTCAGCGCCGCGCCCAGCTGTCGCTGCACCAACATCGCTTTGGCCTCGATGTCCAGCCCGGTGAGCACGAAGGTCATGGCGTTGCGGTGACCGCCGATGCTGTTGAGTGACACTTTGTAGGTCGGGGGAGGGGCTTCGCCCGTCACACCGCTGATGCGCACCCGGTCCGGCCCGTCATCGGTGAGCTCCACGCGGTCCAGGCGCGCCGTCACGTCCGGGTTGGCGTATCGCGCGCCGGTGACCTCGTAGAGCAGCTGCGCGGTGACGGTGTCGACGCTGACCAGCCCACCTGTGCCGGGGTGTTTGGTGATCACCGAGGTGCCGTCGGCGTAGATCTCGGCCAGCGGGAAGCCCGGATGGAGCAGGTCGGGCACGTCACCGAAGAACGCGAAGTTCCCGCCGCTGGCCTGCACCCCGCACTCGATGACATGTCCGGCGACCACGGCTCCGGCCAACCGGTCGTAATCGGCACGGTCCCAACCGAAGTGGGCCGCGGCGGGGCCGACGATCACCGAAGCGTCGGTGACCCGGCCGGTCACCACCACGTCGGCGCCGGAGTGCAGACAGTCGGCGATGCCCCACGCGCCCAGGTACGCATTGGCGGTCAGGGGGCTGCCGAGGCCCAGGTCGGCGGCCCTGGACAGCAGGTCGTCACCCTCGACGTATGCGACATCGACGGACAGGCCCAGCCGCTTCGCGAGGGTCCGCACGGCCGCGGCCAGGCCGGCCGGGTTCAGGCCGCCGGCGTTGGCGACGATGCGTACCTTCTTCTCCAGCGCCAGGCCCAGGCACTCTTCGAGCTGGATCAAGAAGGTCTTCGCGTATCCGCGGTCGGGGTTCTTCATCCGATCCCGGCCGAGAATCAGCATGGTGAGCTCGGCCAGGTAGTCCCCGGTGAGATAGTCGAGCTCGCCGCCGGTGAGCATTTCCCGCATGGCCGACAGCCGGTCACCGTAGAAGCCCGAACAGTTCCCGATACGGACCTGCGGAACCAGCACAGTCACACATTCTCCCGTCGTCCAACCAACCGGTAGGTTACCCGGGACCCGCGGTACCGAGTCAAGGGTGAATTGCTGCCGCCCCGGGCGCCACCGAGACTGGCCGCATGGCATTCCGGACGCTGATGTTGATCGCGGGCGTGGTGTGGGTCGGTGCCGGGGTCGGCATGCTGGTCAGTCCGGCGGTCGAGTTCAGTCGAGGTTCGACGACGTGGGCCGGGGCATTGTTCGCCGTGTTCGGTCTGGCCTCGCTGGTGGAGAACTTCCGCGACGGCGACCGGTCCCGCTGGAACTCGCCTGCCCGCCGGCGCGCCGGCGTCGGTGGGCACAAGCTGCTGGCGCTGGGTGCGGTGATGAGCGCGGTGGTCGCGGTAGGCGGGGTCTGGCTGATCAGCGACGGCCGGCCTGCCATGATCTGCCTGGGCATCGGCGTGCTCGGGGTGCTCGCCGTGATGGTCCCGGCCACCCTGGTGGGCTGGGCGGAGAGTCGCCGCTAGCCGGTCAGGCCGGCGCGTTTTGGAGCCGACGCTGCTCGCGGGCTATTCTGTATCGCAATCGTCGCCGCGTCGTGTGCTCTTTTCGCGCGGCGGACCACACAAGCAAGGAGATGCACGTCATGGCTGTGCCCAAGCGCAGGATGTCGCGCGCGAACACCCGTAGCCGCCGCGCGCAGTGGAAGACCGAGGCCACCGGACTGGTCAACGTGACCGTCGCCGGCGCCCAGCACAAGGTGCCGCGTCGTTTGCTGAAGGCCGCTCGGCTGGGCCTCGTCGACCTCGACAAGCGCTGAGCTTCGGTCGCTCCGTGACCGGGGCGCCCGGAATTTCTTCGGAACTTCCTCGGAGCGCCTCTCAGGCCGCTCTCAGACATTGGGATAACACTGGTGGCCGTGCGCATTCTTGTCGTTGATGACGATCGCGCGGTGCGCGAGTCCCTGCGTCGTTCCCTTTCCTTCAACGGCTACTCGGTCTCATTGGCCGAGGATGGCGTCGAGGCGCTCAACGCGATCTCCACCGACCGTCCCGACGCGGTGGTCCTCGATGTGATGATGCCGAGGCTCGATGGGCTCGAGGTCTGTCGCCAGCTCCGCAGTACCGGCGATGACCTGCCCATTCTGGTTCTGACCGCTCGCGATTCGGTGTCCGAACGGGTGGCCGGCCTGGACGCGGGCGCCGATGACTACCTGCCCAAGCCATTCGCTCTCGAGGAGCTGCTGGCCAGGATGCGCGCGCTGCTGCGCCGCACCGGGCCTGAAGACAAAGTGGAAGCCGTCGCGCTGACCTTCGGCGACCTGACGTTGGACCCGGTGACCCGTGAGGTCACCCGCGGGCAACGGCAGATCAGCCTCACCCGCACTGAATTCGCGTTGCTGGAGATGCTGATCGCAAACCCGCGCCGGGTGCTGACCCGCAGCCGCATCCTGGAAGAGGTGTGGGGCTTCGATTTCCCCACCTCGGGTAACGCGCTCGAGGTGTATGTCGGATATCTGCGCAGGAAGACCGAAGCGGAGGGCGAGCCGCGACTGATCCACACCGTCCGCGGAGTGGGTTACGTGCTTCGCGAGACGCCGCCCTGAGACGCCGGGCCTGACAGAGATGGCACGGTCCAACCGGCGCGAATCCAGAGCCACGACATCGTTGTCACTGCGATGGCGGGTGATGTTGCTCGCGATGTCCATGGTGGCCATGGTGGTGGTGCTGATCTCGTTCGCGGTGTATGCGGTGGTGTCCGCGGCGCTCTACGACGACATCGACAACCAGCTGCAGAGCCGGGCCCAGCTGCTGATCGCCAGTGGCTCGCTGGCCTCGGATCCCGGCAAGGCCATCGAGGGCACGGCGTACTCCGATGTCAACGCGATGCTGATCAACCCCGGCCGGTCCATCTACACGGCCAACCAAGAAGGCCAGACGCTGCCGATCGGGGCGACGGAGAAAGCCGTGATCGCCGGTGAGCTCTTCATGTCGCGACGTACCGCAGCCGATCAACGGGTGCTGGCGGTGCACCTGCCCAACGGCAGCACGCTGCTGATCTCCAAGAGCCTGGCCCCCACCGATGCGGTGATGATGAAGCTGCGCTGGGTGCTGCTGATCGTGGGCGGTGTCGGGGTGGCGGTCGCTGCGATCGCGGGGGCCGCGGTCACCAGGACCGGGCTACGGCCGGTCGCCAAGCTCACCGAAGCCGCCGAGCGGGTGGCCCGCACCGACGACCTGCGGCCCATTCCGGTGTTCGGCAGCGACGAACTGGCCCGGCTCACCGAAGCGTTCAACATGATGTTGCGGGCCCTGGCCGAGTCGCGGGAACGCCAGGCCCGTCTGGTGACCGACGCCGGTCACGAGCTGCGCACACCGTTGACGTCGTTGCGCACCAATGTCGAGCTGCTGATGGCCTCGACCCGACCGGGCGCGGCGAGCATCCCGGAAGCCGAGATGGACGATCTGCGCTCCGACGTGATCGGCCAGATCGAGGAATTGTCCACGCTGGTCGGCGATCTCGTCGATCTGACGCGTGACGAAGCCGGCGGCGTCATCTACGAACCCGTCGACATGACCGAGGTCGTCGACCGCAGCCTCGAACGGGTGCGGCGGCGCCGCAGCGACATCGAGTTCGACGTCGAGGTCACGCCGTGGCAGGTCTACGGCGACGCCGCCGGTCTGTCGCGCGCGGTGCTCAACCTGTTGGACAACGCCGCCAAGTGGAGCCCGTCGGGCGGCCGGGTGGGGCTGCGGCTGAAGCAGGTGGACCCGTCACACGCCGAACTCGTTGTCTCCGACCATGGTCCCGGTATCCCGCTGCAGGAACGGCACCTGGTGTTCGAACGGTTCTACCGGGCCACCGCCGCGCGCGCGATGCCCGGCTCCGGGCTGGGTCTGGCCATCGTCAAGCAGGTGGTGCTCAAACACGGTGGTGCGCTGCGTGTGGAAGACACCGTGCCCGGGGGGCAGCCGCCGGGAACCTCGTTCTTCGTCCTGCTGCCGGGCCGGCCCGGATCACCCGCGCCGTATCCGAACGACGACGCCGGCGACGGCGCCGTGGGGGCCGACGACGCCGATTCGGTGCCGCAGGTCACAGATAAGGCAACGACACGATCACAACAGGGTGTTGTCTCAGTCGATTCTCAGTCGACGGAGGCAAGGTGGTTGTCAACGAGAGACGTTCCCCTGCCGTGACCGCCTGAGCCACCGGTCGCGGCCGACTGTCGAAGGACCGGTGATCAGACCCCGATGACCAACCACCCGAGGTATTCGCCCCACCCGCAGCACTCGGGACAGCACCACCCCACTTCGCCTGCGGGTCCGGGTTATCACGGTCACTACGCTCCGGGTTCTCAACAGGGGCCAGTGCCTCAATACGACTGGCGGTATGCCACGCAGCCGCAGGGTGGTCACCAGCAGCACGACCCGCGCCAGTCCGCCGGCTACCGCGCTTACCCGGTGCCCGGCCAACCGCCGCATCAGCAGTACCAGAAGCGTTCGCGCACCAAGCTTTTCGCGGGGGCCATGGCTATTGCCGTGGTGTCGGCCGGAATTGGCGGTGGGGTGGCGATGGTGGCACATCCCGACGACAGGCCGGTCAACACCTTCACCACGGCCACCGGTGCCGCTCCGGGGATGCCGGCGGCGAACGCGCCCGCCGGCTCGGTGGAGCAGGTCGCGGCGAAGGTGGTGCCCAGCGTGGTCAAGCTGGAGCTCAACCTCGGCCGGGCGCATGAGGAGGGCTCCGGGATCATTCTGTCGCCGGACGGGCTGATCCTGACCAATGCCCACGTGGTGTCGGCCGCCGGGGCACCGTCTGCCGCCGGGCCGGAAGCGAGTCCGGGCCTTCCCCTGGGCCCGGGTACGCGCGGGGCCGCTCCCACCACGACGGTGACCTTCTCCAACGGCAACACCGCGCCCTTCAAGGTGGTGGGTGCCGACCCGGCCAGCGACGTCGCCGTGATCCGCGCCGAAGGTGTCTCGGGGCTCACCCCGATCACGCTGGGCTCATCAGCGGACCTGCGGGTGGGCCAGGATGTGGTGGCGATCGGTTCGCCGCTGGGCCTGGAAGGCACGGTCACCACCGGTATCGTCAGCGCACTCAACCGGCCGGTGTCCACCGCCGGTGATGCGAAGAACCAGAACACCGTGCTGGATGCCATCCAGACCGATGCCGCGATCAATCCGGGCAACTCCGGCGGTGCGCTGGTCAACATGAACGGCGAGCTGGTCGGGATGAACTCGGCAATCGCCACACTGGGTGGCGGCGAGGATCAGCCGCAGTCGGGCTCGATCGGGCTGGGGTTCGCGATCCCGGTGGACCAGGCCAAGCGCATCGCCGATGAGCTGATCAGCACGGGATCGGCCTCGCACGCGTCGCTGGGCGTCCAGGTCAGCAACGACACCGCCATCAACGGCGCCAAGATCGTGGAGATCACCCGGGGTGGGGCGGCCGCCGGGGCCGGCCTGCCCAACGGTGTGGTGGTCACCAAGGTGAACGACCGGCCCATCTCGGGAGCCGGCGCCCTGGTGGCCGCGGTGCGGTCCAAGGCGCCAGGGGAGAAGGTGACGTTGACCTACGTCGATGCCGACGGCAATGACCCGCAGACCCTGCAGGTGACGCTGGGGAAGGCCGACCAGTGATGGTGATTCGGACGGCTCCTCCGCAAACGATGCGGACGAAGTCTGCTTCCACATATACGGTTGCTTCCATGGAACAGCCTCATGACCTGGTGGGTAGGGCTCTCGTCGTCGTCGTCGACGATCGGACCGCGCACGGTGACGAAGAGGACCACAGCGGTCCGTTGGTCACCGAGCTGCTCAATGAAGCGGGATTCGTGGTCGACGGTGTGGTGGTCGTCGCCTCCGACGAGGTGGAGATCCGGAACGCGCTGAACACCGCGGTGATCGGCGGTGTGGACCTGGTGGTGTCCGTGGGCGGAACCGGGGTGACACCCCGCGACGTCACCCCTGAGGCGACGGTCGACATCCTCGATCGCGAGCTGCTGGGGATCTCCGAGGCGTTACGTGCGTCCGGGCTGTCTGCCGGCATCATCGACGCCGGAATGTCACGGGGACTGGCAGGTATCTCCGGGAGCACCCTGGTGGTGAATCTCGCCGGGTCACGCCCCGCCGTGCGCGACGGGATGGCTACGTTGAGCCCGCTGGCGGCGCAGATCATCGGCCAGCTCTCGAGCCTGGAAATCTGACTCCGACGTCCATGTGCCGTCTGAGCGCTCACCCAACTCTGGGGGAGCACTCAGACGGCGTTTTTAATGTGCGCGCCATCTTCGGGCTCGGAACTCTCCAACCGTTCTCTAATGCTGCCGCAATGTTTCGTGTAAGTGAACAGAACAAACCTGCAGAATGTGATCTTGCTCACACCAGGAAAGATTTGTGATGACGTTATCTCCGCGGGACAGGGATTCAGTTAACAAGATCTTCGGTTCGGAAATTCCCCAGGAATCCTCCGACGAGCGTGATCCGGACGCCGGCCGCGGTGACGCCGACCGGGAGCGTTGGTGGCGGGACAACATTCCCCCTCATCACGGCTGACATAACGTTTGGATTCAACCCGCCTGATCTGCGGTTTTTCCATTCTCGCGCGGATCGCGCGGACACGTGATAGTGGGGGATGCGGCAGTGGATGCCCCTGATGCGCACGGGGTTGTTGTGTCAAGCCGACACAGCCGTTCAGCAAACTTCTTCCAGCGGGATTCCAGGAGCGGCGCGTAGGGGCCCCGCGTTGCCGCCCGTATGCCCTGCCGTTATGTTTCTCCCGTCATCAACGATGAGCAAAACGTAAGAGCAGCATGTGAGGCCTCTCATTTGTGACCTCTTGCTTCGTGTGCGGTGTGAACATGCCAACCACGAAAAACCACCAACTCGGTGAAACCGCCCCGGGATCACCGCCAACACAGCTGGGGAGAACATGAAGGTAATCAGTCGGGTGCTGGTGGCGTTGATCGCCTCCATCGCGGCTCTGTTCGCGAGCACGGGCACCTCGCATGCTGGCTTGGACAATGAACTGAGCCTCGTCGACGGCCAGGGCCGCACCCTGACCATCCAGCAGTGGGACACGTTCCTCAACGGTGTCTTCCCGCTGGACCGCAACCGTCTCACCCGTGAGTGGTTCCACTCCGGCAAGGCCGTCTACGCAGTGACCGGTGAGGGCGCTGACGACTTCGAGGGCGTGCTCGAGCTGGGCTACCAGGTTGGCTTCCCGTGGTCGCTGGGTGTGGGCATTAACTTCAGCTACACCACCCCGAACATCGCGTTCGACGGTCAGGACTATGGCGAATTCAACCCGATCACCGGTGGACTCGGCCTGGACCTGATCCCCGCCGTCGTTACCCCGCCGCTGTTCCCCGGCGTCTCGATCTCGGCTGACCTGGGCAACGGACCCGGCATCCAGGAAGTCGCCACCTTCTCCGTGGACGTCGCCGGCGCCAACGGTGCGGTTGCGGTCTCCAACGCGCACGGCACCGTGACCGGTGCGGCCGGTGGCGTGCTGCTGCGCCCCTACGCTCGACTGATCTCCTCGGCCGGTGACAGCGTGACCACCTACGGCGAGCCCTGGAACATGAACTGAGTTTTCGACTCAGCTAGTTCGTTGACAAAGCGACCCCCGGCCTTGCCGGGGGTCGTTTTGTTGGGTGGAACCGGCGTTCGCGGCCGTGCATTTCGCAAGAATGGCGAAACCCTGTGATTTCCTGTCAATTGCCGATGCGGCGCTGTTTCACCGCGGCCGGCAGCCTCGCATCGGAGGGCCGGATTCGGTTGTCTGCCAGGAAGTTTCGGGTGCGGGCGGAGATTCCCGACGCCGAAAAACAAATCACCGTGAGTTCAAGTTCTATTTTCCGGTCTCAGCGCCCGCACAGGGACTTTGACTGGTATTGTTCAGGAAGCTCTACGACTTAAACCAATGGGTCCTTCGGGTCCTCACTAATGAAGGGAAGCGCCGATGGCCGAAAACGCCAGTGGCCTCATCCGTAGCTCCAAGAAGCTGGGTGCTCTTGGTCTCGGTTCGTTCGCCGTAGCCGCAGCGTTCATGAGCCTCGGCAGCGGAACGGCCAGCGCGGACGTCGAGGAGGTGGCCCCCACCCCGCAGGTGACCAGCCGTCAGGCTCTCGTCATCGACGACAACTCGCTGCGCGCCACCGCCATCGGTGAAGCTCGCGGCTTCCTGTCCACCCGCTCGGGCGACGCGGGCATCGTGCACGCCCAGGGTGAGACCCGCGACAGTGTGAAGGCCGTCGTCGGCACCACCGCCGCTCCGTTCAACCTGGAGTCCAACGGCGCCTTCGAGTTCTCGCCGCCCATCGGTGACTGGTGACCCTCTGACGATCGCAAACAAAACCGCCCCCGGCTTCCCAGCCGGGGGCGGTTTTGTCGGTGGACCCGAATCGTGGTGAGGCAGTTCAGTTCTTGTCCGCGCTCGTGTGTCGCGCGGTGTCGGGGCTCGGTCCGGTGCCCGGGCCGGTGACATGCTCGTCGGGGCCGGTGCCGTTGTTCGCGCTGTGCAGGATGTTGCGGATCTCGGTGAGGATGCTCAACTCGGTGTCCTGCGCCTGTTCCACCTCGCCGCGCTCGCGCAACTTCTTGTACGGCAGCACGATGACGAAGTACACGACAGCGGCCACCAGGATGAAATTGATTCCGGCGGACAGCACCGCGTTGAGATCGACGAACTGATCACCGCCGAGCGGAATCTTCAGGATTCCGTACTCCTTTTCGGGGCCTGCGCCGATCCGGTCGATCAGCGGCTGCACGACGTTCTGAGTGAATGCCGTGACCAAACCCGTGAACGCGGTACCGATCACCACCGCGACCGACAGGTCGACGATGTTGCCGCGCGCGATGAATTCCTTGAACCCCTTCAACATGGGTGATTTCTCCTGTCATCGGGTGACATGTTGTCCAGATCTTGAGACGTTAGTCGCCCGGTGGCCCAGGGTCAGGTCAACGGTGGGGACGTCAGTGAAGAGTCAACGTCATGGTGTGGCCAAGGCTGGCCGCCGCGACGGCGGTGGCCGCCGCAGCCGGCAGCGCCACCAGGACCACACGGTCCCCGGCGCCGGCGAGCCCGCCGGGATCGGGTGAGACCAACACCACCACGGCGTCGGTGGCCACGGTGCGGCCGGTGGGGCCCGCATCGGGCCCGGGCGCCGACGGGGGTGCGGCGATGACATCCACCACGTCACCCTCGCGGAGCACGTCGAGAATCGCGTCTTGGGCCAGCTGCAGCGGCACCACACGGGCGTCGGGTCCCGCCGCCGCCTCGGTCAGCCGGGTGCCGAGCAGGCGCACATCGGTGATGACCTCTCCGCGACGTACCGGGCCGGCGGGGGCCGCGCCGACCACCGCAGTGGGGTCGGCCAGCGTTCCGTCGGGAAGTGTTGCAGCAGAACGACTCTCGATACGAACATCGTCTGCGGTCACGACCACACCGGGGCTCAGGTCCCTGATCGCGACAACGGCGTCGGCGTGGGCGCCGCCAGGCTCGGACCGCAGCGCCGCCGCCGCGGCCAGGACCACCAGCGCGCCCGCCGCCACCCGGCGCGCGCGCACCGAGTGCACCCAATCCGGTTGCAGCGCTTGGCGAAAGCGGGTGAACAGGGTGGGATCGAGGCTACTGGTGCGGCCCAGTCTCATGGCGACAGCGTAGACAGCACAACAAGCGGCCCGCACTCACCGGGCGGGCCGCCTGTGGATAACCGGGGAGCGGCTAGCTTGATGCCGCTGCAGGCGCGGGAGAAGAACTCTTGGTGTCGCTGGAGCTCTTGTCGCTGGAGCTGGACGACTTCTCGCTGGAGCCGGAACCGGAGTCCGAGCCCGTGCTGGAGGAGGATGCCGTGGACGAGCTCTTGCTGCTCTCGCGGCTGTCGGTGCGGTAGAAGCCACTGCCCTTGAACACCACGCCGACGGAATTGAACAGTTTGCGCAGCCGGCCCTCGCACTTGGTGCACGTGGTCAGCGCGTCATCGGAGAAGGCCTGCACTGCGTCGAAGCGGTCGCCGCACTCGGTGCATGCGTAGCTGTAGGTCGGCACACGAACCTCCGGGAAGATCAGAATTTCCTTAGCACTCTACCGTGCCAAGTGCTAGAACCGCTATTCGGTCGGGTGCATTCCCGGCGCGCCCCCCAGCGGCACCAACCCGTGCCCCGGGGTCAGCGCATCCGTCATGCGGACGTCATGAGGTTCACCGGGGAGTTCGTCGCGCAGTTCGTCGTCGCGAACCACCGCGATGAGCCTGGCCGTCGGGTCGCGCAGCGGCAGCGATCGGTCGTAGAAGCCGGCGCCGCGGCCGAGCCGGACACCACGGCGGTCGACGGCGAGCGCGGGGACCAGCACGACGCCCGCCTCGGCGACAGCCTCCGGTGGCAGCGCCTCACCGGACGGTTCCAGGAGGCCGAATCCGGCGGGGACGAGTTGTCCATGGGAGTATCGGCCCCACCGCAGCGGCTGCGGGGTGCCCGCGGAATCGACGCGGCTGATCGGCAGCAGCACCCGGGCGCCGGCCGCCGCGAGCGCGTCCAACAACGCTGGCGTCCCCGGTTCCGTGCGTACCGGTACATAGGCGCAAACGGTCTCGGCCAACCGCGCGATCGATGCCACGTGTGCTTTCAGCGCCGCGGCCTCAGCCTGGCGAACAGCCTCGGGCACCGCTCGTCGCGAGGCGATCAGTTGCTCGCGCAACAAGGCTTTTGACATCGCATTCACGGGTACAGAACTAGCAGCCGCCGGACCCGACGGCCAGCCTGTAAGACCTCGGCATTGCAGTTAGGGTGTGAACGATGAACGCACCTCAGGTACCCATTCCGCGCACGGCAATCGTGCCCGCAGCCGGTCTGGGAACCCGGTTCCTGCCCGCCACCAAGACCGTGCCCAAGGAGTTGCTGCCCGTCGTCGACACGCCGGGTATCGAACTGGTTGCCGCCGAAGCGGCCGAAGCCGGCGCCGAACGACTGGTCATCATCACCTCCGAGGGCAAGGACGGCGTGGTCGCGCACTTCGTCGAGGACCTGGTGCTCGAGGGCACGCTGGAAGCCCGCGGCAAGAAGGCCATGCTGGAGAAGGTCCGCCGTGCGCCCGCGTTGATCAAGGTCGAGTCCGTGGTGCAGGAGAAGCCGTTGGGGCTGGGCCACGCCGTCGGCTGTGTCGAGTCCACCTTGTTGCCCGACGAGGATGCCGTGGCCGTGCTGCTGCCGGATGACCTGGTGCTTCCCACCGGTGTCCTGGAGACCATGTCCAAGGTGCGGGCCAAGCGCGGCGGCACCGTGTTGTGCGCCATCGAGGTTCCCGAAGACGAGATCAGTGCGTACGGCGTGTTCGACGTGGAAACCGTCCCGGACGCGGCGAACCCGAATGTGCTCAGGGTCAAGGGCATGGTGGAGAAGCCGAAGGCCGAGGACGCGCCGTCGCTGTTCGCCGCAGCCGGCCGGTACGTCCTGGACCGCGCCATCTTCGATGCGCTGCGGCGGGTCGACAAGGGCGTGGGCGGGGAAATCCAGCTGACCGACGCCATCGCGCTGCTGATCGAAGAGGGCCATCCCGTGCACGTGGTGGTGCACCGGGGGTCTCGACACGACCTGGGAAATCCCGGCGGCTACCTTAAGGCTGCGGTTGACTTTGCCTTGGACCGTGACGATTACGGCCCGGAACTACGCAGCTGGCTGGTTTCGCGATTGGGGTTGAGCGAGCAGTAGCGCTGCGTCGGCCCGGGCCCGAGACAGACCCAGCCGGGGCCGATACAGAAAGGCGCACTGTGCGTTCGGTGGAGGAACAGCAGGCCCGGGTACAGGCCGCGGCGGTGGCGCCGCGACCCGTTCGGGTGGCGATCGCTGAGGCGCAGGGGTTGATGTGCGCCGAAGAGGTGGTGACCGAACGCCCCCTGCCCGGGTTCGACCAGGCTGCGATCGACGGGTACGCCGTGCGCAGCGTCGACGTCCTGGGTATCGATGGTGCGGACGGCTGGGACGAAGACGGCGGGGCCGCCTCGGGCCAGATCAGCCTCCCGGTGATGGGGGTGATCGAGGCCGGGACCAAGACCCCGAGCCGGCTGCAGCCGCGCCAGGCAGCGCGCGTGCAGACCGGGGCGCCGATGCCCACGCTCGCCGATGCGGTACTGCCGCTGCGCTGGACCGACGGCGGGCAGTCCCGGGTTCGGGTACTGCGCGGCGTCAGGTCGGGTGCCTACGTGCGTCGGACCGGTGATGACGTCCAGCCCGGTGACGTGGCCGTGCGCGCGGGCACCATCGTCGGTGCCGCTCAGGTGGGTTTGTTGGCAGCCGTGGGACGCGACCGGGTGCTGGTGCACCCCCGGCCGCGGCTGTCGGTGCTCTCCGTCGGCGGCGAACTGGTCGACGTCTCCCGCTCGCCGGGAACCGGGCAGGTCTATGACGTCAACTCCTACGCGCTGGCGGCGGCGGGACGGGATGCCGGCGCCGAGGTCAACCGCGTGGGGATCGTCGACAGCGATCCGGCGAAACTGCGGGAAGTGGTCGAAGGGCAGCTCAGCCGCGCGGAGATCGTCGTCATCGCCGGTGCGGTGGGAGGCGCGGCGGCCGAAGGGGTGCGCTCGGTGCTGTCCGAACTCGGTGAGATGGAAGTCACCCGGATCGCGATGCATCCTGGCTCTGTGCAGGGTTTCGGGCAGCTGGGCCGCGACGGGGTGCCGGTGTTCTTGCTGCCTGCCAACCCGGTGAGTGCCCTGGTGGTGTTCGAGGTGATGGTGCGGCCGCTGATCCGGCTGTCGCTGGGCAAGCGGCAGCCGCTGCGGCGTGTCGTCCAGGCGCGCACGCTGTCACCCATCTCGTCGGTGGCCGGCCGCAAGGGTTATCTGCGCGGGCAGCTGATGCGTGATCAGGACACCGGTGAGTATCTGGTGCAGGCGCTGGGCGGCGCCCCTGGTTCGTCGTCGCATCTGCTGGCCACCCTCGCCGAAGCCAACTGTCTGGTGGTGGTGCCCAGCGATGTGGAACAGCTGCGCACCGGGGAAACCGTGGACGTCGCGTTCCTGGCCCAGCGCGGCTGACCGACGTGAACTTCTGGCGGTCCAACTCCGTGCACCCGGGGTGGCCCTCGGCGGTCGGACCGCTACGGGTGCGCGCCGGTGTGGTGCGGCTGCGTCCGGTCCGTATGCGCGACGCCGCCCAGTGGAGCCGGATCCGGATCGCCGACCGCCAGTTCCTCGAGCCGTGGGAACCCACCGCGGAGCTGGATTGGCCTGCGCGACATGCTGTTTCGGCGTGGCCGTCGGTGTGCTCCGGCTTGCGGGCCGAGGCGCGCCGAGGGCGGATGCTGCCCTACATCATCGAATTGGACGGGCAGTTCGCCGGGCAGTTGACGATCGGCAATGTGACACACGGTGCGTTGCGTTCGGCGTGGATCGGCTACTGGGTGCACAGCGAGGTCACCGGGGGCGGGGTGGCCACGGGTGCCCTGGCGCTGGGCCTGGATCACTGTTTCGGCGCGGTGATGTTGCACCGGGTGGAGGCCACCGTGCGGCCCGAGAACGCGGCCAGCCGCCAGGTGCTCGCCAAAGCGGGCTTCCGTGAGGAGGGGCTGCTGCGGCGTTACCTCGATGTCGACGGCGGCTGGCGCGATCACCTCCTGGTGGGCCTGACGGTGGAAGAGGTGAACGGTTCGGTGACCTCGACGTTGGTACGGACCGGTCGTGCGCAGTGGGTCTGAAGCGCGTTCACAGGCGAGGCTGCTGTTGCAGATGTGACATCTGTGACTAATGGTGCTTGTATCCGAGGAATTACAGGTGTGTAATTGACCTCGGCGCGCCGCCCTGGTTGCGCAGGTCAGCCGACCTAGCCTGGAGGGGAAAGGAGCAGGCCACCATGCCAAGCATCCCCCAGTCGTTGCTCTGGATCTCACTCGTCGTGCTCTGGCTGTTCGTGCTGGTGCCCATGCTCATCAACAAGCGTGACACCGTCAAACGGACCAGCGACGTCGCCCTGGCCACCCGCGTGCTCAACGGCGGCGGCCGCGCCGCGCGGTTGATCCGGCGCGGAAAGCCGGCCGCCGGCCACCGCAGCGATCCCGAGTGGCGCCCCGAAGAAGAACTCGACGACTACGACGAGGACGAAACCGGCCCCGTCGTCGTCACCGGCAAACCGTCGCGGGGGCGCACAGTCGCCGTCGTGACGTCCATCGCCGAAGAGGACGAGGGCTACCTCGACGTCGACGTGGTCGAAATGGACTCGGGTGCGCTGCCCGTCGCGAAATCGGAGACGGCGAGCACGCCGGCCGCGGAACAGGCTCCCGAACACGGCGAGGAATTGCCGCTGGACTTCGGTGACCAGGAGTCGGCCGTCGAGGAACCCGCCGAAAGCGCCACGGAGACACCGGCACAGGAGCCGGCGGCGCAGGCTGCCGAACCGGATGACGGCACCGCCGACGAGTACGAATACATCGACGACACCTCAGGCCTGGAAGCCGAGGCCGACCCGCCCACCACCGCCATGCCCGCGGCGTCGCGAGCCCGTCGCTTCGAGTCCAAGACCGCCGCCGCGGTCAGCGCGCGCAAGTACCGGTTCCGCAAGCGGATGCTGATGTCGATGGCGGTGCTGCTGCTCGTCACCGCGGGCGCGGCCTATCTGTGGTCCACGACGATGTGGTACGCCACCGCCGCGGTGGGCCTCATCACGCTGCTCTATCTGGCCTACTTGCGTCGTCAGACCCGCATCGAGGAGCGGCTGCGGCGCCGCCGTATGCAACGCATGGCCCGTTCCCGCCTCGGGGTGGAGAACACCGTCGACCACGAGCTCAATGTGGTCCCGGCCCGGTTGCGCCGCCCGGGTGCCGCCGTGCTGGAGATCGACGACGAGGACCCGGCCTTCGAGCATCTCGACTACGTGCCGTTCTCCCGGGAGTACGACCTCCCGCGGGCCGCGGGGCAGTGATTTCTGCTTGACCCGCCCCGACTGGTAGCCTGTGCTACCGACCAAGGGGCTATAGCGCAGTTGGTAGCGCGTCTCGTTCGCATCGAGAAGGTCAGGGGTTCGATTCCCCTTAGCTCCACAGTGAAGCCGCAGATCAGAGACTTGATCTGCGGCTTTCTCATTGGGCCGTCCGCGGTCCGTCCGCAGCAGATGTGATTGCCGCATCGAGGCGGTCGGCGAACACCGAACTCTCAGCCCTTACCGAGTCGGTGTCGACCGCGTAGGGCGGCCCGAGGAACCGCCGCACCATGTGATCCTCGGTGTCGGCGTCCTTGATCGGCCAGTACCACAGCGCAAGGAATGCACGGATCAGCCATTGTGCGGCAACGGGATCGGGCGTCGTCATGCCGACCATCTCGGTGGCCAAGCGGTTGACGACAGGGGAATCCGTCAGCCACTCCTCGCCGGGGAGTGTGACCATCGAGCGCATGATCTTTGCGAGCGGATCGGCTCGCAGGCGTTGTAAGGCGACCGTGGTGGCGGTGACGATGCGATCTGGACCGGTCAGCTCTGCGATGGCTTCGCGAACCGAGTCGAGGATGCGCTCGGCTTGCCGGCCCAGCACGGCGTCGCGGATCGCGGCCTTGCCCCCGGCGTGGCGGTAGACGGTGGCCGGTGAGCAGTGAACGGTGGCGGCCAAAGCGTCGATGCTGAAGGCGTCGTATCCGTGGCGGGACATCAGGTCCGCGGCTGCGGCGTAGATCCGCTCGGCGGCCTCGCTGTGGCGGTCCCGCCCGACCAGCCAGTCGTCAGTCGCCATCGGTCACGTGTTCCCTCGCCGCAACCCCATGACGCCGTTTTATCACCGTGAGAAGAATGCCGGCCGATTTCTCAGCGAACGCGCTGGTCGGTTGAGTGGCTCGAGAATCCCGCAGCCGTGTCCGTGTCGAGTCGGTTTTCATGTTCGGCTTACACCGTTGACGCCGGTATACGTCGAGCTCACCCTGAGCGCATGACCCTATTGGCGGACGCTACCGAATTCTTCGGCACAGATGCCTTAAAGAACCCCTACCCCCTTTATGACCGGATGCGCGGCCAAGCACCGGTGCTGCGCATCGGTGGCTCCTTCTTCTACGCGGTGTGCGGTTGGGACGCCGTGACAGAGGCCGTCAGTCGCGTCGAGGACTTCTCGTCCAACTTGACCGCGACGATGGTGTATCGGGACGGGACTGTCACCCCTTTCGACATGGGGCCGCTGGGCGGCCCGCAGCACGCGCTGGCCACTGCCGACGACCCACTGCACGATGCGCACCGCAAGCTGCTGGTGCCCCACCTGACCGCCAAGCGGATACGCGTGATCGAAGAGTTCGCCGGAGCGACTGCGGTCCAGCTGTGGTCCGAAGGCGTGGCAGATGGGCAGATCGAGTGGATGAGTGCAGTGGCCAACCGGCTCCCGATGATGGTGGTCGCCCGCCTGCTCGGGCTGCCCCAGGAAGATGTCGACACGCTGATCCGGCTCGGCTACGCCACCACCACCCTGCTTGACGGCGTGGTCAGTTCGGCCCAACTGGACGCCGCAGGCCGGGCCGCGATGGAGCTGTCCGGTTACGTCATGGAGCACTTCGCTAAGGCTGACCAAAACCCGACGCCGGGACTCATCGGCGACCTCGCCGCCCGCTACACCTGCGGTGAGGTGGAGCACCTACCGGCACTGGCCATCATGCTCACCTTGTTCAGCGCCGCAGGCGAATCCACCGCTTCGTTGCTGGGCAGCGCCGCGTGGATTCTTGTGAGTCACACCGACATTCAGGAACAGCTCCGCGCCCATCCTGAACTGCTGGGTGCGTTCATCGAGGAGACGCTGCGCTACGAGTCGCCGTTTCGCGGTCACTACCGCCACGTGGTCAGAGACACCACGCTGGCCGGGGTCGATGTGCCGGCCGATTCGCGCCTGCTGCTGATGTGGGGGGCCGCCAACCGCGATCCCCGACAGTTCGACCAACCCAATGAATTCCGGCTCGACCGCAGAGGCGCCAAAGGGCACATCTCGTTCGGCAAGGGTGCACATTTCTGCGTCGGGGCCGCACTGGCCCGGCTGGAGGCCCAGATCGTCTTACGGATGCTGCTGGAACAGACCACCTGGATCGAGGCGGCCGACGTCGGCCGATGGCTACCCAGCATCCTCGTTCGCCGACTCGACCACCTGAGATTGGCGTTCAGATGACCAAGCAGCAACCGCGCCTTCGATGCTACGTACACCACGGGCACGGAGCTGCTGGTGGACGGCGGCGCGTCCGACCTGTGAGGACAGCCGGTCAGGTCGGGACAATATCCGTCATTTGCCCGATGGTTTCCCGGGCCGCGGATCCATAACGTGGACTCGCATGATCCCGATCCCCCAGGATGACGAGACCCGGCGAAAGATCCGTCAGGCGATCGAGGCGAGTGTCGGCGACTTCCAGGGAGTGCCGGGATTCTCGGTGGTCCGCACCGAAAAGCCGGGCAGCGCCATCGGCGCGCACGGCGGAATCCAGGACGACATGCAACTCGACCGCGTGCTCACCCGGTTGCGGATGCAGCCCGCGGGCGCATTCGGCGGCAAGTTCGTCATCGTCTGCACCAAACCTGAACGGGAATGGCGTATCGCCCGTCTCTCGGGTGTGCGCGGCGTGCCGCCGAAGTTCATCGACGACCGCGTGTTCACCGACGAGCAGGCCGCGCAGGCCGAGATCTTCACATTGCGCCTCGAGCAGTACCCGGCCGAGGACGGCATGCCCGAGCACTACACGCCGGCCTGGAAAGCCCGCGGGGAGAACTGGGCATGACCGACACCGACATGTATCCGGAGATGCTGCGGCTCACCGGTTATGGCAGTAAGTGGTCGGTGGAGCAGGGCGACACCGTCGACTTCCACGTCAACTGCGACGGACCGGCCTCCTACCGCGCCGAGCTGGTCAAGCTGATCCACGGCGACACCCACCCGAGCGGGCCGGGTTTCAAAGAACAGCTCATCGAATCACCGGTCAACGGCGACTATCCGGGCCGGCCGCAGGCCATCCACGCCGGGTCGTACGGCATGGTCGCCGACCGCCGTCCCCTGCGCGTGGACAGCTTCACCATGCAGTGCTGGATCTGGCCGACCATGCCCACCAAGGTCGACGGTTACTGGGCGCCCGGCGAGCAGATGATCATGGGCAAGTGGGCCGACGGCAGCGGTTACGGGCTGTTCCTGGATCTCGACGGCCGGATCTGTCTACGGGTGGACGGCCAGACGCTCACAGCTGCCGAGCCGGTGCGTGACCGGGCCTGGCATTTCGTGGCCGCGACCTTCGACGCCGTCACCAAAGAGGCAGTGCTGCATCACGAACCGCAGATCCGCTATGCGCTGGATCCCGTGCCGGCACCGGTCAGAGGCGTTTTCGCCGAGCCGATCACCCACACCTCGGTGCCGTTCACCTTCGCCGCGCATCCCACCGCCACGACCGCCGACGCGCAGTCGCGGCAGCCGCACGGGTGGACGATGACCGGTCACTACAACGGCAAGATCGACTCCGCCCGGCTGTGCGGTCGCGTGTTGAGCCGGCTCGAGATCGAAACGATGAAGCTCGGTGCGGCACCCGGTATGGACGAGCGCCGCGGGTTGGGACCCAGCCCGGAACTGGGTTCCGCCGTGGTGGCGGCGTGGGATTTCGGCCTGCAGATCCCCACTCGCACGATCGTGGACTGTGGTCCCTACCGGCTCGACGGAGAGCTGGTAGGCATGCCCGCCCGCGGGATGACAGGCCACAACTGGAGTGGTGCGCAGGTCGCCTGGAGCGTTGATCACCGCGAATACGGCGCCATTCACTTCCACGACGACGACCTGGACGACGCCCGGTGGGATGTCGACTTCACCCTCGCGGTGCCGCACGACCTGCCGAGCGCGGTGTACGCCATCAAACTCACCACCGCCGACGGCGACGAGGACTACCTCCCGTTCACGGTCCGCACCCCGGTGGGCCGTCCGCAGGCCAAGATCGCCGTCATCATGTCGACCATCGACTACATGGCCTATGCCAACGAGCACCAGGCCAGCAATTTCGGCAGCGTCGAGGCGCTGCTCTACCGCACGCCGATCATGGCGCGCGAGAACATCTTTCTGTCCGTGCACCGGGAGTACGGTTACTCGCTCTATGACACTCACAGCGACGGATCAGGGGTGCACATTTCGTCGCGGCTGCGCCCGGTGCTCAACGTGCGGCCCAAGTACGACTCCTGGCTCACCCAGTCGCCGTGGCAGTTCAACGCCGACCTGCACCTGATCGACTGGCTGACCGAACTGGGTTACCAGTTCGACGTGATCACCGATGAGGACATCAGCTACGACGGCCTGGAACGCATCGAGGGTTACAACGTCCTGCTCACCGGTTCGCACCCCGAGCACAAAGACGGCCATTACCTGGACGCCATCCACGCGTACAAGGAACGGGGCGGCCGGCTCATGTACATGGGTGGCGACGGGTTCTACTGGCGCCACACCTTCCATCCCGCTTACGGCCGCGGCGAGGTGACCGAACTGCGCCGGTGTGAATCCGGTATCCGGCCCTGGCAGGCGCAGCCCGGCGAGTACTACCACCAGAGCGACGGCAAACTGGGCGGGATGTGGCGGTTCCTGGGGCGTGACATGGCCGCCGTCAGCGGAACCTCCATGGTGGCACAGGGTTTCGACATCTCGACCTACTTCAAACGCACCCCGGAGAGCGTCGACCCGCGGGTGGCGTGGGCCTTCGAGGGGATCGACTACGACGAGCGGCTCGGCGACTTCGGCCTTGTCGGCGGTGGGGCGGCCGGGGCGGAGCTCGACACCGTGGACACCACGCTGGGCTCTCCGCCGCACACTCTGCTCGTGGCGACGTCGGCCGGTCTGCACACCGACGCCTACCTGACCGTGACCGAGCTGATCCTGACGAACGCACCCGGGCACACCGGTACACAGAACCCGCGGATCCGCGCCGATATGGCGTTCCACGAGACACCCAACGGGGGAGCGGTCTGGGCGTTCAGCTCGATCTCCTACTGCGGCAGCCTCTCTCACAACAACTACGACAACAACATCTCCACGCTGACCTCGAATGTGCTGAATCACTTCTCCCAGGACGGCCCGCTACCCGAGCCCGATGCCTCACAGATCCATGCCCGCGGCCGGTTCACCTCGACCCCGGCGCTGAATTTCCACCTGCCCGAGGAGCTGGCCCGGTGAATCTGCTGCTGCGGCCGGCATCGGGTGGCAGGCACCCGTCGGCCGACGGCAGCGACTGGACCAACACCTGGGTGTGTGTCGGATTCAGCGAACAACTGACCGAGGTGGGGGCGGTACTTCCCGCCACCATCGGCTACCACGCCGCCCACGTGGTCCGCACATCCGGCGGGCTGAGGGCGGCGATCAACGCCAGGCCGTTCGGCGGCTGCATGTCCGTGCCGGTGCACTGCGGCAGCACACAGAACGTTCGCTGCCCGCATCTGGCGTGCGCATTCAGCGCGCACGGTGAAGTCCTGGACAGCAGCAACGATCCCGGAGGGCACGCCCGCGCCGAATTCCTGGGCGACGGCCGCAGGGTTGTCGAAGTGCCTCTGACGCAGTGGGGATCGCTGCTGTTCGTCAACATCACCCTGACCGCTCCCGATGCGCTCTCCCTCCCCGCTGCGGCGCCGCGGGGAACCTTGGTGGCGGACGGCTCGCAGTTGGTGTCCGGAAACTGGTTGACCACCCCGGAACGCGCGGCGCTCGCAGTCACCGCGGCGCTGGGCGGGCGCGAAGTGCTGGCCGTGTCACCGAACGTCGTCGTGGTCCCCGGCGTTTCGGCAGGTGGCGTTTCGGGAAGTGGCGCAGGCACATTCGTCGCCCTCAGCCGCCCTGCCGGTCACACCCGCAGCACTGTGGTGTGGGCGGTGTTCGGCGATCAGGACACCCGTTCCACCGAGGCGGCACAGCGCGTGATGGTGGGGCTGACCTTCTGATGATGTGGGTTATCTCACCCAGGCCTTAACGGTACGGAAACAGGACCTGAACCTCGTTGTCGTCGGTCCGTAGTGCACTTGTATGCATGACTCGGGCGGCACACGAGACACCAGACTTCGCCTCGATCGCGGCTTCCATGGCCTCGACCGATACCGAGGTGCGGATTCGCGGGGCCATCGACTTCGTTCGGGTCGAGACGAGTTGTGACACTTTCCTGCTCGCGTACAAGACTCCGGGGCACAAAGGTTTCCATCTGGTCAACTCGATCGGCTACTCCGAGGCGGTAGCGGCTCACCTCAGCTCGGACATCCAGTCGATGCCGGAGTTCACCAGGCAATTCGCCGATCCCACGCGGGTGATGGACTGGCGTGACGTACCCGAGTTCCCCGAGTCCTACAGCGGAGCCAAGGTGTTGCGGCCGGAGGGTTTCACCAACGGGTTCATGATGATTCTCCACGACGGCGCCGGCGAGGTTGTCGGTATGTGCCAGGCCAACATGGAGCACCCCGATTTCTCGGCTCGTAGTCGGTGCATGGTGGAGACCGCACGGCCGCTGTTCACCAAGTACGTCACCCGGTTGCGCGCCAAGGCGCGCGCCAGGTTGACACCGCGTGAGCAGGAGATCCTCGCGTTGCTGCGATGTGGGCTCTCCAACACCGAGATCAGTGAACGGCTTTTCCTGTCACCACGCACGGTGAGCACCCACGTCGAACGGGTGTTGCGCAAGCTCGGGGTGGCCAACCGGGTGGCGGCCGCGGTACACGCCACGGAGCTCGCGGTCTGAGTTCCGATCAACCGCCCGGGTGACCTCTGCGTCACCCGGCCCATCGGCATGTCTCCGGAATCTCTTATCTACCAATCAAATACGTCGTCTGACGGATGTTCTCGGTGGGTGAGCGCGCCTACCGTGGAACACAGTCCCTCGACAGCGCAGTCCACTCGACTACCCGGAGGTTCCACGGATGACACCAGAATCCGAACGTTCATGCGGCACCGCGTAAACCGGCTCTTCACGTCCTGCGTCGTCGCGCTGCTCGCGGCCGTCGCCATGGTGGGCTGTTCAAGGGGGCCCGTTGAGACCGGCAACATCATGGTGATCGCCATCGAGTCCGAAGCCGACATCCTCGACCCGCAGGTGGCCGGCGGCTGGGTCTCGTGGCGGATCAACCGGCAGATCTTCGAGCCGCTGGTCGACCAGGACCTGACCATTCCGTCCAGCGAGGCCACCATCCCGCCGCTCAAGCCGGCGCTGGCCGAGTCGTGGGAGGTTTCCGCCGACGGTCTGGACTACACCTTCCACATTCGCCCCGGCGTCCAGTTCCACGACGGGACACCGCTGAACGCGCAAGCCGTGGAATACAACATCCGCCGCATGTGGGACAAAGCGGCCCCGCAGTACTCGGCCAGGGCAGCCGGGCAGACCAGCTTCGTGTGGAAGTTCGTGGAGTCGGTCCGGTCCACCGATGACCAAACCCTCAACATCCGCCTGACACAACCCTTCTCGGAGTTCCTGCGGATGCTGACCCAGGGCGGGAACGGGTCCACCGCGATCATGAGCCCCACCGCTCTGCAGAAGTACGGCGACGACATCGCTGATCACCCGGTGGGCACCGGACCCTTCGAGTTCAAGGAGCGCATCCGAGGCGAACGCATCGACCTGGTCCGCAACGACGACTACTGGGGCAAGGTCCCCTACATCGACGGTGTGGTGTTCCGGCCGCTGCCCGACCCGTCCGCCCGCACCGCGGCGCTGCGGTCCGGGGACGTCGACATGATCGCGGTACCCAACCCCGACAGCATCGACAACCTCGTCAACGAGGGTTATCAACTGTCCGAGGGCATTCCGCCGCACACCTGGTACCTGTCGTTCAACATGAAAGACCAGTACACCTCCATCCCCGAGGTGCGTCAGGCAATCAATCTCGCAGTCGACCGCGAAGGTATGGCACGCGACCTGCTGCGCGGTTCGGTCAATCCGGCCTACGGCGTGCAGGCCATGTCGGCCGGCGGTTACGTCGAGCGGCGCGACGCCTATGAGCGCAATCTCGACAAGGCCCGGCAGCTGCTGGCGTCCGTCGGGCTGGAGAACGGCTTCCAGACCACCCTGATCACCTCGACCGACGGTTCCGGGCAGATCATGCCCGCCCAGATGGCCGAGTTCATCCAGCAGAACCTCGCCGAGATCGGCGTCGACGTCAACATCCAGACACAGGAATGGATCTCGTACCTCGGCGTGTGGGCCCGCGGTATGCAGGACGGCGTCGGAATGGCGCAGATGTCGTGGGGGATGACGAGCCCGTACTGGCTCTACATCGTCACCTCCTCGGAGCTGCAGGCACCCAACGGCCCGAATGTCGGCTACTACGACAACCCGGCTCTGGACGAGGCGATGAACAACGCCATCACCGCACTGGACCCGGCCGAGGCGGAGAAGTTCTGGCAACTGGCCAACAACATCGTCAGCGACGACGCGGCGTTGGTTCCGATCGTCAACGACAAGGCCCCGTACATGCTCGCGCCCTACGTCACCGGGTTCGTCTCGGCCAGCGAAGAGTGGTACGACCTGACGGAAGTGAGGCTCGAACAATGACCCGAGTCATCGGATCGCGGCTGCTGTCAACACTTCTGGTGTTGTTCGGCGTCAGCCTCGTGGTCTTCCTGCTGCTGCAGATGGTGCCCGGCGACCCCGCCGTGACCATCCTGGGCTCGGGCGCCACCGCCGAGGCGGTGGCGGCGCTGCGGACCGAACTCGGCCTGGACCGCTCGCTGCCCGTGCAGTTCTTCGACTACCTCGGTGGCCTGCTGCAGGGCGATCTGGGCCGCTCGCTGACGGTCAACGCGCCCGTCACCGACATCATGGTGCCCCGCTTCGCCAACACCCTGATCCTCACCGGCGCCGCGCTGGTGTTGTGCATCGTGATCGCGGTCCCGCTGGGTGTGATCGCCGCGCACAAGCAGTACAGCATCTTCGACCGTGCGTCGATGGTGATCTCCTTGGCCGGCGCCAGTGTGCCCGTGTACTGGTTCGGTCTGCTGCTCATCGGCGGCTTCGCCATCACCCTGGGCTGGCTGCCGACCTCGGGAATGTACAACCCCCGGTTCCCCGGCGGGTTCCCGGATCTGTTGGCGCATCTGGTTCTTCCGGCCATCGCGGCGGCACTGGTGCCGCTGGCGGTGATCGCGCGGATGACCCGCAGCGTGATGGTCGACATCCTGCAACAGGACTACATCCGGACTCTGCGGGCGTCCGGCCTGTCCACCACGTCGGTGCTGTGGCGCCACGGTCTGCGTAATGCGCTGCCGCCCATCGTCAACATCGTCGGCCTGCAGGTCGGGTATCTGCTCGGTGGTGTGGTGTTCGTCGAAGTGGTGTTCGGGTGGCCGGGCCTGGGGCAGCAGCTCTACACCTCGATCACCCAGCGCGACATCCCGGTGGTGCAGGCCGGGGTGCTGTTCATCGCGCTGGCCTTCGTGATCATCAACCTCGTCGCCGACATGGCGGTCGGCCTCCTCGATCCGCGGACCCGAAGGAAGGTCACCCCATGAGTTCCCTTGCAGAAGCTGTCGGCACCGTACCGGCCACCACAGAACCTGCACCGGCGGGCGGGGCAGCCGGCGCGGCGAAACCGAAACCCCCGTGGCGCCTGGCGGTTCGCGCATTCAGCCGCGACAAGTGGGCCGTCGCGTCGCTGATCGTGCTGGTTCTCGTGGCGCTGGCGGCCATCTTCGCCCCGCTGCTCACTCCCTACAGCCCGGTGGCCGGTGACCCCGTCAATCGACTCGCGGGTATCGGCACCGACGGGCACCTGCTGGGTCTGGACGGCCAGGGCCGCGACATCTGGACCCGGCTGCTCTACGGCGGCCGCAACTCGCTGATGGTGGCCGTGGTTCCGGTGCTGGTGGTGTTCCCGCTGGCACTGTTGATCGGCCTGTTCGCCGGCTTCCAACGCAGCCGGGCCGGGGAGACCCTGATGCGGGTACTGGACGTACTGTTCGCGTTCCCGTTGGTACTGCTGGCGATTGCGTTGTCGGCCGTGCTGGGTGCGGGCCTGGGCAACGTGATGCTGGCCATCGGAATCACGTTGATCCCCTACATGGCTCGAGTCGCCTACACCGCCACCGTGCAGGAATCGAGCAAGGATTACGTGGAAGCGGCGCGGGCCTACGGCGCCAATCCGCTGCTGTTGATGTTCCGCGAACTGATGCCCAACGTGGTGGTGCAGCTTCTGGTGTACGCCACCACGTTGTGCGGATTGATGATCGTCGTCGCCTCCGGGCTGAGCTTCCTCGGTGTCGGTGTCATCCCGCCTACCCCGGACTGGGGAATCATGACCGCCGACGGGAAGAACGTGCTGCTCGAAGGCATCTATCACGTCGCCACCATTCCCGGTCTGCTGATCCTCGTGGTCTCCCTGGCGTTCAACCTGATCGGCGACGGGGTGCGCGACGCCCTGGATCCCAGAAAGCAGACCAGCTGATGAGTGACATCCTGGACGTCAGGAACCTGTCCGTCGACTTCCACACCGACGGCGGCGTGGTGCATGCGGTGAAGAATGCCGACATTGCCGTGCGCGAAGGCGGGATCCTCGGCCTGGTGGGCGAATCGGGTTCCGGCAAGTCGGTGACCTCGCTGGCCGTACTACGGCTGCTGGGTACCAACCGGGCCGAGATCACCAGCGGCGAGATCCTGTTCCGCGGCGAGAACCTGCTGGACAAAACCGACAAGCAGATGCGGGCGATCCGTGGCCCGCACATCGGCCTGGTGTCACAGAACGCGTTGTCGGCCCTGGACCCGTCGTTCACGGTCGGGGCGCAGCTCATGGAAGTGATCCGGCTGCATCAAGGCGTCGACAAGGCCACCGCCAGGACCAAGGCGCTCGAGGCGCTGGAGCTGGTGGCGCTGCCTGAACCGAAGCGACGGATGAAGGCCTACCCGCATGAGCTCTCCGGCGGCCAGCGCCAGCGTGTGGTGATCGCCATCGCACTGTCGTGCCGGCCGGAGCTGCTGCTGGCCGACGAGCCCACCACGGCGCTGGACGCCACCGTGCAGAAGCAGATCCTGGATCTGCTGCTGGACATCAACCGCGAGCTCGGCACCTCGATCCTGTTGGTGACCCACGACTTCGGTGTGGTGGCGCACGTGTGCACCGATGTCACCGTGATGCGCCGCGGCGACGTACTCGAAACCGGGACCGCGGACCAGGTGCTGAACTCACCGCAGCACCCCTACACCCAGGGCCTCATGCGCGCGGTGCCACGACTGCATCTCGACGACGCCGCCCGCGCGGTGCCCCGCGCGCAGCGGCGGCTGTTCGAATTCCACGGCAACACCGAAAAGGAGCAACATGTCGCTTGACACCCGGTTGGTCCGCGTCAACGAGCTCAAGAAGGTGTTCTCCATACGCGGAGAAGACGGCAAGCGGGCCGAATTCGTCGCCGTCGACGCGGTGAGTTTCACCATCACCCGGGGCCAGACATTCGGCCTGATCGGCGAATCCGGCTCCGGTAAGACCACCACCGGCCGCATGGTGATGGGGCTGGAGAAGGCGACCTCGGGGTCGGTCACCTTCGACGGCAATGAACTGGTCGGACTGTCCGACCTCGACATGCGGCGCTACCGCAGGCAGATCCAGATGGTATTCCAGGACTCCGGATCGGCCTTCAACCCACGACGCAGTGTGGGCGCGCAGATCTCCTACCCGCTCACGCTGTACCGCACCGCGTCAGCGGCGGAAGCACGCGCGAAGACACTGGATCTGCTGGACCGGGTGGGGATGTTGCCGTCGCACTATGACCGCTACATCCATGAGTTCTCCGGTGGGCAACGGCAGCGTCTGGGTATCGCGCGCGCCCTGGTCACCGACCCGGATTTCGTCGTCCTGGACGAGCCGACGGCCGCGCTGGACGTCTCGGTGCAGGCCCAGATCCTGAATCTGCTCAAAGACCTTCAGCGTGAACGCAATCTGACGATGATGCTGATCACCCACAACCTGGCGCTCGTCGAGCACATGTGTGAGAACGCCGGCGTGCTCGACCACGGCAAGCTCGTGGAAGTGGGACCGGTGGATCAACTGCTCACCGAACCGAAAACCGAGATCACCCGCAAGCTGGTCGACGCTGTGCTCGAACCCGAACTGGCAGTCGCGAATTGAGGACAACACCATGACCGACACACTGACCGACACCACCGTCGGCGATCTGGACCCGGTGGGCGCGGTGCGCGCCGCCCTGGCGCAGATCTCCCACACCGAGGACAAGATCCACGCGTTCGCCGCCGTCTTCGCCGATGAGGCGCTGGCCGTGGCGCAGCAGCAACGCGACACCGGCGCCACCGGCCCGCTGGCCGGAGTCCCGGTGGTGGTCAAGGACATCTACGACGTCGGCGGATACCGTACGGGCAACGGATCCCTGGGTGCGCCTGAGCATCTGGCGCTCGAGGATTCCGCGGCGGTGCGGCGGCTGCGGGCGGCCGGCGCGATCATCCTCGGCAAGACCACCACGCACGAGTACGCCTACGGCGTGAACACCCCACCCACCCGCAACCCGTGGTCGCTGGACCGCATCCCCGGCGGCTCCAGCGGCGGTACCGGCGCGGCCATCGCCGCGGGCGTGACCACCGCCGGGCTGGGCACCGACACCGGTGGCTCGATCCGCATTCCGGCCGCCCTGTGCGGGGTCACCGGACACAAACCCACCTTCGGCACGGTGAGCCGCCGAGGGGTCAGTGCGCTCAGCTCGACGCTGGATCACACCGGCCCGCTGGGGCGCACCGTCGACGACGTGGTGGCGCTGCTGGAGGTGATCGCCGGACACGACCCGGCTGACCCGTTCAGCAGCAACGCCGCCGTTCCCGACTTCCGCGGTGAATTCGGGCGTGGGACACAGGGTTTGACCATCGGGATCGCCGAGGACTACTTCTGCGACCGGCTCGACGCGGACGTCGCGACGACATTCGAGGCGGCCCTGCGGACGCTGGAACGCGCCGGGGCCACCATCCGCCCCGTCACATTCCCCGACGTCGAGCTGAGTTCGGACGTGGTGAAAGTGGTGTGCGGTGTCGAGGCCGCCGCCTGGCACGCCAGGCAGACCGGGATGAGTCCCGGCAAGTTCGGCGCTGATGTCCAGGAGGCTCTGGCCGCCGGTGCCGCCTACACCGGGGTGGACTATCTGGACGGACTGCGGGCCAGAGCCGCCGTCATCGCCGGCATGGACACCATGTTCGCCTCCGGTATCGATCTGTTGGCCTCGGCGACCATCCCGATGACCGCACCGCCGTACGGCTCGACGGAAGTACCGTTCGGCGGTCAGGTCACCCCGATCCTGTGGGCGATCAACGCTCTGACCGTTCCGGCGAACGTCACCGGGATGCCCGCCCTGACCGTGCCCGCCGGATTCGGTGGGGACGGACTGCCGATCGGATTGCAGCTGATGGGCCGGCCCGGCGCCGATGCAGGCGTGCTGGGCGCCGGGCGAGCGTTCGAGAAGCTCGCAGGCTGTGTTGACGTACCCCTACCCATCTGAGAGGAGAAGCCATGTCTGACAGTGACATTCCATCCGAGGAAGCCATCGCGGCGGTCTTCGACTTCGCCGGCGTGACGGTGTCCGCGGAACGGTTGGCCGAGCACTACGAGACGTACTCGTCGACGCTCGCGCTGATCCGCAAGGCATCCACACCCGGTTTGGGTGAAACCGTGCCCGCCGTCGGGTTCAAAGCCAGCTGGGACTGAACGAAAGGTACGTCATGGAACTGTACGAACTCCCGCTCATCGAGGTCGCCGCCAAGATCCAGGCCAAGGAGGTCTCGCCGGTCGAGGTGGCGCAGTCGTCACTGGACCGGCTCGCCGAAACGGAGCCGCTGCTCACCGCCTTCGTCACCGTCACCCCCGAACTGGCGCTGGAGCAGGCCAAACTGGCCGAGAAGGAGATCGCCGACGGAAACTACCGTGGACCGCTGCACGGCATTCCGCTCGGCGTCAAGGATCTGTACGACACCGCCGGGGTGAAGACCACCTCCAGCTCGGCGCAGCGCGAGGAACACGTGCCCGACACCGACTGCGCATCGGTGACCAAGTTGTACGACGCCGGGATGGTGCTGATCGGCAAGACCCACACCCATGAATTCGCCTACGGGGCCACCACTCCCACCACGGGTAACCCCTGGGCGCCGGACCGCACACCGGGCGGTTCCAGCGGCGGTTCAGGTGCCGCGGTGGGTGCGGGCGTCGTCCACGTCGCCCTCGGAAGTGACACCGGCGGTTCGATCCGCATCCCGGCCTCGCTGTGTGGGACCGTCGGCCTGAAACCGACCTTCGGTCGCGCATCCCGCGTCGGCGTCGCTTCGTTGTCCTGGTCGCTCGATCACGTCGGGCCCCTGAGCCGCAACGTGATCGACTCCGCGCTGGTGATGGCGGCCATGTCCGGTTACGACCGCCGGGATCCCGCCACCGTGGATGTGCCGGTGCCGGATATGGTCAGCGGTATCGGTGCCGGGGTGGCGGGCAAGAAGATCGGGATCCCGGCCAACTACTACAACCAGCAACTGGACCCCGAAGCGGCCGCGGCGGCCCAGGCTGCCGCCACCACCCTGCAAGGTCTGGGCGCCGAACTGGTGGAGGTCACGATCCCGTTGGCCGAGCACATCATTCCCACCGAATGGGCGATCATGATGCCCGAGGCCGCCGCCTACCATCAGGACCACCTGCGGGATTCGCCGGAGAAGTTCACCGACGAGGTGCGTACCCTGCTGGAAACCGGTGCCGCCGAACTGGCCACCGATTACGTCAACGCGTTGCGCCTGCGGACGTTGATCCAAGCAGCATGGAAAGAGATGTTCAGCGATATCGATGTGCTGTTGGCGCCCACCCTGGTGGGGCCGGCCACACTGCGCTCCGACCCGTTCATCACCTGGCCGGACGGCAGCGTCGAAGCGGCCACGGCCGCGTACGTGCGGTACTCGGCGCCGGCCAACGTCACCGGCTTGCCCTCTCTGTCGGTACCCGCCGGCTTCACCGCCGAAGGGCTGCCGCTGGGCGTACAGATCCTCGGAAAGCCGTTCGCGGAGCCCGAGATCCTGCAAGTGGGCTACGCGCTGGAGCAGAACACCGACGTGGTCGGCAAGATCGCGCCGGTCGCCGCCTGATGCAACTCCTCGAGCGCATCGTCGGGTGGACCTCCGACGATGCCGTCGCCGGCCGGTTGCACGACCTGCAACACCAGCATGCGGTCGAGTACGTCCATCTCGATGTCCACGACCTGGATCGCAAGCGCCTGCGGGTGACCTCTGATGCAGGTGTCGACTACGCGGTGGTGCTGCCACGGGACAGTGCACTGGCCGACGGGGCGGTGCTGCTCCTGGAGACGGACCGGGCCGTGGTGGTGCGCGCCGGGGCGCCGCAGACGCTGACCCTGCGGGCCGTCGACGCGGCGGCGGCACTGCGGCTGGGGTTCCTGGCCGGTCATCTGCACTGGAAGGTCGATCAGCACACCGACACGCTGGTGGTGCACCTGCAGGGGCCGGAGCCGGACTACACCGCGCGGATCGCCGACCTCCTCGAGAGCGGACAGGTCCGGCGTGTCTGAGCTGGGACAGTTGCTGGCCGCAATCCGGTTCGGCGACAGCGCGTTTCCTTCCGGCGGGTTCGCGTTCTCGTCGGGTCTGGAGGGCTCCTACCGCGACGGCCTGGTTCACGATGAGGATGACGTCACCGCATTCGCCTCCGAACAGCTGGAGGGTCGTTGGCATCACTGCGACCGGGTGCTCATGAGGCAGGCCTGGGCGCAGCGTGACCCTGCGGGGGTGGACGGCCTCGCCGAAGCGGTCGCCACCATGTCGGTGCTGCGGGAGGCCTCCCGGCGCGCCGGTGCCGCCACGTTGAGTACCTTCTCGATGATCGTCGACGGCGGTGTCACCGAGTACCGCAGCCGTGTCGTCGCGGGAACCGTGCCCGGGCACTTGCCGGTGGCGCAAGCCGTTTGCCTCCGGGCGGCCGGTGTCACCTTGGAGACGGCCGAAACCATCGCGGCGTGGCAGGTGCTCTCCGGAATAGTCGGTGCCGCCATCCGCCTCGGCATCATCGGACATCTCGGTGGGCAACGGGTTAACTCGGCGTGCACCCCTGTGTTTCTCGACCTGCTGCGGCGTGAACCCCGTGACACCCCCGCCGCCTTCACCGCCTACGCCGATATCGCCGCCCAACGCCGCGGCGACGGCATCCGGCTTTTCGCCAGTTAGGAGCATCTGTGAATCTGACGCCCACCGAGATCGAGCGGCTCACGCTGTTCAGTGCCGCCGAACTGGCGCGACGCAATCTCCGCGAGGGAGTACTGCTGAGCCATCCGGAAGCGGTGGCGCTGCTGGTCGACGAGGTGATGCTGGCGGCCCGCAAGAACCTGGCCTACGACGAGGTGATCGACCGCGCCGCGGCGCTGTTGCGCGCCGATCAGTGCGAGCCGGGGGTGCCGGACATGGTGCGCATCGTGACGATGGACGCTCCGTTTCCCGACGGCACCAAACTGGTGACGCTGATCGACCCGATCATCCCGGGGCGCAACGATATCCAGCCCGGCGAGATCATCGTCGGCGAGCAACCGGTCGAACTGTTCCCCGGCGTGGAGCGGGTCTCGCTGACCGTCGTCAACCGCGGCGATCGGGATATCCAGGTACGCAGCCAAACCCACTTCTTCGAGACCAACGCCGCTCTGGAGTTCGACCGGCGCGCAGCGTGGGGGTACAAACTGGACGTCGCCTCGGGCGCCGGGGTGCGCTTCGAACCCGGAATCCCGGTGGATGTGCGATTGGTGCCCATGGCGGGGGACCGGGTGATCCACGGCTTCTCGGGCGCGTGTGACGGACCGCTGGAGGCGGTGCGGTGACGAGTATCGATCGCGCGGCCTATGCGCGGGTGTTCGGGCCCACGACGGGGGACCGGGTGCGCTTGGCCGACTCCGACCTCTTCGTCGAAGTGGAACACGACTACACCGTTGCGGGTTACGAACTCCTGAGCGGCGCAGGCAAATCCGTGCGTGACGGGGAAGGCTACCGGCCGTCGACGACGGTGGCCGACGGCGCGCTGGACTACGTGATCATGAACGCCTTGATCGTCGATGCGGTGGCCGGAATCGTCAAGGCCGACATCGGTATTCGCGACGGCCGGATTGTGGGTATCGGTAAGGCGGGCAATCCGGATGTCATGCCTGGGATCACCGAGGGCATGGTGGTGGGCACGGCCACCACGCCCATTCCCGCCGAAGGCATGATCGTCACCGCCGGCGCCATCGAAACCCATGCGCATCTGATCTCACCGCAGCAGACCGAACATGCCCTGTCCACGGGCACCACCACATTGATCGGCGGCTCCCTGGGGCCGACGTTCGAGGTGGCCACCGGCGGTCCCCGCAATCTCGGGTTGTTCCTCAAGGCGGGGGAGTACTCGCCGATGAACTATGTTCCGTTCGGTCGCGGTTCGTCGGATCCTGCCGCGGTGCTGGAGATGGTGGCCGCAGGCGCGGGTGCGGTGAAGATCCACGAGGATTTCGGTGCGTCACCCTCGATCATCGACAAGACGCTGACAGCAGCGGATTCCGCTGACTTCGCGGTGCATCTGCACACCGATTCGATCAACGAGTTCGGCTTCTCCGAGACCACGATGTCGACCATCGGCGACCGCACCATCCACCTGTACCACATCGAAGGCGCCGGCGGTGGGCACGCGCCCGACCTGATCCGGTGCGTCAGCTACGACAACGTCATCCCGGGCACCACCAACCCCACCAACCCGTACACCCTGGGCGGACTCGACGAAGGGGTGCCGATGACCATGCTGGCGCACCTGATGAACTGGGAAGCGCCCGAGGACATCGCGTTCGCCGAGGCGCGCATCCGGCCGCAGACCATGATCGCCGAAGACTTCCTGCACGACATGGGGGCCATCTCCATCTTCGGCAGCGATACCCAGGGGATGGGCCGGGTGGCGGAGAACATCGCCAACTGCTGGCAATTGGCCGCGGTGATGAAGCAGCGGGTGGGCCGGCTTCCGGAGGAGAAGACCGTGGCCGCCGACAACGAGCGGGTGAAGCGCTATATCGCGAAACTGACCATCAATCCAGCCATTTCGGTAGGCGTCGATGCACACATCGGCTCGGTCGAGGTGGGCAAGGTGGCCGACCTGGTGATCTGGCAGCCGGCGTTCTTCGGCGTGAAGCCGCGTCAGGTGCTCAAGAACGGTTTTGTGGCCTGGGCCGCACTGGGGGATGCCGCCGGGTCCATCTCCTCATCCGAGCCGGTGATCCAGCGCCCGAACTGGGGTGCCCTCGGTGACGCCGCCGCCGAACTCGGATTTGTGTTCATGTCCTCACTCGCCGTCGATGCCGGCGTGCCGGAGCGACTGGGGTTACGCAAGAACGTCCTGCCCATCACCTCGGTGCGGAGTCTGCGCAAGAAGGACATGGTGCGCAACAGCGCGCTGCCGCACGTCGAGGTGGATCCGCGCACCTTCGACGTGTACGCCGATGGACAGCTGCTCACCGCGGAAGCGCCGGTTTCCGTGCCCTTTTCGAGAAAGTACATGCTGCGATGAAAGCTGCGCGCGTCGGTATCGGCGGACCGGTCGGTTCCGGTAAGACCGCGCTCGTCGAGGCTCTGCTGGCCGGGTTCGCTGCCCGGGGGCGGGTGCTGTCGGTGATCACCAACGACCTGGTGACCGCCGAGGATGCCGAGCGGGTGCGGCGCTCCGGGCTGATCGACCCGCGGCGGGTGCGGGCCGTCGAGGCGGGCGGCTGCCCGCACACCGTGATCCGGGAGGACCCGTCGCTGAATGTGGCGGCTGCGGACGCCCTGGAGGCCGAGTTCCCGGATACCGAGATGATCCTGCTGGAATCCGGCGGGGACAATCTGGCCTCGACCTTCTCGCGCGACCTGGTGGACTACTGGCTGTTCGTGATCGACGTCGCCGGCGGTGACGACATCCCGCGCAAGCGGGGGCCCGGTGTGCTGCGCTGTGACCTGTTGGTGGTCAACAAGGTCGACCTGGCCCCACACGTCGGGGTGGACCTGCCGCTGATGCTCAAAGAAGCCGATGACGTCCGCAATGGCCGTCCGGTGGTCGCGATCAGCGCCCGCGGCGGCGACGGCGTGGACGCGCTGATGGATGTGCTGGAACGGGAAGTGCTCTTCGTGTGAGCGCCGCCCTGGACCTGACCTTCGCCGCGGTCGGCGGGCGCACTGCGTTGACCCGCCGCCGTTATCGCTGGCCGTTGTTGGTCGGCCGGGTGTTCAGTGATCCCGCCCGGCCCTGTGTCGGAGCGGTGACCATCCAGAATGCCGCGGGCACGCTGATACCCGGCGATGTGGTGGTGCAACGTATCCGTGCGGTGGACCGCGGATCAGCGGTGGTGCGGGGCCAGGGTGCCACCACGGTGAGCGGGATTCCCGATGGCGCCGTCACAGTGGAGGACACCGAGCTGGGGGTCGACGGACACAGTGACCTGGTGTTCGATCCCGCACCGCGCATCCTGACCCCGCATGCCCGCTACCGGCAGTGCACCCGGGTGAGCGTGGAACCTGGCGGCCGGGCGGTCCTGTGCGACGCGGTGGTGCTGCATCCCGACCTGACCGATGAGGTGTTCGGCAGCTACGAATCCGTGGTGCAGGTGTGCGGTCCCGACGGGGTTCTCCTGGCGCGCGACGCCCAACTGTTGGAGGCGATGCCGCGAGTTCGCCGTGCCCCCACAGCATTTGCCACGGTGTACGTCATCGGCGCAGGTTCCCTACCGCACACCGACGATGTCGAGTCCCTTGCCGTACTGAACGGCGATCGACCGGTGTACCTCGGGGGCAGTGCGCTGCCGAACGACTGCGGTTGGGCTGTGCGGATCTCGGCAGCCGACGGCGGCGTGCTGCGCTCAGCGATCACCGCGGTGCTGGCGCTTGCCGAATCGGTGGTACCCGCGGCGTAGTGGTGCGCCCCCCGATTTGCGAATTCAGCGAGCCCGTCACGCCCGGCCCTCACATGTTCACTCCGCCTCATCGGCCCCGAGTTGCCGGGGCACTCCGGTAACGTTTGAACCATCGGAAGGACGATGACGTGGCGATGAGCTTAGTCCAGCGTGCCAGCGACCTCGCAGCCCTCTCGGTGTTCGCTGACTGCTTCGGCGCCGACCTGTATCCGCTGGCCAGAGAGCTGAAGCCGATCAAGGCCGGCGTGGGTGAGACCCTGATGACCCAGGGCGATTCCGCCGACTTCTTCCTGATCATCCACCACGGCCGGGTCGAGATCTCGCGCGAGAGCGACGACGGCTATTCGTTTGTCACCCACGTCGCATCCGGGCGCATCGTCGGCGAAATCGCGTTGCTACGGCATTCGCCGCGCACCGCGACCGTCACGGCGATCGAAGAGCTCGACGGGTGGGTCGGCGGGGACCAGGCGTTCGACGAATTGATCGAACTGCCGGGTGTGCTCGCGATGCTCATCCGCACCGCCCGCCAGCGCCTCGCGGCGTTCATCACGCCGATCCCGATGACCACGACCGACGGGACCCGGCTACTGGTGCGGCCGGTGCTGCCCGGCGACAGTGCGCGCACCACGAACGGGCCCGTCGAGTTCTCCAGCGAAACGCTCTACCGGCGATTCCAGTCGCCGCGGGTGCCCACCGAAGCGCTGATGCGCTACCTGTTCGAAGTCGATTACGTCGACCACTTCGTCTGGGTGGTCACCACCGAGAACGGCGATGTCGTGGCCGACGCGCGTTACGTGCGCGACGAACGTGACAGCAGCACCGCCGAGATCGCGTTCACGGTGGGTGACGAGTATCAGGGCCGGGGGATCGGGACCTACTTGATGGGTGCGTTGGCGGTGGCGGCCCGGGTGGCCGGGGTCAAGACCTTTTCGGGTCGGGTGCTGTCGGAGAATCTGGCGATGCGCACCATCTTCAACAGAGCCGGCGCCCGCTGGGAACGGGAGGACCTGGGAATCGTCACCACCGTGGTGGACGTGCCCACCGCGCTGCCGTTCGACAGCAAGACCGAGAAACGCATCGAAGATGTTGCCCGCCAGATGATCCGGGCCTTGTAGGGCAGGAGCGGCGATGACACGACCACCGCTGTCGAAGGACACCACGCTGTGCATCTCGCTGGCCGCGCGGCCCAGCAACATCGGCACCCGGTTCCACAACCACCTCTACGACCAACTCGGACTGGACTTCCTCTACAAGGCGTTCACCACCACCGACATCGTGGCGGCCATCGGCGGGGTCCGGGCGCTGGGGATTCGCGGTTGCTCGGTGTCGATGCCGTTCAAACAGGATGTGCTCGCGCTCGTCGACCACGTGGAGGATTCCGCGCGGGTGATCAATTCGGTGAACACGATCGTCAACGACAACGGCGTGCTGACCGCGGCGAACACCGACTACATCGCGATCGAGAAACTGATCGCGCAGTACGGCCTGAACCCGCAGCAGACGGTGCTGGTCCACGGCAGTGGCGGCATGGCCAGCGCGGTGGGATCAGCGTTCCGCGACAAGGGGTTTCAGCAGGGAACGTTGGTCGCGCGCAACGAAAGGGCCGGCCCCGAGCTGGCAGAGCGGCTCGGCTATCACTGGCGTCCCCATGTCGGCGGGGCGACGGCCTCGATCATCGTGAACGTGACCCCGGTCGGCATGGCAGGGGGACCCGAAGAACACGACAGCCCGTTTGACGCCGACATGATCGCCGCTGCCGACACCGTGTTCGACGTGGTGGCGTTGCCGTCGGAGACGCCGCTGATCGTCGCGGCCCGCTCGGCGGGCAAGCAGGTGATCACCGGAGCCGAGGTGATCGCCCTGCAAGCCGCCGAACAGTTCGAGCGCTACACCGGGGTGCGGCCGTCGCCCGAGCAGATCGCCGAAGCGTCCAGGATCTCGCGGGCCTGATAACTCAGGCGGCGGTGATCTTCGTCTGCTGGTCGATGAGTGCCGTGGCGTCGCCGAGGAGAGGGGCTTCGCTCTGGTCGGCATAGGCATTGAGCTGCAGCACGAACACTCCGTCATCGGCGGGGATGACGACAGTCTTCTGCGCGATCATGCCTTTGCGGCCATCGATCTCATAAGCGCCGGCGATCTGGAACGCCTCGAATCCGCTCAGCTGGTTGCGGGTGCCCGGGTTCATCGGCTGCCAGCCGGGCATGTTCTGCAACTCGCCCGGGGCGTACTGGAGCAGCTTCTCGGTGTCGACGTCACCGGTCAGCTTCGACATCAGCGCCAGGATCCGGGGCGGGTTCCCCGGCACCGCGCTACCGGGGAAGAAAATGGCGCCGTACGGTGCCTCGGCGAGATCGTCGCGCTGCTGCCAACCGGGGGGGACCGGGAGGTTGACCGTGGGGGTGCCGGGATCGCCACGCTTGACCCCGGATTCCTGGATGCCGTTCTGGACGATGTAGTCCTGGATGGTCTCGTTGGCGCCGGCCGGCTGGGCCGGTGTCGGGGATGCGGCCTCCGCGGAGGTGGTCGAGGTCTCTTCCTCCACGCTGCTGGTGGTCGACGAGCTGGTGGCCTCGGTCGACGAGTCCGAGCCGCAGCCCACGAGGGCGAGGCCGAGGGCGAGCGCGGTGATGCCCGCACCAGCGACTGAGGTGAGCTTCTTCATCGGTGTGGTCTCCTTCGAGATGGTTCTCCCCGGGCAGCCTACGGTGAGCAAAGCACCGGCGGGTGACGAAAAGGCGACAGGTAGCGTCAGACCATGCCCTCACGCACCTTGATCGCGACCGGACTCGGCACCGCGGCCGCGGCCGTCATCGGAAGCATCGCCAGCAAGGCCGGTGTCGAAACCTGGTACCCGACGTTGAAGAAGCCGTCCTACGTGCCGCCCAACGGAGTGTTCCCGGTGGCCTGGACCACGCTGTACGGCGATATCGCCATCACCTCGGCCGGCACCATCGACAAGCTGCGCGCCCAGAATCCCGCCGAAGCACGCGCGTACATCGCCGCGCTGGGCACCAACCTGGTGCTCAACGCGAGCTGGAGTTGGTTGTTCTTCAAAGCGCACAAGCTCGGCCCTTCGGCGATCGCGGCGGGAGCGCTGGCACTCAGCAGTGCGGACCTGGCGCGGCGCACGGCAAAGGTGAATCCACAAGCGGGACTTGCGCTTGCGCCGTATCCGCTGTGGTGCACATTCGCCACGGTGATGTCGTCCGATATCTGGCGCCTCAACCGCTGACGCATCCGCCTGTGGTAGTAAGGGCCGGTGAAGTCATTGACGCTGGGCGTCCTGACTGTCACCGTGCTGGCCGCGTGCGCAGCGCCGAGCGTGCCCCCGGCAACCGAACCGTCGCCCACCGCGGCGCCGGAGTTGCACACCGCCGACGTCGACCCTGACCGCATCCGGCGGATACGGCCGGAACTGCCCGAGGGCTACGAGGTCGCCGAGGTCGGCGGTTACGCCTCGTCACCGGTGGCGTTCTGGGGGTTCGGCCGCGGATGGACAGCGGAGCCGCCGCAGTGCGCCGCGCTGGTGGACCCGATGCCCGACGGACCGGCACAGGGCGTGTCGGGATCCGGACCGGGCGGAATCATCCATGTCGTGGTGGTGTCGGGCGGCACGGGTCTGGTGGGGCTGGACCCCGTGCTCCTCGCCGAGTGCGGCCGGTGGGCGATGAACTACGGGGGGTCCTCAGCCGAGGTGAGCCTGGTGGATGCGCCGGTGATCGACGGCGCGGCCACGCTCGGCGCCAGCAGCGTGATCCGTAACGTGGTGGAATCCGGAACCGAAACCGATTCGCGGGCTGAAACTTTCATGGCGTACGTCGGTGAGCACATGGTGTTCGTCACATTGGTGACGGATCCCGGATCGATCGATGTGCCGCTGCCGCCGCAGTACGCCAGTGACCTACTGGTGACGGCGGTCGGCACTTTGCGTGGGTAGATTGACCCTCGATGTGGATTCGCAAAGCAATCGTCGTCATCCCGGTTGCCCTCGCGAGCGTCGGCGCACTCGCCGGATGCTCCTCGGGTGAGGGCGAGGCGGCCGAGGGTTCGTCGGCCGATATCGCCAAGGTCTCCGAGCTGAAAGGTTCTTTCGGACCGGAGTTCAAGGTCACCGAGGTGCCCACCACCGGCATCGACCCCAAGCTGCTCGCGGCGCAGAAATTGCCGGAAGGGCTGAAATTCGAACCGGCCGATTGCGCGCAGTTCGCCGCGGGCCAGCAGATGCCCGCCGACCTCAAGGGCAACATGGCGGCGGTGTCGGCTGAAGGGGAAGGTCTGCGGTTCATCACCATCGCGATGGAGACCAGCGAACCCGTCCCGACGGTCGAACGGCCCGACAACTGCCAGAAGGTGAATTTCGCCGGCGGAGCACTGCGCGGCACCGTCGAGGTGGTCCCGACACCCCAGATCGACGGGGTGCAGACCCAGGGCGTGCATCGCGTGCTGCAGACCACCGTCAACGGCAAACCGCAAACCGGGGAGATCTACAGCTATCTGGCGCACTTCGGCGACTACCAGGTGATCGTGACGGCCAATCCCCTGGTGGTTCCCGACAAGCCGGTGGTGCCGGTGGACACGGCGCGCGCGGAGAAGTTGCTGTCGGACGCTGTGGCCGCCATCCGCGCGGGCTGACGCGGCACTAGCGCACGTCGCGGGGCCGGAACTGGATGCTGATCCGGGGCCCGGTCGGCTTGCTGGTTTTCGGGATGGCGTGTTCCCACGTCCGCTGACACGACCCGCCCATCACCAGCAGGTCGCCATGGCCGTGCTGGATGCGCAGCGACTGCCCGCCGCCGCGGGGCCGTAACGCGAATGTGCGTGCGGCACCCAGGCTCACGATCGCGACCATGGTGTCTTCGGTGCTGCTGCGGCCGACGGTGTCGCCGTGCCAGGCCACACTGTCGTTGCCGTCGCGATACAGGCACAGGCCTGCGCTGACAAATGGTTCGCCCAGTTCGCCGGCGTAGATGTCGTTGAGTCGCCGGCGGAGTTGCTTGAGGGCCGGGTGGGGCACCGGCCCCTCGAGCAGGTTGTGAAAGCTGACCAGTCGCGGGACATCGAGCACGCGGTCATACATTTTGCGGCGCTCGGCGCGCCACGGTACTGCCTCGCGCAGTTCGTCGAACAGCGTGCGGGCGTACTCGACGTCCTCGATCCACCCCGAGCGGACGTCGATCCACGCGCCGTTGGACAGGGTGCGGCGCTCTTCATGGTCGAACAGGGAATCCTGAACTGCCACAGACACGTGTTCCACTGTATCGCACACGCGTTCGAAAACCGCGAGCGAAGCGACGGGATATCTAGAGCCGCGCGGCGCCCGGCCCGTTCTCGGCGAGTACGTCGCCGGGGTTGGAGAGCATGCACGTCTTCAAGCTCAGGCAGCCGCAGCCGATGCAGTCGGCGAGGTTGTCGCGCAGGCGCTGCAGGTGCAGGATGCGGTCGTCGAGATCCTGCCGCCAGCCCGCCGACAACTTGGCCCAGTCCTTGCTGGTGGGCACCCGGTCGGTGGGCAGCGTCGCCAGCGCTTCACGCACCCTGGCCAGCGGGATGCCCAGGCGCTGCGACATCCGGATGAAAGCGACCCGGCGCAGGGTGTCGCGGGCGTAGCGGCGCTGATTACCCGAGGTGCGACGGCTGCTGATCAAGCCTTCGCGCTCGTAGAAATGCAGCGCGGAGACCGCGACGCCGGCCCGGTGGGCCAGCTCCCCGGGAGCCAGATCGTTGGTCTCCATACACCTGAACAATAGTTGAGGCACGGAATCGCGCTACGGTGCTAGACGTGAGTGTCGCCCAGCTTGGCTCGAATTCCGAGGTCGGCAGGTTGCGGGTGGTGATCCTGCATCGGCCGGGCGCCGAGCTGCAGCGGCTGACTCCCCGCAACAACGACACGCTGCTCTTCGACGGCCTGCCCTGGGTGTCGCGTGCGCAGGAGGAGCACGACGCCTTCGCCGCGCTGTTGCGTTCGCGCGGTGTCGAAGTGCTGCTGCTGCCCGACTTGTTGTCCGAAGCGCTGGCCAGCGGCGCGGCACGCATGCACGGGATCTCCGCGGCGGTGGATGCCCGCCGGCTGGGATTACCGCTGTCGCAGGAACTCGCGGCGTACCTGCGCACCCTCGACGCCCATTCGCTGGCTCATGTGCTGATGGCGGGCATGACCTTTGACGAGTTGCCGTTCGGCGAGCAGGAACTGTCGCTGGTGCGCCGTATGCATCATGGCGCCGATTTTGTGATCGACCCGCTGCCCAATCTGCTGTTCACCCGGGACTCGTCGTTCTGGATCGGGCCGCGGGTGGCCATCACCTCCCTGTCGATGCCGGCCCGGATCCGCGAGACTTCGCTGACCGACCTCATCTATGCCCATCACCCGCGGTTCCTGGGAGTGCGACGGGCATACGAGTCGCGGTCGGCACCGGTGGAAGGCGGGGACGTGCTCCTGCTGGCGCCCGGTGTGGTGGCGGTCGGGGTGGGGGAGCGCACCACCCCCGCGGGTGCGGAGGCGTTGGCGCGCAGCCTGTTCGACGACGATCTGGCGCACACCGTGCTGGCCGTGCCGATTGCGCAGGAACGCGCTCAGATGCACCTCGACACGGTGTGCACGATGGTCGACACCGACGCTGTGGTGATGTACCCGAACATCGTGGACTCGTTGTCGGCGTTCACGATTCACCGGGTCGACGGCGGCGGGGTCAAGATCGACCGGGCCGCGCCGTTTGTTGATGCCGCGGCCGACGCGATGGGAATCGCCAAGCTGCGGGTGATCGACACCGGTCTGGATCCCGTCACGGCCGAGCGGGAGCAGTGGGATGACGGCAACAACACTCTGGCCCTGGCGCCGGGAGTCGTCGTCGCCTACGAACGCAACACCGAAACCAATGCGCGACTGGAGGATTCGGGTATCGAGGTGCTGCGCATCGCGGCATCCGAACTGGGTACCGGCCGGGGCGGGCCGCGGTGTATGTCGTGTCCGGCGGCGCGCGACCCGCTGTAGTTCCGTTCAGAACAGGCCCCGGCACTTTTGGACATGGAACGCCTCACGGACCCAGTGGGCGGTGGTCGTCAGCTTCTCGTCCGCCGGGACGAAGAGGTTGATCCAGTTCATCAGTTGCAGGATGTTGCTGCGGCTGAGTTGGTCGCCTTTGTCGAGCAAGTGGGCGGGGGTGAGCCCGATCCGCTGTTGTTCCCAACCCAGTGGAACGATGGCGGACCGCGCGCCGTTGTTCACCCAGATCTGCGTGGCGGGTTTCGGTAGGCCGGCGTCAACCATCGCCACACGCAGCTCGGTTTCGCGCGGCGTCTTGGCGCCACCGTCCATGAGTCGCAACGGATCCCAGCACTCTCTGATGTTGGGGACCGCCCGGTAGCGGTGGGTCAGCGCGGCGATCTCGGTCCGCGAGATGCCGGTGACGGCCGCCAGCGCGTCGAGGTGTTTCACCGCGACGAGGCGTGGGTGGTGACGGGCGAGGTCGAGCGCCGTGCGCGCCGGCGAGGTGATCAACACACCGGATGTGAGCCTCCGAACTTCGTCGTCGTGGTGGCGTTCTCTCCTGGTGATCAGTCTGGGGTCGGAGGATCTCCTGCTGGTGAGCACTTCGATGGGCGCGTCGACGTCAATCCAGGTGACTCCGTGAAGCGCTGCGGCCGCGATACCGGTGATGACGCCTGTGCGTCCCGACCACAGCCAAGCGGACTCGGCGTAGTCGACGACCGTCGGTTCGCAATCGCGTGGCAGATACACGTCGGTGAGCACCCGGGTGTACCGGGCGCGGAGTTGGCCTCGGGTCAGGATGCCCGCGGCCAAGAGTTCGCTGCCGATGATTGCTCGCATCACGGGTCATCGTGACGCGCGATGACGGCGCCCTGTCGCGACGCCAACCGCCGACGCCGTCAACTGGGGATCAATCACCAGGTGTGTATGGATCCTGGGTGCTACGCCCGGGTGCAGCTGAGGGTCGTGTGGTTGGCGCGGGGTGGGGTGTGCGACGGTCGTGGGCTGCGCCGGTGGGGGCGGTTGGCGGTGTTTGGGGGTTGGTGGCGCAGGTGGGGGTTGTTGGGCAGGTTCAGTGGGCGGCGGCCGGCGACCGTGGACTGCGGATCGGCATAGCGTGCGGGGTGGGATATGGCCGCGGGGGAGTTCCTGCGCGGTGGTGCGGGGCGGCACCACCCGACTGTCCGGGTGCTACGCCCGGGTGCAGCTGAGGGTCGTGTGGTTGGCGCCGGGGTGGGGTGTGTAGCGGTCGTGGGCTGCGCCGGTGGGGGCGGTTGGCGGTGTTTGGGGGTTGGTGGCGCAGGTGGGGGTTGTTGGGCAGTCCCAGTGGGCGGCGGCCGGCGACCGTGGACTGCGGATCGGCGTAGCACCCAGGAGGGGAACCCGGAGCTAGCGCCAACTGGGCAGCCAGATCTGCATGTTCCAGGTGGCCTGGGAGATGGGCAGTCCGGTCAACACCGGGAACAACCACGCGAAGTTCGTCACGACCAGCGCCATGTAGAAGCACACGACGAGCAACCCCAGGGTCCGGCGCTCAGCGTTCTGATTGCGTTTGTAGAGGATGTCGCCGCAGATGAGCGCGATCGCCATCACCATGAACGGTGCCATAGTGGCGGCGTAGAAGAAGTACATCTGCCGGTCGATGTCGGCGAACCA
The DNA here is from genome assembly GCF_057656995.1 of Mycobacterium sp. Soil_C_30. NCBI lineage: Bacteria > Bacillati > Actinomycetota > Actinomycetes > Mycobacteriales > Mycobacteriaceae > Mycobacterium > Mycobacterium sp. Soil_C_30. Next base: position 324,431 of record NZ_JBDGJH010000005.1, on the reverse strand, counting down.
CGGCAGCCAGCCGGCGCAGTAGCCGACCAACACCACGGCGTAGCGCCAGTCCCGGCGGATGAAGGTGCGCCACGCCGTGTACAGCAGCACCGGAACCGCGAGCCACCACATCGCCGGGGTGCCGACGAGCATGACCGCCTTCACACAGGACTGCACACCGCAGCCGGGGACGTTGTCCTGATCGATCGCATAGAGCACGGGCCGCAGCGACATCGGCCAGGTCCACGGTTTGGATTCCCACGGGTGGTGGTTGCCCGCGGCGTTGGTCAGCCCGGAATGGAACTCATAGGCCTTGGCCGTGTAGTACCAGAGCGAGCGGATGGCATCGGGTGGCTGCCACCACTGCCGTTCACCGATTTCCTGCCCAGCGGCGTGCCGGTCCACCGCGGTCTCGGACGCGAACCAGCCCCAGAAGCTGGCCAGATAAACCGCCAGCGGAATCACACCCATGACGTAGGCGGTGGGGCCGAGATCGCGCCGCAGCGTTCCCAGCCACGGCCGCGGCACCCGGTACTGACGACGGGCGGCCACATCGAAAGCCAGCGACATCAGCCCGAAGAACAACACGAAGTACAGGCCCGACCACTTCGTCGCGCACGCCAGGCCCAGCAGTACGCCGGCGCCGAAGCGCCACCACCGCACCCCGAGTCGAGGGCCCCACGGCGTTTCGTTGATGCGGCCGTCGAGCAGCGCGTTGTGCATCCGCATCCGCACCTGGTCGCGGTCGACGATGAGCGCCCCGAACGCGGCGACGACGAAAAAGACCAGAAACCCGTCCAGCAGCGCCGTCCGGGCCGTCACGAACGACACACTCTCGGCGACCAACAGCACTCCGGCGATCCCGCCGACCAGTGTGGACCGGCTGATCCGCCGGACCGTCCTGGCCGCCAGCGCCACCATGATCACGCCGAGCAGCGCTCCGGTGAACCGCCAACCGAGCCCGTTGTAGCCGAAGATCCACTCGCCGATCGCGATCAGTTGCTTGCCCAGCGGCGGGTGCACCACCAGCCCATAACCGGGGTTGTCCTCGATCCCGCCGTTGTGCAGCACCTGCCACGCCTGGGGGGCGTAATGCTTCTCGTCGAAGACCGGGGTGCCGCCGTCGGTGGGCGACTGCAGATTCAGGAATCGTGTCACCAATGCCAGCGCGGTGACGATCGCGGTCATGATCCAGCCGTTCGCCCGGTCGACGGGACCGAAATCGGCGACGGGGACGAGCGGGCCGGGGCTGATCACGGGTACGGCACGCTCCGGCAGCACAGTGGTGGGAGCGGTCATCGGCTGCGATTTTACGGACCGTAGGCTCGCATCCCATGAGTGGTGGCCGTCTGCTGCTGGGCGCCACGCCCCTGGGGCAACCTGGCGACGCGTCGGCACGCCTACGTGACGCTCTGGCAACCGCCGATATCGTCGCCGCCGAGGACACCCGGCGGATCCGGACGCTGGCCACCGCGCTGGAGGTTCGGCTGGGCGGCCGGGTGGTCAGCCTGTTCGACCAGAACGAGCAGGCACGAGCGCCCGCCCTGATCGAGGACATGAAAGCCGGCGCGACGGTGCTGGCGGTCACCGACGCGGGCATGCCGTTGATCAGTGACCCCGGTTACCGGCTGGTGGCCGGCTGCGTCGAGGCCGGGATACCGGTGAGCTGCCTGCCCGGTCCGTCGGCCGTCACCACGGCGCTGGCGGTGTCGGGTCTGCCGTCGGACCGCTTCTGCTTCGAGGGCTTCGCGCCGCGGAAGGCCCGCCGGGCGTGGCTCGGCATGCTGGCCGCCGAGCAGCGCACCTGCGTGTTCTTCGAGTCACCGCGCCGTCTGGCCGACCTGCTTGGTGAGGCCGCCGACGTGCTGGGCGGCGACCGCCGGGCCGTGGTGTGTCGCGAGCTGACCAAAACCCACGAGGACATCGTCCGCGGCACCCTGGCCGAACTCGCCGAGTGGGCTGCCGACGGCGTACTGGGCGAGATCACGGTTGTGCTCGCCGGAGCGGTTCCGCAGGTGGATCTCGACACCTTGGTGGCCGAGGTCGTCGAACTGACGGAACAAGGCGTGCGGGTCAAGGACGCGTGCCAGCAGGTGGTGGCCGCACACCCCGGCGCGCCATCGCGGCGCGCGCTTTACGACGCCGTGCTCAAGTCGCGCGACTGAGGCAGGCCGATCGTCGGCGCCGCCTTGTGCAGGCATTCCGCCCACTCGGCGGCCGGGTCCGAATCGGCGGTGATCCCGCCGCCGACCCCCAGCACCGCCCGGGAGTGCGCGTCGAACTCCACGGTCCGGATGGCGACGTTCAGTTCGGTGCCCGCCACCGGTGACGCCAGCCCGACGGTGCCGCAATAGACACCGCGACGACGTGGTTCCCACCCCGAAAGCAGTTCGCGCGCACGCTGTTTAGGGGTGCCCGTGACGGACGCCGGCGGGAAGGTGACCTCCAGCAGTTCCCGGTTGGTGACGGTCGTGGGCACCTCGGCGGCGACGGTCGACACCAGATGCCACACCCCGGGGGCGGGCCGGACCGCCAGCAGTTCCGGCACCCGCACCGTCCCCGTGGCCGCAACGCGGCCCAGGTCGTTGCGGACCAGGTCGACGATCATGACGTTCTCGGCGACGTCCTTGACCGACTCGCGCAGCAGGGCCGGATCCGCGTGCAACGGCAACGTGCCCTTGATCGGGCTCGACCACACGGTCTGGCCGCGGCGGCGCAGGAACAGCTCAGGTGACAGCGACGCCACCGCGCCCCACCGCCCGGCGACGAACGCCGCGCGGGCCGGGGAGGTGCGCCCCACCGCGTCGGCGAAGAATTCCAGCGGCTCGCCGCGCAGCTCGCCGGTGAACTGGGTGCACACGCAGGCCTGGTACACCTCGCCGGCGCCGATCGCGTCCAGGCAGGCCAGCACCCCGGCCTCATGGGTGGCCCGATCCGGGGCGGACCAGTCGATGCGCCACGGTCTGGCCGCGACCGCGACACCGAGGGCGTCGCGCAACCAGTCCGGCATGGGCGCGCCCGTCAGATCCTCGAACCACCACACCCCGTCGTCATCGCGGCGCAGGACACAATCGGTCCAGCCGCCCGCCGCCTCCGGGACGCGGTGCGCGGTGCCGTCGGCGCCGGCGTCGGGATAGGACAGATAACCGAGCCAGCCACCGCCCACCGCGCCACCGCCGGCGGTCCCCGGTTCGACATCGAAGGCCTGCTGCGGCGGCGTCGGCTCGGCGCACAGTGTCGGCGCGATCACCGCTGACGACCCGAACCAGTCGCCGGACAACGCGGCCGGTGGGGCCAATCCCAGCCGGGTGGTGGCAGCGGCGACAGCGCGCAACACGACGGGTGAACCGCCGAGACTGCCCAGCCGGTCGATGCGCATGCCTCAAGCTTGGCAGACGCCGGAATTCACCGGCTGATCTGCCGCGGTACCAGCACGGTGCCGAGCTTCTCCGGGTTGCGCATGGCGTAGAAATTGGTGATCTTGCCGTCGGTGTAGTCGAACAGGATGACACCTTCGAGGCGCTCGCCCAGGTACAGCGTCAGCGCCGGAGTGTTGTTGTACATCGCGGGTTCGACGCGTCCGGTGTCGCCGGCGATCCGGATCAGGCCCAGGATCAGGCGGGCGACGTTGACGGCACCAGCCACCGGGCGGCGGGCGGCGCTCACCTTGCCGTCGCTGTCGGCGGTCCACACCACATCCGGCGACAGCATCGACACCAACTGCTCCAGATCACCGGTGGCCGCTGCGGCGAAGAACCGGGTGGTCAGCTCGGCCGACTCCTGCGGGTCGACGGGCGAGAACCGCTTGCGGCGGGACTGCACGTGCTCGCGGGCGCGGTGCGCCATCTGACGCACCGCTGCCGCCGATTTGCCGATGGCCGAGGCGATTTCGTCATGCCCGAACCCGAACACCTCATGCAGGACGAAGACGGCGCGCTCGTCGGGGGTCAGCGTCTCGAGCACCACCATCATGGCCATCGACACCGACTCGGCCAGCACCACATCGGCGCTGGCATCGTGTGTCTGCACCAACAGTGGCTCCGGCAACCACGGCCCGACGTACTCCTCGCGCCGTCGCGACTGTGCCCGAAGAGCATTGAGCGACTGGCGGGTCACCAGCTGGGCGAGGTAGGCCTTGGTGTCGGTCACCGTATCGAGGTCCACCTGCGCCCACCGCAGATAGCTCTCCTGGAGCACGTCATCGGATTCTGTTGCCGTACCCAGGATTTCGTAGGCGATGGTGAACAGCAGTGGTCGCAGGTGGGTGAACCGCTCGGCGTGCTCGTCCATCAGACGGTGACCCGTTGTTGCTGCTGGGCGTGCGCGAGCCGGCGGTCCCGCTTGCCGCCCTTGAGCCAGAAGTACGAGCCCGGCTTGCGGGCTTCCTTGCGCAGGAAACCCAGCGTGCCCTTGCAGACCTGCTCTTTGATGAAAGCCGCTGTGCGACCACCGATGTAGAGGTTGCGCACGGTGTCGTCGGTGTGTGCCAGCTGGATGGTCCCGCCGGCGCGACCCAGGCTGATGCACTGACCCGTCATCGCCTGTGAGAGGGTGGCCGGATCCGTGCCGGCGATGCGTGCGAGCACGGTGTTGGCGGCCTGGGCGCCCATCGGCAAGGCGGCCTGGCAGCTCATCCGCAGTGGCAGATCCGAGGGCGACGCGGCGTCGCCGGCGGCGATGATGTGCGAGTCGTCCACGCTGGTCAGTGTCTCATCGACGAGCAGGCGTCCGAGGGCGTCGGTGGTGAGTCCGCTGGCGGCCGCCAGGCCCGGCACGCCGAAACCGGCCGTCCACACGGTCACAGCGCTGGGCAGTGAACGGCCACCGTCGAGTTGCACCTCGGCGGCGGACACCGCGGTGACTGCGGCGCCGTCGAGCACCGTGACACCGAGCTTGCGCAACCGCTTGGCCACCGACTTGCGGCCGGCTGCCGACAGTGACGGGCCGAGGATCGACGTGACCAGGGTGACCTGACGACCCGCTTCGGCGAACTCCGAGGCGGCCTCGACGCCGGTCAGCCCACCGCCCACGATCACGACCGGCGCAGACAGCGGAACGTCGGCGAGCCGGTCACGCAGCCGCGCGGCCTGCTCGAATTCGCTTAGCGGGTAAGCGAACTCGGCCGCCCCGGGCACACCTACGGGAACCGAGCCGGTGCTGCCGACCGCGTACACCAGGTAGTCGTACCCGAGCTCGGCGCCGGAGGCCAGGATGACGCGCCGGGCCGGCGCGTCGATGCGGGCGGCCGCGTCGACCACCATCTCGACATCGCCGTGCAGCAGGCTGTCATACCCTTCCACGGCGTCGTCGTTGCCGGCCACCAGCTGGTGCAGCCGGATCCGTTCGACGAACTGCGGGCGGGGGTTGATCAGCGTGACCGCGCACTGCTGGGTCAGCCGGTTGGCTGCCAGCACTCCGGCATAGCCGCCGCCGATCACGATGGCACGGGTGCTCTTGTCTGCATTCATTTCTCGTCCTTCGGTCAGTGGGCTCCTCGGTGAGCCGCCTGACCTCAAGACACCGCCGGTTATCCGGATGTGACAGGGTGTGGCGCAGATCACTCGGTCTGGTAGCGGGGGAAGACTCCCGTCGGCGCCGGCAGTTCCGTGCCGGGGGCCAGGCGGGTGGCGATGGCAGTGAAATCCCGCTGCTCGGCCGGCTGACCCAACAGATCGAGCAGCTTGGCCGCCGCTGTGGGCATCACCGGCTGCACCAGAAGCGCCGCGATACGCACCACTTCCATCGTCACGTACAACACCGACCGGAATCGCTGCTGGTCGGCCGGAGACTCCGACTTGCGCAGCACCCACGGCTCCTGGGCGGAGAAGTACCGGTTGGTGGCACCCAGGGTCAGCCAGATGGCTTCCAGGGCCTGGTGCATGGCCTGCTGGTCGAACGCCTCGCGGGATTTTCCGAGCAGGGCGTCGGCGTCGGCGAGCAACGCGGTGTCGTCGGCGTTCAGTGACCCGGGGTCGGGCACCACACCGTCGAGGTTCTTGGCCACCATCGACAGGCAGCGTTGCGCGAGATTGCCCAGCTCGTTGGCCAGATCGGTGTTGATGCGCGAGATGATGGCTTCCTCGCTGTAACTGCCGTCCTGGCCGAACGGCACCTCGCGCAGCAGGAAGAAGCGCACGGCGTCGAGGCCGAAGGCGTCGACCAGGGCCAACGGGTCGACGGTGTTGCCGATGGACTTGCTCATCTTCTCGCCGCGGTTGAACAGGAACCCGTGCGCGAACACTCGTTTCGGCAGCGTAAGGCCCGCCGACATCAGGAACGCCGGCCAGTAGACGGTGTGGAACCGGATGATGTCCTTGCCGATCATGTGCAGGTCAGCGGGCCAGAACCGGCGGTAGGACGCGGAGTCGGTATCGGGGAAACCCACCCCGGTGAGGTAGTTGGTCAACGCGTCCACCCAGACGTACATCACGTGGTCGGGGTGATCGGGGACCGGGACGCCCCAGTCGAAGGTGGTGCGCGAGATCGACAGGTCGGTCAGGCCGCCCGAGACGAAACTCACGATTTCGTTGCGCCGGACATCGGGAGCAATGAACTCCGGGTGTGCCCGGTAGAGCTCGAGCAACTTGTCCGTGTACGCCGAGAGTCGGAAGAAGTACGTCTGCTCCTCGGTCCAGGTGACCTGGGTGCCGGTCTCCGTGGCGATCCGGGTGCCGTCGGGCAGTTCCTCGGTCTCGTCGGCGGCGAAGAAGCGTTCGTCCCGCACGGAGTACCAGCCGGCGTAGGAGTCCAGGTAGATGTCGCCGGCCTCGTTCATCCGATTCCAGATGGCTTTGGAGGCCTCGAGGTGGTCGGCGTCGGTGGTGCGGATGAACCTGTCGAAGGTGACGCCCAGCTTCTCCTGAAGCCGCTGGAACACGTCGGAATTGCGCCGCGCCAGGTCCGCGGTCGAGATGCCCTCGGCAGCCGCGGTCTGCGCCATCTTGAGGCCGTGCTCGTCGGTGCCGGTGAGGAAGCGCACGTCGAAACCGTCGAGCCGCTTGAAGCGGGCGATCGCGTCGGTGGCGATGTACTCGTAGGCGTGCCCGACATGCGGTGCGCCGTTGGGGTAGGCGATCGCGGTGGTCACGTAGAAAGGCTCGCTCATCAGGCCCCACTTTATGGTGTGGCGGTGAGTTCGAAACGTTCAGCCATGCGTGATGCACCCCCGGCGCCGCCGCCCCTGGCGCCGCTGATCGATGCGCACACCCACCTCGACGCCTGTGGGGCCACCGACGCCGCGGGTGTGACGGAGATCCTGGACCGGGCCGGCGCCGTCGGTGTCGAGGCCGTGGTGACCATCGCCGACGATCTGGCCGCGGCTCGCTGGGCGGTGCAGGCCGCGCACTGGGACCAGCGGGTGTACGCCGCGGTGGCCCTGCATCCGACCCGGGCCAACGCCCTGGACGACGCCGCGCGCGCCGAGCTGGAGCAGCTGGCCACCGATCCGCGGGTGGTGGCCATCGGTGAGACGGGGATGGACCTGTACTGGCCGGGCCGACTGGAGGGCTGCGCGGATCCCGACACCCAGCGGGAAGGCTTCGCTTGGCATATCGACCTGGCCAAGCGAACCGGCAAGCCGTTGATGATCCACAACCGCGACGCCGACGCCGCGGTGCTGGATGTGCTGCGCGGCGAGGGCGCCCCCGAGACGGTGATCTTCCACTGCTTCTCGTCTGACGCCGAGATGGCGCGTACGTGCGTCGACGCGGGCTGGTACCTGAGTTTGTCGGGCACGGTCAGCTTCCGCAACGCCAAGGCGTTGCACGAAGCCGCCAGGCTTGTCCCTGAGGACCAGCTGCTGGTCGAGACCGACGCACCGTTTCTGACCCCGCATCCCTACCGCGGAGCGCCCAACGAGCCGTACTGCCTGCCGTACACCGTGCGGGCCCTCGCCGAGATCGTCGGCAAACCGGAAACAATGCTTGCCAGCCGCAGCGCAGCAAACGCCCGCACGGTGTATGGTTTGCATTCAAGCGCTAATTGACAGGGGGGTAAGACGCCATGGCGGTCGTCGCTGGGTTGCCGCCCCTCCACTCGGTTCGTTACCGTCTCGTGATAATCGAGGACCCATCAGGGTCCTCGTGGACTGTGGAACCGGGATATTCGCACGTTGAACGCACTAACCGAACTTCATCAGACACGCTCACCGATACTGCGGATTCTGGTTGCGGCTCTGCTCGTCACCCTCGCCGTGGCGGGCGGCTTCGCCGTCACCGCCCACAAGACCGTGACCTTGACGGTTGACGGGGCGCCCATGACCGTTTCCACCATGAAATCGCGCGTCATCGACGTCGTGACCGAGAACGGCTTCGACGTCGGGGAGCGTGACGATCTCTATCCCGCCGCCGACCAGCGCGTGCAGGACGCCGAGAACATCGTGCTGCGCCGCAGCAAGCCGCTGGAGATCACCTTCGACGGCCAGGACACCAAGCAGGTGTGGACCACCGCGTCGACGGTGGACGAGGCGCTGGCCCAGTTGGCGATGACCGATACCGCTCCGGCAGCGGCATCCCGCGGCAGCCGCGTTCCTCTCGAAGGCATGTCGCTTCCCGTGGTGAGCGCCAAGACCGTGCAGATCAACGACGCCGGCGCCATCCGCACCGTCACCTTGGCCGCGCCCAACGTCGCGAGCCTGCTCGCCGAGGCCGGCGTGCCGCTCGAACAGAACGACCGGGTGGTTCCGGCAGCATCATCGCCGGTCATCGCGGGTATGCAGATCCAGGTGACACGTATCCGCATGGAGAAGGTCACCGAACGGCTACCGCTGAAACCGATCGCACAACGAATCGAAGATCCGACCATGAACATGAGCCGTCAGGTGCTGGAGGATCCCGGGGCCCCCGGGACCCAGGACGTGACGTTTGCCGTGGCGACTGTCAACGGCGCCGAGACCGGCCGGCTGCCGGTCGCGAACATGGTTGTCACGCCGGCTCGCCAGTCGGTGCTGCGGGTCGGCGCAAAGCCCGGGACCGAGGTTCCAGAGGTGACAAACGGTCTGATTTGGGACGCGCTCGCACGTTGTGAATCGGGCGGTAATTGGGCCATCAATACAGGCAACGGCTATTTCGGTGGTGTCCAATTTGACCAAAACACATGGGAGCGACAGGGTGGCCTGCGCTATGCTTCCCGTGCAGACCTGGCAACTCGTGAAGAACAGATAGCAATCGCAGAAGTCACTCGAGCCCGCCAGGGCTGGGGCGCATGGCCAACGTGCAGCGGTAGAACAGGGGTTTCATGACGATTCGCCTTCTCGGTCGGACCGAGATCCGGAACCTGGCGAAAGAGCTCGATTTTCGTCCGCGTAAGTCGCTGGGACAGAACTTCGTTCACGACGCCAACACAGTGCGCCGGATCGTGTCCGCCTCCGGTGTCAATCGACACGACACGGTGATCGAGGTGGGACCCGGACTCGGGTCGCTGACACTCGGCCTGCTCGACCGCGGCGCCACCGTGACGGCCGTCGAGGTCGACCCTGTTCTGGCAGAACGCCTTCCGCAGACCATCGCCGAGCACTCGCACAGCGAGATCCACCGGTTGACCGTCCTGAACCAGGACATCCTCACGCTGCGTAAGTCGGAGCTGGAGAAAGAGCCGACCGCACTGGTGGCCAACCTGCCGTACAACATCGCCGTCCCGGCACTGCTGCACCTGCTCGCGGAGTTCCCGTCCATCCGCACCGTGATGGTGATGGTGCAGGCCGAGGTGGCCGAGCGACTGGCGGCCGAGCCGGGCAGCAAGGACTACGGCGTGCCGAGCGTGAAAGTGCGCTTCTACGGCCGTGTCCGGCGCTTCGGCATGGTGTCGCCGACGGTGTTCTGGCCCATTCCCCGGGTGTACTCGGGTCTGGTCCGGATCGACCGCTATGAGACATCGCCGTGGCCCACCGAAGAGGGCTTCCGCGACAAGGTGTTCGAACTCGTCGACATCGCCTTCGCGCAGCGGCGCAAGACGTCTCGCAACGCCTTCCTGGAATGGGCCGGTTCCGGCAACGAGTCCGCCAGCCGGCTGCTGGCCGCCAGCATCGACCCGGCCCGTCGCGGCGAGACCCTGGCCGTCGCCGAGTTCGTCCGGCTGCTGCAGCGCTCGGGCACCGTGGCGGAGCCCACCGCTGAGGAGCAGCAGCAGAGCGCCCGGCAGTTCTGACCCTCGTTTTCAAAAGAGCCGGCCCATCGCGGGCCGGCTCTTTTGTGTTGTGTCAGTCCTCGGCGTCTTTGTTCAGGAACTCGTTCTGCAACGGTGTCTGCGCGACGATCGGATAGTTACCGGTGTAGCCGACGCGCTCTTGTGCCATGGCAAGGACCTTGCCGCGCACCGCGTACCACCCGATGATCAGCGCGGGCACGATCACCAGGAGAGCGATCAGATTCCAGTAGTTCTCGTAGCACATCAACACCAGCACCGCGCCGAGGAACACCAGGGTGGCGTAGCTGGTGTACGGCGTGCCCCACAGCCGGAACGACGGGCGCGACACGATGCCCTTCTTGGACCAGCGGTACAGCTGGATCTGGCAGATCACGATCGTGGCCCAGGAGGCGATGATGCCCAGCGCCGACAGATCGAGCGCGATGTTGAACGCCTCCGACGGAACGATCAGGTTCAGGAACACGCCCAGCACGGTGAATGCCGCCGTCAGGGCGATACCCGCGAACGGCACACCGCGTTTGTTCATCTTCGCGGTGAACTGCGGGGCGCTGCCGTTCATCGCCATCGAGCGCAGGATGCGGCCGGTGGAATACAGGCCCGCGTTGAGACTCGACATCGCCGCGGTGAGGACCACAAAGTTCATGATGTCCCCGGCCGCCGGCACACCGATCTTGGAGAAGAAGGTGACGAACGGGCTCTCACCCTCTTGATATGTGGTGTACGGCAACAACAACGCCAACAGCACCAGCGAACCGACGTAGAAGACCGCGATACGGAACACCACTGAGTTGATGGCCTTGGGCATCACCTTCGGCGGGTCCTCGGTTTCGCCCGCCGCGGTGCCCACCAATTCCACTGCGGCATAAGCGAAGATGACGCCCGAAGTGACCAGCACCAGCGACAGCGCGCCGGTCGGCAGCAGGCCCCCGTTGTCGGTGACCACCGAGAATCCGGTGGCCTGTCCCTCGACTTCGAAACGGCCCGCCAGGAAGACGATCCCGATGACGAGGAACGACACCAGCGCCACCACCTTGATCAGGGCGGCCCAGAACTCCATCTCGCCGAAGATCTTGACCGAGATCATGTTGACGGTCAGGACGATGACCAGTGCGATCAGCGCGATGGTCCATTGCGGAACGGCGTCGAACGCACCCCAGTAGTGCATGTACAGGGCGACGGCAGTGACGTCGACGATGGCGGTGCAGGCCCAGTTGAAGAAATACATCCAGCCCGCGACGTAAGCGGCCTTCTCGCCCAGGAATTCGCGCGCGTAGGAGACGAACGAACCCGACGACGGCCGGTGCAACACCAGCTCGCCCAGGGCGCGCAGGATGAAGAAGACGAAGACACCGCACACCGCGTACACGATGAACAGTCCCGGCCCGGCGCTGTTCATGCGGCCACCGGCGCCCATGAACAGCCCGGTGCCGATCGCGCCGCCGATGGCGATCATCTGTAGTTGCCGGGGTTTCAACCCCTTGTGGTAACCCTCTTCCTCATGGGCGAGCGCGGAATTGTCATATTCGATAGCGGTTCCCATCACTGTGACGCTAGTTCGCAACGCGGACACGGCAACTCGGCGGCGGTAAAACATAGGTTACAGAACTATGTCGCAAAAACAGCGTTTGATCAGCGTAAAAGGCGGGTAATCAGCGAAACCATTTCTGAGCAGGTCTCATAACGCGCGTCCGGGTCTTTTGCCATGGCCTTGGCCAGAATGGAATCGAAGGCGTGCGGCAACCACGAGACCTGGCGTGACATCCGCGGTGGCACCTGGTGCAGCTGTGCGTCGATCAGTGCGCCTGCCGTCTGGGCGACGAAAGGCGGTGTGCCGGTGATCAATTCCACAGCGGTGCACGCCAGGGCGTACTCGTCGGTGGCCGCGCACGGCGAGCGTCCGGCGAGCAGCTCGGGCGCAGCGTAGGGCAGTGACGCCTGGACCGTGGCGGGGTGTTCGGTGCGCTGATGGGTGATGCGTCTGGCCGGGTCGAGGGAGAGTCGTTGGGTGGCATCGCGAGACAACCGGATTGCCATGTCCTCGGCCAGTGAATGTGCCACCCCGAAATCGATGAGCACTGCACCGCCGGCCGCAAAGTCCTTGTGCACCAGTATGTTCGCGGGTTTGACGTCGCAATGCACGATACCCTGCCGGTGGGCGAAGTCCAGGGCCTCGGCGATCTGCGCCAGCGCCTGCAACCGGAGGTCCAGACTGTGCAAGGTGGTGGCGTTGCCGCCGTCGATGTACTGCATCGCCAGCCAGTCGGTCCCGCGGTCGTAGACCTCGATGATGTGGGGGTGCGGTAGCCGCTTGGCGAAGTCGAACTCGCGCGACATCCGTTCCAGCCGGTTCTCGGTCCGATGGCCGGGGGAGAGCACCTTCAAGGCCACCGCGCGGTTGCCTGCTGACGGTTGACGGGCCAGATACACGGTGGCGCTGCCGCCGTGGCCGAGCGCCTGGGCTACGACGTACCCGTGGAAGTCCTCACCTGGACGCGGCACCCTTTAATCGTAGTTTCCGGCTGGATCTTTTCAGCCCTCCTCGGGCTCGTTCGCCCCCTCGCTTCGCTGGGGGTGCCCCCGCGCCCGCATCGTCGACCGGGCTGGATTTTTGAGCCCGGCCCTTCCTCCTCGGGCTCGTTCGCCCCCTCGCTTCGCTGGGGGTGCCCCCGCGCCCGCATCGTCGACCGGGCTGAATCCTGGAGCCCGGCCCTTCCTCCTCGGGCTCGTTCCTCGCCCGCATCGTCGACCGGGCTACCCTTTTGCGGTGTCCGCATCCGACGGGAGCACCGCCGCTGAATGGGTGCCGACTGGATCTGTGACGGTCCGCGTCCCGGGCAAGGTCAACTTGTTCCTCGCCGTCGGTGACACCCGCGCCGACGGCTACCACGAGCTGACCACCGTCTTTCACGCCGTGTCACTGTTCGACGAGATCACCGTGCGCACCGCCGACGTGATGTCGCTCGACATCGTGGGGGAGGGCGCCGAGACGTTGCCGATCGACGAACGCAATCTGGCCTGGCAGGCCGCCGAACTGCTGGCCGAGCACGTGGGCCGCACACCCGACGTCGCGATCACCATCGAAAAGGCCATCCCCGTCGCAGGTGGGATGGCCGGCGGCAGCGCCGACGCCGCCGCGGTGCTGGTGGCCGTCAACCACCTGTGGGAGCAGGGGGTGCCCCGCCGAGATCTGCACGCCCTGGCTGCCGAGCTGGGCAGTGACGTCCCCTTCGCCCTGCACGGCGGCACTGCGCTGGGCACCGGCCGCGGTGAGGAACTGGCGACGGTGCTGGCGCGCAACACCTTCCACTGGGTCCTGGCGTTCGGCCGCAACGGCCTGTCGACGCCCAAGGTTTTCGCCGAGATCGACCGGTTACGGGAAGTGGGCGAGCCGCCGCGGCTGGGGGACACCGAGCCGCTGCTGGCCGCGCTGGCAACCGGCGACCCGGCGCAGCTGGCGCCGCTGCTGGGCAACGAGCTGCAGGCCGCGGCGCTGAGCCTCGACCCTGCACTGCGACGCACGTTGCGGGCGGGCATGGAGGCCGGGGCGCTGGCCGGGATCGTCTCCGGCTCCGGTCCCACCTGCGCCTTCCTGTGCGCGTCGGCGGGTGCGGCGGTGGATGTGGGCACCGAATTGGCCGGCGCCGGCGTGTGCCGAACGGTGCGGGTGGCAAGCGGGCCGGTGCAGGGCGCGCGGGTGGTGCCAACCCGTTCGACTCCGTAACGTTTGGCAGTTACTTAAGAGGAGTTTAAGATGGCTCCCGGTGGTGAGTACCGATTTGACATGCGTTGCCTCTAGAACGCCCTCCGGCTCCGTCGGCGGGCGTTTTGACGGGCAGCAGCCACAGCGCGGAATTCACCCATTTCGAGACCTAACCGCAGCTCTATTGTGTGCGCGCGCCTCCTACGGTCCGCAGCAGACATCCCCTACGTTCGAGTCGCTCCGGAAGCCGAGGAGGTCCTCGTGAGCAGGTTCACCGAGAAGATGTATTACAACGCCGCGACCAGCTCGAAGGGCATGGTCACCGGTGAACCGCACGAGCCCGTGCGGCACACATGGGGTGAGGTGCACGAGCGGGCCCGCCGCATCGCCGGTGGCCTGGCCGCCGGCGGCGTGGGCCCCGGTGACGCGATCGGCGTGCTGGCCGGCTTCCCGGTCGAGATCGCGCCGACGGCGCAGGCGCTGTGGATGCGCGGCGCCAGCCTGACGATGCTGCACCAGCCGACGCCGCGCACCGATCTGGCCGTGTGGGCCGAGGACACCCTGACGGTGATCCAGATGATCGAGGCCAAGGCCGTCGTGGTGTCCGAGCCCTTCCTGGTGGCCATCCCGGTGCTGGAGGAGAAGGGCATCAAGGTCCTCAAGATCGGTGACCTGCTCGAGGCGGAGCCGATCGATCCGGTGGAGACCGGCGAAGACGATCTGGCGCTGATGCAGCTGACCTCCGGTTCGACGGGTTCGCCCAAGGCGGTGCAGATCACGCACCGCAACATCTACTCCAATGCCGAGGCGATGTTCATCGGCGCCGAGTACGAAGTCGACAAAGACGTGATGGTCAGCTGGCTGCCCTGCTTCCATGACATGGGCATGGTCGGCTTCCTCACCATCCCGATGTACTTCGGCGCCGAACTGGTCAAGGTCACGCCGATGGACTTCCTGCGGGACACCCTGCTGTGGGCCAAGCTGATCGACAAGTACAAGGGCACGATGACCGCGGCCCCCAACTTCGCCTATGCGCTGCTGGCCAAGCGGCTGCGCCGCCAGGCCCAGCCCGGCCAGTTCGACCTGTCGACCCTGCGCTTCGCGCTGTCCGGCGCCGAGCCCGTGGAACCCGCCGACGTCGAGGACCTGCTGGACGCCGGCAAGCCCTTCGGCCTCAAGGAATCGGCGATCCTGCCGGCCTACGGCATGGCCGAGACCACGCTGGCGGTCTCGTTCTCCGAGTGCAACGCCGGTCTGGTGGTCGACGAGGTGGACGCCGACCTGCTGGCCGCGCTGCGCCAGGCCGTGCCCGCCACCAAGGGCAACACCCGCCGCCTGGCCACCCTCGGCCCGCTGCTGACCGATCTCGAGGCCCGCATCGTCGACGAACACGGCAATGTGATGCCGCCCCGGGGCGTCGGTGTCATCGAGCTGCGCGGTGAGTCGCTGACGCCCGGTTACATCACCATGGGCGGTTTCATCCCGGCACAGGACGAGCACGGCTGGTACGACACCGGCGACCTGGGCTATCTCACCGACAACGGACACGTGGTGGTGTGCGGCCGCGTGAAGGACGTCATCATCATGGCGGGCCGCAACATCTACCCGACCGATATCGAGCGGGCCGCTGGACGCGTCGAGGGCGTGCGCCCCGGCTGCGCCGTGGCCGTCCGGCTGGATGCCGGCCACTCACGCGAGACGTTCGCCGTCGCCGTCGAGTCCAACGCCTACCAGGACCCCGACGAGGTGCACCGCATCGAACGCCAGGTGGCCCACGAGGTGGTGACCGAGGTGGACGTGCGCCCGCGTAACGTCGTCGTGCTCGGACCGGGGACCATCCCGAAGACGCCTTCGGGCAAGTTGCGCCGCGCGAACTCGGTGGCACTGGTCACCTAGCAGCCGGTCTAGGCGCTCCGCGGCTGGTTCTGCGTGGCCTCGGCGATACGACGTTGCGCCTCCGCGACCGGAATGCGCAGGCGCCGCGCCAGCACCTGATCCCACGAGGCGCCGACGAACTCGACGGGCGTGGGACCGGAGACCATGCCGGCGAGGATGCTCCGCTGCACGCCGGCCATCTGCTTGTTGACGGTCTCCAGGCGCAGCAGCACGGCCCGCTGATCGGTGGGCCGAAGGTCGTGAAAATGCTTCGCGACCACACGGGTGGCCTCGTCGATGGTGTTCAACGCGGCGAGGATGTCATTGTTCGAACTCATGTTCGGCACAGTAGATCGACCCACCGACAAGCCGGTCCTACACTCGGTGAAGTGACGATCACGACGCAGCGCCGCGGCTTGAACGACTCGATCGCCAAGTTCTGGAGCTTCGCTGCTCCGGCTTACAACCAACCCTGTCTGCAGCGCTGGGTCTACCGGCCCGCGCAGGACGAGGTGGTGAGTGTCTTGCGTGCGCGCGGAGTCGAGCGCGTCGCCGACATCGCCTGCGGCACCGGAATCCTGACCGACCGCATCGAATGGGAACTGCGCCCCGACGAGGTTTACGGGCTGGACATGTCCGACGGCATGCTGGCCCAGGCCCGCCAGCGCTCCGACCGCGTGCGCTGGATGAAGGCACCCGCGGAGCAACTGCCCTTCGAGGACGGTTTCCTGGATGCGGTGGTCACGACATCGGCGTTCCACTTCTTCGACCAGCCCGCAGCTTTACGGGAGTTCCATCGAGTGCTGGCACCCGGCGGTCTGGTGGCGGTGACGACCATCAGCCCCCGACAACAACTCCCTCTGCACAAACTGTCCGCCGATCTGCGCAACCCGGCCCACAACCCGTCCCCCAAGGAGATGCGGCGGCTCTTCGAGGGCGCCGGACTGACCGTTGTCGATCAGCACCGGGTGCAGCGCCCGCTGTGGACGATGCTGCTGTCGGATCTGATCACCGTCGGCGTCAAGAGCTAGTAGAGCACCGGCAGCCGCAGCACCAGCCGCGCGCCACCCAGGGGGCTCTTCTCCAAAGCGGCTGTGCCGCCGTGTAATTCGGCCTGCTGGGCGACCAGTGCCAAGCCCAGGCCGGATCCGGAGCGGGACGCGGTGGAGCCCCGGGCGAAGCGTTCGAACACCTCCGTGCGTTCGGCTTCCGGGACCCCGGAGCCGTTGTCGTCGACGGCGATCTCGACACCGGCCGCCGAACTGACCGCGCTCAGCTGCACCTCGGTGGCCCCGCCGTGTTTGACGGCGTTGGCGATCGCGTTGTCGATGACCAGCCGTAGCCCGGCCGGCAGGCCCAGCATCAGCACCGTCGGCGACGGTATCAGTGACACCTTCAGATCCGGGTAGCTGTGGATGGCGTCGTGGGCCGCGCGGTCCAGCAGCTCGGTGATGTCGAGCGGCACCAGGTCGTCGGCGGTGGTCAACTGTCCCTGCGCGAGCCGCTCCAGCGCGGTCAGGGTGGCCTCGATGCGGGTCTGGGTACGCATGATGTCGCTGACCAGTTCCTCGCGCTGCGGTCGGTCCAGATCCAGCGTGGAGAGCACCTCGAGGTTGGTGCGCATCGCGGTGAGGGGTGTGCGCAGCTCGTGGGAGGCGACGGCGGCGAAGTCGCGCGCGGATTCCAGGGCGTCTTTGGTGCGCTGCTGCTCGGTGCCGATGCGGGCGAGCATGCCCTCGACGGCCTCGGCGATCTCTTCGGCCTCGCGGACACCGCGCACCTGGACGTCATCGGGGTTCGACTGGGCGTTGATGGCCCGGGCCTGTTGGGCGAGCAGCCGGAACGGGTTGACCATGATCAGCGAGATGAACCAGCCGACCACGATGGTGCCCGCGATCAGGCTGCCGCAGATGATCAACACCCGAAGGTGCAACGCGTCGATGCGGCGTTCGGTCTCGGCCACCGGGGCGCCCAGTGCGATGGACGCCGGGCCGGCGGCGAACGTACGGACTCGGTACTCGACGCCGTCGATGGTGGTGTTGGTGTAGCCGGTACCGAGTTCGGGCAGCACCACCGACGGCGGTGCCGACACCGTGACACCGCCGATACGCGCCGTGCGCACCAGGTTGCCGTCGGGTGTCACCTGTTCGACGTCACCCGCGCTGGGTGCGCTGAGCAGATTGGAGAAATCGCCGAGGCTGCTCACCGAGTCCAGCCGGCGATCCAGCTGGCTGTACTGGTCATTGGTGATGCCGATCCAGACCCAGGCGCCGATGGTGAGCACGGTGGCGATCACACCGAGGCCCGAGATGACGACGATGGTGCGGAGCGACAGAATCCGTGCCAGTGCCCGCAACAGCCGATCGAGCACGGAACTGGACACGGGGACATCTTGCCTGACGGACGGCGTCACTCCTCCTCGTGGCCCGGCAAGCGTGGTCCCGGCACCGCGCCGCCGGCGGCCTCAGCTAACTCCCGGCGGCAGATCCTCGAGGTCCACCAGCACCGGGGCGTGGTCGCTGGCGCCCTTGCCGCGCCGTTCGTCCTTGTCGATCTCGGCGTGGCGTACATGCGCGGCGAGTGCCGGTGAGCCCAGGATGAAGTCGATGCGCATACCGCGACGCTTCTGGAAGGCCAGTCGGGTGTAATCCCAGTAGGTGTACACGCCGGGCCCGGGGGTGAAAGGCCGCACGACGTCGGTGAATTGGGCATCGTTGATGGCGGTGAATGCGGCGCGTTCGGGTTCGGACACGTGGGTGTGGCCTTCGTAGGCCGCCACGCTCCAGACGTCATCGTCGGTGGGCGCGATGTTCCAGTCGCCCACCAGCGAGATCCGCGCGCCGGGGTCGTCCTTGAGCCATCCTGCTGCGGTATCTCGCAGTGCGGCAAGCCAACCGAGCTTGTAGACATAGTGTGGATCGGCCAGGGTGCGACCGTTGGGAACGTACAGGCTCCACACCCGCACCCCACCGCACGTCGCCGCCAGGGCCCGCGCCTCGGCCGCCGCTTCGACTTCGGGTTTCGAACTCCAGGTGGGCTGACCTTCGAACCCCACCTCGATGTTCTCCAGTCCGACCCGGGAAGCGATGGCCACGCCGTTCCACTGGTTGAACCCCACGTGGGCGATCTCGTATCCCAAGGCGGCGAACGGCATCGTCGGGAACTGTGCGTCGGTGCACTTGGTCTCCTGCATCGCGAGCACGTCGACGTCGGCGCGCTCCAACCAGTCCACCACCCGATCCACCCGGGTGCGAATGGAGTTCACGTTCCAGGTGGCCAAGCGCATGCTCACACCTTAGGGGGCAGAACGGAATCCACCGACACGTACCGCACGCGGTGATGCAGGGTGAAACCCATCGACTCGTAGAGCCGGATCGCCGCGGTGTTGTCGGCCAGCACCTGCACATAGCACTTCTGTGCGCCCTGTTCGGCGCCCCAGTTCAGCAGCGCCTGGCAGATCAACCGGGCATGGCCGCGGCGACGCTGGTCCTGCGCCACCCGTACCGCTGAAATACCCAGCCAGCGTGCGCCATCGGGCGCTGATGTCACTGCGCCTCGTCCCACCGCGGCGCCGCCGAGTGCGGCGAAGGTCACCACACCGTCGACGACGGCGGTGAGCACCTCGGTGGGAACCGGGCGTTCATACAGTGACAGCCACGCCGCGTCGGGAAGTTCGGTGAAGGTCACCCCGGGCGCGGTCGCCGGGTTGATGTCACACACCATCACCCGATTCGCCTTGATGCCTTCGGAACTGACCCGCACCAACCGCTCGGGCAGTGCCAGCCAGGGCGGCAGTCCACGCGACCGGTACCAGTCCGCGACCGCGGGCAGCTCTGCCAGCGTGGCCGACATGTCCAGCGGCACGGCGGAATTCGCCCGGCTGGTGTGACCGCCGGCCGCGCGCGCCAACCAACCGCCCACCCACTGCCGCTCGGTACCGGGCCAGGCCAGGGCCGCCGCGTGCTCGAGGGCGCGGATCTCGGAGTTGCGCACCGGGCGGTGGGACAGCTCACGCACGCTGACGATCGCCGACGGCGCCACCTCGACCGTGCCGTCGGAAACGGTGCGCACCCGCACCATCGGGGACACCGCCTCCAGATGACCGATGACGTCGGTCAAGCCGTCATCCAGCCGGTACCGGATGCTGACCCGGTTTCCCACGGCCGGAAGGTCACTCATCAGTGCCCGAACGGATCCGGTCCCTCACCGGGGGTCCAGGAGAACCCGGGCACGCCCCAGCCATGCGATTTGACCGCGCGCTTGGCGGCGCGGGCATGCCGGCCGATCAGCCGGTCCAGGTAGAGGAACCCGTCCAGATGGCCGGTTTCGTGCTGCAGCATGCGAGCGAACAACCCGGTGCCCTCGATGGTGATGGGGGCGCCGTCGGCGTCGAGGCCGGTGACGCGCGCCCAGTCCGCCCGTCCGGTCGGGAAGTTCTCGCCGGGGACCGACAGGCAACCTTCCTCGTCGTCCTCGGGGTCGGGCATGGTCTCCGGCACGTCGGAGGTCTCGAGCACCGGGTTGATCACCACACCGCGGCGTCGCGTGGTCTTCTTGCGATCGTCGGCGCAGTCGTAGACGAACACCCGCAGTGGCACGCCGATCTGGTTGGCGGCCAACCCGACTCCGTACGCGGCGTCCATCGTTTCGTACAGATCGGTGATCAATTCTTTGATGTCCGCGGGCAAGGATCCGTCCGGGCCGACTTCCACCGGCTGGGTCGGAGTGTGCAGGACGGGGTCTCCCACGATGCGGATTGGAACAACGGCCATGGTCGGCAAGCTTAAGTCAGCCGACGCGCGGGCTTGGGTGCCGTCCCAATTGTCGCGAGCGTGGTTGAATACTCGCGCAGAACCACACCGATGTCATTTCGTTGGCGAATGGTTATAAGGGAGCGACATGGAAGGCGCCATGGCAAGGGCTGAGCGTTCGGGGGGCGACGCTGAGCTCAGCGATGGGCTGACCCGTCGTGAGCACGACATCCTCGCATTCGAACGGCAATGGTGGAAGTACGCGGGTTCGAAAGAGGAAGCGATCAAAGAGCTGTTCTCGATGTCGGCCACGCGCTACTACCAGGTGCTGAATGCGCTCGTGGAGCGCCCCGAGGCGTTGGCGGCGGATCCCATGTTAGTCAAGCGACTGCGTCGGCTGCGGGCCAGCAGGCAGAAGGCGCGCGCGGCACGCAAGCTGGGCTTCGACATCACCTGAGCTAGGGTTGGCGCGATGAACGAGCGCGTTCCTGACTCCTCCGGGCTGCCACTGCGCGCCATAGTGATGGTGCTGTTGTTCTTGGGCATCGTCTTCCTGCTGGTCGGTTTCCAGGCCTTGAGTTCCGGTGGTGACGACGACACCTCTGCCGGTCCGGCTGTGACCACAACGACGTCGGCTCCCGCCCCCACCTCCGAGACCGAGGAACCCGCTCCTCGTCCCGAGGTGCGGGTGTTCAACATCTCCGAGACCCCGGGCGCGGCCGAGGGCACCGCGACCCGGCTGCGTGACGACAACTGGAATGTCACCGAGGTCGGCAATCTGGTGCTGCCGAACGTCCCCGTCACCACCGTGTACTTCGGCGAGGGTGAGCAGGAGGCCGCCGAGGAATTGGGCCGGCTGCTGGAAGCGCCCGTGGAACCCCGCATTCCGGAGGTCGCCGAGCAACCACCCGGCCTGATCGTGGTGGTCGCAGGTTAGGCCGGGGGGCACCCCCAGCGGAGCGAGGGGGAGAGCCGGGGAGGCAGGGCCGGACTGCAAACAGGTTAGGCCGGTCGCCGATGCGGCGACGAAGGAGCCGGGGAGGCAGGGCCGGACTGCAAACAGTTAGGCTCAGCCCATGCCCGCCAGTCTCTTGAAGAAATCTGCCTCCAAGAAAACAGCCGTTGCAGTCGCGCTCGTCGCTCCCGTGGTCGGTTTGACTGCGTGCGCCCCCAACGAGCCGGTGGCGACCACTCCGGGGACCAATCCTCCTGTCTGGACGGGTTCACCGGCCCCCTCTGCGGAGGAAGGTTCGGAATCCCACGGCGGCAGTGGCGAGAGCAGCGGTGGTTCCACACTCGAGGTGCCCATCAACGCACCCGACGGAACCGAGGTGGCAACGGCCACATTCGAGTTCAGCGCGGGCTACGCCACCGTCACCGTCGAGACCACCGGCACCGGGACGCTGACTCCGGGCTTCCACGGCATGCACATCCACCAGGTCGGCAAGTGCGAGGCCAACTCGGTGGCCCCCACCGGAGGCGCGCCCGGCGACTTCAACTCGGCCGGTGGACACTTCCAGGTGCCCGGCCACAGCGGGCACCCGGCCAGCGGCGACCTGAGCTCGCTGCAGGTGCGCGAGGACGGCTCGGCCCGCCTGGTCACCACCACCGACGCCTTCACCGAGGACGATCTGCTGGCAGGTGAGAAGACCGCGATCATCATCCACGAGAAGGCGGACAACTTCGCCAACATCCCGCCCGAGCGCTACAACCAGGTCAACGGCACCCCGGGCCCGGATGCCACGACGATGGCCACCGGTGACGCCGGCAGCCGGGTGGCTTGCGGTGTTATCGGCGGCGAATAACGCCAACCGTATCGATTTCGCCGGTTCCTACCGGCCGACCGTCGGCGTCGAATGGGAGTTCGCGCTCGTCGACGCGGTGACGCGGGACCTGAGCAACGAGGCCGCGGGCGTGATCGCCGAGTTGGGCGAGAACCCGCACGTGCACAAGGAACTGCTGCGCAACACCGTCGAGATCGTCACCGGCATCTGCTTCAACTCCGGGCAGGCGATGGAGGATCTGGCCACCACCTTGCGCACCGTTCGGCAGGTGGTCCGCGACCGCGGCATGGAGCTGTTCTGCGCAGGCACCCACCCGTTCGCGGAGGCGGCGGCGCAGAAGCTCACCGACGCACCGCGTTATGCCGAGCTGATCAACCGCACCCAGTGGTGGGGACGGCAGATGTTGATCTGGGGTGTGCACGTCCACGTCGGGGTGTCCTCGGCGCACAAGGTCATGCCGATCATCAGCTCACTGCTCAACCACTACCCGCATCTGCTGGCCCTGTCGGCGTCGTCCCCGTGGTGGGAGGGTGAGGACACCGGCTACGCCAGTAACCGCGCAATGATGTTCCAGCAGTTGCCCACTGCGGGGCTGCCGTTCCAGTTCCAGTCGTGGCGCGAGTTCGAAGGCTTTGTGCACGACCAGAAGAAGACCGGCATCATCGACCACATCAACGAAGTCCGGTGGGACATCCGTCCGTCCCCGCATCTGGGCACCGTGGAGATCCGGATCTTCGACGGGGTGTCCAACCTCGACGAGCTCAGCGCGCTGGTGGCACTGACCCACTGCCTGGTGGTGGATCTGGACCGGCGTCTCGACGCCGGCGAGGCCTTGCCGGTGATGCCGCCGTGGCACGTTCAGGAGAACAAGTGGCGCGCCGCCCGGTACGGCTTGGACGCGATCATCATCCAGGACGCCGAGAGCAACGAGCGGTTGGTCACCGAGGACCTCGACGACCTGCTGACCCGGCTGGAGCCGGTGGCACGCTCACTGCACTGCTCCGACGAACTGGCGCGCGTCGCCGACATCCCGCGTCGGGGCGCGTCGTATCAACGCCAGCGCCGAGTCGCCGAAGAGAACGACGGTGACCTGCGTATGGTGGTCGATGCACTGATCGACGAGCTGGTCATCTAGCGAATTGGGTGTGAGCAGAAATGCATTTCACGATCCGCAACGCCGCGCAGGTGCTCGCCGGGGTCGTGATCGCCTCGGCGGGGGTGGTGGCCTGCACCAGCACCGTCGACGGCACCCCGCTGGCTGATCCGAATGCTCCTGCGCTGACCACGACCACACGCGCACCGTCGACCACCACGTCGGCGCCCCGGCCGGGTGCGCCCTCGTCGTCCACGGTGCCCACCCGCACCAGCGCCCCCGGCGCACCGGGAACACCGGCGGTGGCGGACACCACGTGTGAGGAGTACATCGACCTCGACGAGGACGCCCAGCGTGAGGTGATCAGCGCGATCGGGGAGGAGAATGAGCTGGTGGCGCTCAACCCCGAGCTGTGGATCACTGTCACCAGTGCGTTGTGCACCTTCGCCGAACCCTCGACTCCGGTCCGGGAAGTGTTGGAAGGCCAGGGAATACGGTGACCACCGCCGCGACGCCGATGTTCCCGCTGGAAACCGCGCTGCTGCCCGGCGAAGAGCTGCCGCTACGGATCTTCGAGCCGCGCTACTCCGCGCTGGTGCAGGACACCCTCGACCGGGACGACAAATCGTTCGGGGTGGTGCTGATCGCCCGTGGGCGCGAGGTCGGCGGCGGGGACGACCGCCACGACGTCGGAGTGCGGGCGCGCATCGCCGCGTTCGAAGATTACGGCGACGGCAAGTACCGACTCAGATGTCCTCTCACCGAACGTATCCGGGTTCTCCAGTGGTTGTCCGACGATCCCTACCCGCGTGCCGTCGTCGAGTCGTGGCCCGACGAGCCGGGCGCCGTCCGCGGCAGCGACGTCGTGGCGCTGGAAGACCGGATCTGGGGGTTGTTCGAGCGGATCGCTCTGGCCCGCGACGCGCATCTGCCCGAGCGGGAAGCCGTCCTGGGTGACGGCGTGGACGTGACCGCCGGACAGCGGCTCTACGAGCTGGCCGCGCGGATGCCGATGGGGATCGCCGACAAGTACTCGGTGCTGGCGGCACCGTCGCCTGCCGATCGGCTGACCGCGTTGAGCGACGCCGTGGACACCGTGACCGCGATGGTCGAGTTCCAGCTCTCCGGTGAGTGACGCGCGCTAGTTGCGGTGTTCGCGCATCTCGTCTTTGGTCAGCAGTTCCTCGCGGTCACGCTGCTCGCGGTAGGCCAGCTGCCCCACCCGTTGCGCCACCACCGGGGCGGTGATGATGGTGAACAAGCCGGTGAGGATGATCATGCCCACATCGGGGTGGCCCCGCAGGCGCAGTGCCGCGCCGAAGAGCACCAGGAGCAGCCCCAGGGTCTGGGGCTTGCTGGCGGCGTGCATACGCGACAGTGTGTCGGGAAACCGGACCACCCCGGCGGCGGCCGTCAGGGCCAGCGCCGAGCCGGCCAGCACCAGCACCGCCGAGATGACATCGAATGTGTTCATCGTTTGGCGCCCCGATTCTCGGTGTCGGGCACGCGGAAACGGGCCACGCTCACCGAACCGACGAAGCTGATCAACGCCAGCGCCGCCAAGCTGTAGGTGACCGTGGTGTCGAGGCTGAACGCGGCCCAGGTGCCGATGGAGCACATGGTCACCGCCACCAGTGTGTCCAGCGCGACCAGCCGGTCGAGGGTGCTCGGTCCGGCCAGCAGCCGGAACATCGTGATGGCGGCAGCGGCGACGAGCATCACCGCGGCGATCAGCCAGATGGTGTTCATCGCGGCGCCTCCTCAGTGCTTTCCGGATCGGCCTCG
This sequence comes from Mycobacterium sp. Soil_C_30, assembly GCF_057656995.1. NCBI lineage: Bacteria > Bacillati > Actinomycetota > Actinomycetes > Mycobacteriales > Mycobacteriaceae > Mycobacterium > Mycobacterium sp. Soil_C_30. The sequence continues at coordinate 299,321 of NZ_JBDGJH010000005.1, read as the reverse complement.
AGTTCTTCCCTGGAGGCCGGTTTCCACTCCTCGTCGCGCTCGAAGGCGGCGATGAGCAGGCGTTCCACCACCTCGACCTGGTGGTAGAACTGTTTGACCGCCTTGTCGGAGCCCACGTTGATGACGTGGCAGTAGATCAACCGGCGCACCTGGTCGATCTCCAAGACGATCGAACCGGGAATCAGGTTGTAGATGTTGACCGCCAGGGCCAGCACCAGGTCCGATTTCACGGTCAGTTTGGCCCGCAGGACCGCGCTCAGCGGCGGTGGTCCCGGGCGGATGGCCAGCCAGGCGATCTGGAAACTGGACATCACCAGGTAGATGGCCACCCGGATGATCAGATTGAGCAGCGACAGCGGGTGCACCTTGCCCTGTACCGGCACCGGTGGCAGCGGGAGGGCGACGGTGATCAGCAGCGCAACGGCCAGGCCGGACAGCACGTTGGCCGCAGAGATGTTGCCCCACAACAGGATCCACACGGCGGTCAGGCCGGCCAGCACGGACAGCCGCAGCATGACCCAGCGCAGTGGTCGTTTTCTCACGGGCGGTCACCCCCCACCACCGCGGTGATGTACTGGTCGCGGTTGATCACTTCCTCGGCGGCACGCTCGCTGTAGGCGAAGATGGGACCCGCCGCCACGGTGAGCACCAACCCGACGGCGATCAGCGCCATGGTCGGGACCACCATGCCCACCGGCATCCGGCCCACGTCATCGCGGTCGTCGAACGCGATGTCCTCGTCGTCGTCGAGCAGCGCAGCCGGGGAGGCCGTCGACCGCCCGCCTTCCGGCGCATCGGCCCGGGCCCGCCAGAACGCCTTGGTCCACACTCTGGCCACCACGTAGAGCGTCAGCAGGCTGGTCACCACACCGCCACCGACCAGCATCCACGCCAGCACGGACCCGTCGGCGGTTCCGGCCTCCAGCAGCGCCACCTTGCCGATGAAACCCGAGAACGGCGGGATGCCACCCAGATTGAGGGCCGGAACGATGAACACGAAGGCCAGCAGCGGGCTTGCCGCCGCGAGCCCGCCGAGCCGCTTCAAGGTCGACGCACCGGCCTGGCGTTCGATCAGACCGACCACCAGGAACAGTGTGGTCTGCACCAGGATGTGGTGCGCGACGTAGTAGATGGCACCCGACATCCCGAGCTGGCTCGACAGGGCGATGCCGAACACCATGTAGCCGATGTGGCTGACCAGCGTGAAGGACAGCAGACGTTTGATATCGCTCTGCGCGATTGCGCCCAGGATGCCGACGACCATGGTCAACAGTGCGGCCACCAGCAGCAGCGGGTCCAGTCCGCCGTCGGGGAACAGCAGGGTGTGCGCCCGGATGATGGCGTAGACGCCGACCTTGGTGAGCAGACCGGCGAACACCGCGGTGACCGGTGCCGGGGCGGTGGGGTACGAGTCGGGCAGCCAGGTGGACAGCGGGAACACGGCGGCTTTGATGCCGAAGGCGACCAGCAGCACCGCGAACAGGGCGCTGCGGGTGCCGTCGCTGACATCGTCGAGGCGCACCGCCAGCTCGGCCATGTTCAGGGTGCCGGTGGCGGCGTAGATCAGAGCCAGGCCGAACAGGAAGATCATCGACGAGACCATCGACACCATCACGTAGGCGATGCCCGCGCGAACCCGGTCCCGGGTGCCGCCGATGGTCAGCAGCACGAAGCTGGCGGACAGCAGCACCTCGAATCCGACGTAGAGGTTGAACAGGTCGCCGGCCAGGAAGGCGCTGCACACGCCCGCCGACAGCGCCAGGTAGGTGGGCAGGAAGATCGACACCGGCTGGCGCTCGTCACCGTCGCGGATGCCCTGACCGACGGCGTAGAACATGACGGCCAGCAGCACGATCGATGACACCAGCAGCATCAGCGCCGACAACCGGTCGGCCACCAGCGTGATGCCCAGCGGGCCCATACCCGGTTCGCTCTCGCCCCAGCCGCCGACCTGCAGCGCCTGGGTTCCGTCGCGGTCCACCAGGTACACCAGCGTGGCGCACACCGCGACCACCGCCGACAGCGCCGCGACGGTGATGACGCGCTGTCCGCGCGGTTTCCGGCCCGCGATCAGGTTCAGGGCGGCGCCGAGCAACGGGATGAGCACGGGCAGCGGGATCAGGATCTGAGCAAGCATCAGCGCGACCCCTCATGCCCGGGCAGGGCGTCGAGTTCGTCGGGTTCGTCGGTGTCGGGATGGCGCGGCGTGATGCCTTCGACGGCGTCTTCGTCAGCCTGGGCCGCCTCGGCTTCCTGCGACACCCGGGTGTCCTCGGGGTCGTTGGCCACTTCTTCGGCCGTGGTCAGCCGGTACGAGCGGTAGGCCAACGCCAGCACGAACGCCGCGATACCCATCGTGATGACGATGGCGGTCAAGATCATGCCCTGGGCCAGCGGGTCGGCCGTCGTGGTGTTGTCGCCGCTGGTGCGACCCCGGACCGGGGGATTGCCGGAGGGGCCGCCGACGGTGAGGATCAGCAGGTTGATGGCATTGCCGAGCAGCAGGAGCCCGAGCAGCATGCGGGTCAGGTTGCGTTCCAGCAGCAGGTAGACCCCGCACGTGGTGAGGCCGCCGATCATGATCAGGGGCACGACGTAGACAGTCATACCGGTCATCGACGTGCTCCTACCGGTCGGCGCGGACTGTCGACCATCTCGACATCGATCCGCGCGCCGAGGCTGCGCAGGACGTCGAGCACCAGGCCGACCACGATCAGATACACCCCGAGGTCGAAGAACAAGGCGGTGACGAACTTGATGTGGCCGAGCACGGGCACATCGAGTTCGATGATCGCCGACGACAGCGCCGGCGCACCGAGCAGGATCGACGCCACCGCGGTGCCCGCTGAGAAGCCCAGTCCGACACCCAGGATCTTGCCCGCGTCCAGGGGCAGGGTCTCGCCCAGCTCGTACCGGCCGCCGGCCAGGTAGCGCAGCACCAGCGCCAGTCCGGCGGTCAGACCGCCGGCGAAGCCGCCGCCCGGGGTGTTGTGTCCGGTGAAGAAGAAGTAGACCGACAGCACCATGATCAGCGGGAAGATGAAGCGGGTCGCGACTTCGAGCACCAGTGAGCGGTAGCGGGGATCGCGGTACTCGCTGCCGCGCAGCCAGGTGGTGTCGCTGGCGGCGGGGCTGTAGGCCATCACCACCCCGATGTCGGGTTGGCCGGCGGGCTGGCTGGTCTGCGGGATCCGCGGTGCGGCGCCGAAGCGGCGGTGGCGGAACACCAACGAGGCGACGCCGGTGGCGGCGACCAGCAACACCGAGATCTCGCCGAGGGTGTCCCAGGCGCGGATGTCGACGAGCAGCACGTTGACGGTGTTGGAGCCGTGGCCCCGGTAGTAGGCGGCATCGGGCAGCAGGTCGGCGATGGGCCGGCCGCTGCGGGCGGCCATGGCGAAGACGGCCAGCGTGGTCACGGTGGCCCCGACGGCGACCGCCAGGGCGGCGCGTGGGAGCCGGAAGCGCTTCATGTGCGTCGCTTCGGCCTCGGCGGGCAGGGTGCGCAGCACCAGCACGAAGATCACCAGCGTCAGCGTCTCCACCAGGAACTGGGTCAGGGCCAGATCAGGGGCGCCGTGGAAGGCGAAGATGACGCCGCAGCCGTATCCGGTCAGGCCCACCAGCAGCACCGCGGCCAGGCGGTTGCGCATCACCACGGCCCCGAGCGCGCCCGCCAGCATCAGCACGCCCACCACCGGGGTCAGGACCGACTCCCACAACTGGAAGTCCGGCCGATCGCGCCCGCCGGCGATGAGCACCACGATGGGCACCAACACCAGCGTCGTCAGGATCACCGACTGGGTGGCCGGAATGGAGCCGCGCTGCGTGGCTCCGGTGAGGCGGAACGCCACCCAGTCCAGACCGCGGATGGTGGCGTCGTACACGCGGTCGGCGTTGCCCAGCGGCAGGAAATCCATCCGCGCCCGGCGCAGCCGTCCGCGCAGGATGAAGGAGGCCGTGCCCGCCGCCAGGACGATGGCCGACAGCAGCAGCGGCAGGTTGAAGCCGTGCCACAGCGCCAGGTGGTAGCTGGCGCCGCCCGGCAGCGACTCGGCGTAGGGATCCAGCGCCTTCTCGAGGATGTTCGGCATCAGCCCGAAGAGCAGCCCCGCCGCCGCGAGCACGGCGGGAGCCACCAGGAACGTCACTGGTGGGCGGTGCAGGTTGGCCACGCGGGTGCTGGGTTCGCGCAGCCCTTTCTTGGCGAACGCGCCCCACAGGAAGCGCAGGCTGTAGATGGTGGTGAACACCGAGCCGGTGACGATGCCCGCGGTGACCCACGGCGCCCAGGTGCCCAGCGACGGGCTGTGCATCAGGGTCTCGAAGTCGGCCTCTTTGGCCACGAAGCCCAGGAACGGCGGCAGAGCCGCCATGCTGGCGGCCGCGCCCGCGGCGATGGTCATCAGGACCGGCAGCCGGCCGCCCAGCCAGGCCAGCCGGCGTATGTCGCGGGTGCCGGTGGCATGGTCGATCACGCCGGTGACCATGAACAGCGAGGCCTTGAACATGGCGTGCGCACACAGCATGGCCAGGCCGGCCAGCATGACATCACCGTCACCGGTGCCGACCAGCACGCTGATCATGCCGAGCTGGCTGACCGTGCCGAACGCGAGGATGAGCTTGAGGTCGTACTCACGGATGGCACGCCAGCCCGCCAGGACCATGGTCAGCAGGCCGAGGCCGATCACCATCGGCCGCCAGGGCGCGGCGTCGGCGAAGCCGGGGCTCATCCGAGCGACCAGGTAGACGCCGGCCTTCACCATTGCGGCGGCGTGGAGGTAGGCGCTCACCGGGGTGGGCGCGGCCATGGCGCCGGGAAGCCAGAAGTGGAACGGGACGAGTGCTGATTTCGACAGGGCGCCGATGAGGATCAGCACGATGCCGACGTTGACGGCCAGCCCGACGGGTGGGTTGGCCACCAGGTCGGAGAGCAGGTAGCTACCGCCGAGCTCACCCAGGATGATGATGCCGACCAGCATCGCCAGGCCACCCGCGGTGGTCACCATGAGTGCCTGGGTGGCGGCGCGACGGCTGGTGGCGCGTTCGGCGTAGTGCCCGACCAGCAGGAAGGACAGCACCGACGTCAGCTCCCAGAACACGTAGAGCAGCAGCAGGTTGTCGCTGGTCACCAACCCGAACATGGCGCCGGAGAAGGCCACCAGTTCGGCGGCGAAGCTGGGCAGCCGGTTTTCGGTGTGCTCGTCGTGGTGGTGGAAGTAGTCGGCGCAGTAGAACAGCACCAAGGCCCCGATGCCCAGCACCAGCACGCTCATGATGGCGGCCAGGGTGTCGAAGCGCAGGTCGATGTCCATCGACAGCTCCGGCACCCAGTTGATGGTGACCCTGTGGTCATCAGCTTGGTTGGAGGGCCAGTTGGTGGCCACCCAGATCAGCGACGCGGCAGGTACCACGGCCAGGGGATAGAACGCCCGTCGTCCCCATCTGTTCACCAACAGCGGTGCCACCAGGGCGGCCACGGCATGGGCTAACAGGACGGCGAGCATGGCACTCCGTTTTCTCTGGCGCTCGGCACGCGGGTGCGCGCACTTTCGCGTCGACTTACGTCGGGGTGTCAGCCCACTGGTGGGCTTTGATCTTTACGGGTTCTTTACGGCCATTCTACGGGGTTGACCCGCGGTTGAATTCACGCCATCGCACGCGTGTGCGAATGTCGGTTGGCCGCAACGTTTTTGAGCAACAGACGGACGACGATCCGGTGGGCGCGGCCACCGATGACCAGCCCCCGATGCATCCGGCCGGAGACGCGCGGGGGAACTCGGCCCACGGTTCGGCGACCACCGGCGCGCTGTCCGGCGGTCAGCGGCCGGCCGCGAACTCCCGCAGCGACTCCACCTGAACCGGGTCCAGCGACGGCCGCACCGTCGCCCTCGCCTGCAACACATCGGCCAACGTGACATCGGCGGCGTCGATCGATCGCCGCATCGCCGTCAGCGCGGCCTCCCGCAACAACGCCACACAATCGGCGGCGCTGTACCCGTCGAGCTCGCCGGCCAGCGCATCGAGGTCCACATCGGCACTCAGCGGCACCGACTTGCTCGCGGTGCGCAGGATGTCACGGCGCGCCTCGGCGTCCGGGGGTTCGACGAACACCAGCTTCTCCAGCCGCCCGGGTCGCAGCAGCGCGGGATCGATCAGGTCGGGCCGGTTGGTGGCGCCGAGCACCACCACGTCGCGCAGCGGGTCAATGCCGTCGAGCTCGGTCAGCAGGGCGGCCACCACGCGGTCGGTGACACCGGAGTCGAAACTCTGCCCGCGCCGCGGCGCCAGCGCGTCGATCTCGTCGAGGAACACCAGCGAGGGTGCGGAATCCCTTGCGCGGCGGAACAATTCGCGTACCGCCTTCTCGGACGAGCCCACCCACTTGTCCATCAGCTCGGCGCCCTTGACGGCATGGACGGAAAGCCGGCCCGTGCTGGCAAGGGCCCGCACCACGAACGTCTTGCCGCAACCGGGCGGCCCGTAGAGCAGCACCCCCCGCGGCGGTTCCACCCCGAGCCGGGTGAAGGTGTCCGGATGCTGCAACGGCCACAGCACGGCCTCGGTGAGCGCCTGTTTGGTGGCCACCATGTCGCCGACGTCGGCGAGGGTGACCGAGCCGACCGACACTTCTTCGGTGGCCGAGCGGGACAGCGGGCGGATGACGGTCAACGCGCCGGCCAGATCGTCCTGGGTGAGCACTGGGGGCGCTCCGTCGGTGCTGGCCCGTCCGGCGGCGCGCAGCGCCGCTTCGCGCACCAGGGCGGCCAGATCGGCCACCACGAATCCCGGAGTGCGCCCGGCGATCTCGGTCAGGTCCAGGTCTCGCGTCGGTACCGCCCGCAGCAGCACTTCCAGCAGTTGGCGGCGGATATCGGCATCCGGCAGCGACAGGCCCAGCTCGCGGTCGCACACGTCGGGGGCGCGCACCCGCGGATCCAGGCCGTCGGGCATCGCGGACGTGGCCACGAACGCCACCCCGGGCGTGGCGATGGCAGTGCGCAGCTCGGCGAGGATCAGGCTGGCCACCGGCTCGGGTGGCCGGTCGGCCGATGCCGGCAGCAGCGCATCGACATCGCTGATCAGCAGCACACCGCCGCCGTCGCGGACCCGGGACGTCGCGGCTGCCACCGCAGCCAACCGGGATTCGGCGGCCAGCGCGCCGATCTCGGGCCCGTCGAGCTCGACGAGTGTGCGTTCCGCGCACACCGTACGGACCAGAGTGGCTTTGCCCACCCCGGCGGGGCCGGACACCAGCACCCCGAGATTGGCGGTGGCGCCCAGGGTTTCGAGCAACTCGGGCTCGTCGAGGGCCAGCTTCAACCATTCGGTCAGCTTGCCGGCCTGCGCGTGGGCCCCTTTGAGGTCGTCGAAGCTCACCGTCGGATGCGCAGGCTCCGCGTCGACCCGCGGCACAACAGCGGCAGACCGCGACTCATCGCCCCAGCTGACCATGGAATTGGGTTGCACACTCACCGGTCCGGCGGGGTCCACCGCACTGACCGTCAGCAGCTCCGAGGTCCACGTGATGCCCACGGTCCGGGCCAGGGCGGCGCTGGCTTCCGAGGTGGAGGTGCCGGGCCCGAGGTCGCGGGGCAGCAGCGACACCGTGTCTCCGACCGTCATCACCTTGCCCAGCAGCGCTTGGCGCAGGGTGGCGGGCGACACCGAGCCGCTGGCCAGTTTGGAGCCGGTGACGGTCACCGACCGCGCGCCGTACACGGTGACGGGGGAGATCACCACCGAGGCGTCTTCGCGCAGCCCGGCGTTGGACAGGGTGACGTCATCGAGCAGCGCGGTCCCGACGGGCGTGCCGGGGCCGGCCACCCCGACCACGGCGGCGGTGGTGCGAGCGCCGGTCAGCGACACCGCGTCCCATTCGCGGATGCCCAGCGCGGCGATCGCCTCCGGATGCAGCCGGATGACGCCGCGGCGCGAATCCAGCGCCGAGGTGTTCAGCCGGGCGGTGAGGGTGACGTGGGGCGCCACCTCAGCCGCCAGGCCTGCGCAGCCCGAGTCGCGTCATCGAGCGGCGGTTGGGTTGTTTACCGCGGCGGATCTCACGACGTTGCGCGCGGCGTTCCTTGGGTTTGGCGTCCCAGGCCTCGGGCCGGGCCGCCACCCAACGCTGGCTGCGGACGGTGAACGGGATGACACACAGGTAACCGACGATGATCAGCAGCACCAGCACGTACGGGAACAGCAGTAGGGCGGCCGCGGCCGCAGCGATGGCGATCAGCAGGATGGGCGCGGCATTGGGCGGCATGGACACCGACTTCAGTGCCAGCGTAGGTACCCGGCTGATCAGCAGCGTGGCGTTGGCGGCGAACCACAGGCAGACGAACCATTGCGACGTCCACCAACCTTCGCCGAACTGCAGCAGCGCGGCCAGCGGACCGATGACGCCGACGGCCCCGCACGGCGCGGGCATACCGGTGAAGTACTGCCGGGTGTAGGCGGGTTTGGTGTCGTCGTCGAGCAGCGCGTTGAACCTCGCCAATCGCAGCACGATGCACACGCAGTACAGCAGCGCGAAGATCCAGCCGACCGGCGACGTCGGCAGCAAGGTCACGTACACCACCAGCGCGGGCGCCACCCCGAAGTTCACCGCGTCGGCCAGCGAGTCGATCTCGGCGCCCATCCGCGACTGGGCGTCCAGTGCGCGGGCGATCCCGCCGTCGATTCCGTCGAGCACCGCCGCCGCGCCGATGAGAGCCAGCGCGATGTGCGGGCGCCCGTCCAGGGCGAACTTGATGGACGTCAGCCCCGCGCAGATGGCCAGCACCGTGGTGGCGCTGGGCAGTATTCGCATCGCCCTGGGGCGCTGCTTGTTCCGGTTCGGCATTACGGCAGCTCGGCCAGGACGGTTTCTCCGGCGATCGCCCGTTGCCCGAGGCTGACCAACAGGTGCGACCCCTCGGGCAGGTAGGTGTCCAGGCGGGAACCGAAACGGATCAGGCCGTAGGTGTCGCCGATGGACAGCTTGTCACCGGCCTTGACATCGCACACGATGCGCCGGGCCACCAGACCGGCGATCTGGGTGGTGATGATGTCGACGCCGTCGGGGGTGCGGATGACGATCGAGTTGCGCTCGTTGTCGGCGCTGGCCGACGGCAGGTCCGCAGTGCCGAACAGGCCGGGCTTGTACTCGACGGCAATCACTTCACCGCCGATCGGCGCCCGCTGGACATGGGCGTCGAGCACCGACAGGAAGATGCTGACACGCGGCAGCGGCACATCCGGCAGACCGAGTTCCGGCGGTGGCACGGCGTGCTCGATCAGGCACACCTGGCCGTCGGCCGGGGCCACCACCACCCCGGGCCGGGTGGGGGGCACCCGCTTCGGATGCCGGAAGAAGCCGGCGTGTGCGGCAGCGGCAACCAGGCCCGCGGTGCGCAACCAGCGCGACCGGTAGCCCAGGGCGGCGACAGCAAGGCTGGCGCCGACGAACGGCACGCCGGCCCGGTGCATGGGCGGAACGGTGGAGCGCACCAGGTCGACTAGATGGGAAGCTTCGGACGAGCGAGGGCGTCTGGCCACAAGCCCATACTAAGTAGGTCGCCGATGCGGCGACGGAGGAGCCGGGGAGGTGGGGCCTACCTGCAGAGACTAAGTAAGGTCCCAGACTCGCACGGGTGACCCCGCTGCGAGCTCGGTGACCTCCTCCGGGATTTCCAGCAGGCAGTTGGCCGAGGCCAGCCAGCGAAGATGGTGTGACGCGGGCGGGCCGTAGCTGGTGACCGTGCCCGCCGCCGCGTCGTACACCCCGCGCCGGAACTGCCGTTTGCCGGCCGGCGAGGTCAAAGTCTCGGCCAGCTCGGCGGTGCGGTGCGGGCGGTCGGCGTCGGGCAGGCCCATCGCTGCGCGCAATGCCGGGCGGACGAACACCTCGAACGAGACCAGCGCGCTGACCGGGTTGCCGGGCAGCGTCACGATCGGGACGCCACCGACGCGCCCTGCGCCCTGCGGCATGCCCGGCTGCATCGCCACCTTCACGAACTCCACCGCACTGTCGTCCTGGCCGTCGCCCAATGCGTCCTTGACCACTTCATACGCGCCGGCACTGACACCGCCGGTGGTGATGATCAGGTCCACGTCGGCGAGATGGCCGGCCAGCGCCGCCCGGAACTCGTCGACGTCATCGCTGGACATCGGTGCGTTAGTGGCTTCGGCGCCGGCCTCGCGGACCGCCGCCGCCAGCATGGGTGCGTTGGACTCGTAGATCTGACCGGGCGCAAGCGTGACTCCCGGCGCCACCAGCTCGGTGCCCGTCGACATCACCAGCACCCGCTGCCGCGGCGCCACCTCGAGTTCGGCGATACCGAGCGCGGCCGCCAGCCCCAGCGCGGCCGGAGTGACCACCTGCCCGGCGCGCAACACCGTCGTCCCCGCGGTGACGTCCTCGCCCGCGGTCCGGACGTGCTGGCCCTGCGGCGCCGTCGCGCGGATTTCCACCTGCTCGGTGCCGCCGTCGGTGCGCTCCACCGGGACCACCGCCGTCGCCCCCTCGGGTAACGGCGCACCCGTCATGATCCGGTGTGCGGTGCCCGGCTGCAGGGTCAGCGGATCGGTGCGTCCGGCCGGGATGTCCTCGGCCACGGGCAGGCGGACCGGAGCCTGCACCGACGCCTCCGCGACATCGGGCGCGTACACCGCGTAGCCGTCCATCGCGGAGTTGTCGAACAGGGGCAGCGACAGCGGCGCCACCACATCAGCGGTGAGCACCAACCCCTCCGCCTCGGTCAGCGGCAGCCGGATCCCGGCCCGCGGGGTGAGCAGAGCGGCGACCACCCGCTGGTGTTCCTCGACGCTGCGCATCTCAGACCGGGAACCGCACGCCGGTGAGCTCCTCCGACACCGACCACAGCCGCTCCTGCACGGCGACGTCATGGGACTGCTTGTTGGAGTCGACGAGGACGGGATGTCCCCACAGTTCCCGGAAGCCGTCGGGGCCGTAGTACTGACCACCGGTGACCGCGGGGTCGGTGGCCGCGCGCAGGGTGGCCAGTGCGCCCATGTACGGGCTGTTGGTCACCAGGCCGGCGAGCTTGTTGAAACCGGGCAGGGTGGAACCCGGGATGTGGCGCATCAGTTCGGTGTTGGAGACCCCCGGGTGCGCGGCCACCGCGATGGTGTTGGCCTGTGCGGTGGCCAGCCGGCGCTGCAGTTCGTAGGCGAACATCACGTTGGCCAGCTTCGACTGCCCGTAGGCGGCCACCCGGTTGTAGCTGCGCTCCCACTGCAGGTCGTCGAAGTGGATGCCGGCGCGGATGTTGTGCGCGATGCTGCCGACCACCACCACCCGCGAGCCCGGCACCGGCAGCAGATGCTCCAGCAGCAGGCCGGTCAGCGCGAAGTGCCCGAGGTGGTTGGTGCCGAACTGCAACTCGAAGCCGTCCTTGGTGGTCTGCTTCGGCGGGTACATCACCCCGGCGTTGTTGATCAGCAGATCGATCCGCGGGTAGGTGGCTTTCAGCTCCGCGGCGGCGGTCCGAACCGACTGCAGCGAACCGAGATCCAGCGGTTGCACGGCCAGGTCGGCCCGCGGCACGCTGCCGAGGATCTGCGCGGCGGCGGCATTGCCCTTGTCGGTGTCGCGGACGGCGATCACCACCCGGGCGCCGCGGGCGGCCAGCACCTTGGCGGTCTCGAAACCCAGCCCGGTGTTGGCGCCGGTGACGATCGCGAGGCGACCGCTCTGGTCGGGGACGTTGTCTTCAGTCCACTTGCTCGATGTCACGCTCACACCACGAGACATTACGTACCAGGCATGCTCGACACCATGGACGGTGTGCGTGATCCGCTGTACCCGCCGAGCACCAAAGCGCCCCTGGTGTGGGCGCTCAGTGCGGCGATCCCGTGGCTGGTGGTGCTGATCGGGCTCGCGGTCTGGTTCTTCCTCGATCAGCGGGCGGCGTTGTTGCAGGTGGCGGTGGCTGTTGCGGTGGTGGTGTGCGCGGTGGTCTCGGTCTTCGTGGTGCCGGTCTGGCGGTATCGGGTGCACCGGTGGGAGATCAGCGACAAGGCGGTGTTCACCCGCACCGGGTGGCTGGTGCAGGAGCGACGCATCGCGCCGATCTCGCGGGTGCAGACCGTCGACACCCACCGGGGACCGCTGGACCGCCTGTTCGGGTTGGCCAACGTGACGGTGACGACGGCGTCGTCGGCGGGTGCGGTGCAGATCGTCGCGCTGGATTCGGCGGTCGCCGACGGGATAGTGGCACGGCTGACCGACATCGCCGCGATCGGTGAGCGCGATGCAACCTGAACCGGTCTGGAGTCGGCTGAGCCCGCGGATGCTGCTGGTGCATCCCGTCCACGAGGTGCTGCGGCAGTTGCCGTTGTTGATCGGATCGATCGTGGTGGGGTCGGCCACCAACAATCCGCTGTGGTCGTTGCTCGGGCTGGCCGGCATCATCTGTTTCGGCGTGGCGCGGTGGTTCACCACCAGTTATCGCATCGACGCCGATGAGGTGCAGTTGCGGGTCGGCGTCGTGCAGCGCAATGTGCTGACCGTTCCCCGCAACCGGATCAGGTCGGTGCAGACCGATGCCCGCCTGTTGCACCGGCTGTTGGGTTTGACCGTGCTTCGGATCAGTACCGGTCAGGAAGCTCACGGCGACAAGGCTTTTGAGCTCGATGCGGTGCCCGCTGGTGAAGTTGCCCGGCTACGGGCCGTGCTGTTGGCGGGTGCGGACGACCAGGGTGCCGACGACACGGTGCTGGCGCGCTGGGAGCCGTCCTGGCTGCGGTACAGCCCGTTGAGCATGTCGGGGCTGGTGATGATCGGCGCGGCCGTCGGTCTGGTGTACCAGGCCGGGCTGGGTGCGGCGTTGCAACGCTCCGACGTGGTGGAGTCCGGCCTGAATGCCGCACAGCGTTTCGGCGTCGCCGCGGCCGTCGCGACGCTGGTCGTCGTCGTGGTCGCGGCATCGGTGGTGCTGTCGGTGGCCAGGTCGCTGCTGAGCTACGGGAACCTGGTGCTGCGGCAACGTTTCGCCGGGGCCACGCTGCATCTGCAACACGGTCTGCTGCGGGTGCGTGAGCAGACCTTCGACATGCGCAGACTGCGCGGCGGCACCATCAGGGAGCCGCTACTGGTGCGGATCTTCGGTGGCGCGCGCCTGGACGCCGTCATGACCGGGGTCAACGGTGCGGGGGAGGCCTCACTGCTGCTGCCGCCGTGCCCGTCGGCCACCGCGCACGGTGTACTGAGCACCCTCATCGGCGACCCGGCTCCGGTGTCCGGTGAGTTGCGCAGCCACGGGCCGGCGGCGGCCCGGCGTCGCTGGACCCGTGGGCTGATGGTGCCGGCGGTGGCGGCGGTGGTCCTGACGGTCCTTGCCGTGGTGCGCGGTGTTCCGGCCTGGACGTGGGTGGTGCTGGCGGTGGCGACGGTGGTGTGCGCGCTGCTGGCCGCCGACCGGGTACGCGCACTCGGGCACCGGGTCGACAGCAGGTGGCTGGTCGCGCGCAGCGGCAGCGCCGAACGCCGCCGCGACTGTATCGCCACCGAGGGGATCATCGGGTGGACGGTGCGGCAATCGCCGTTTCAGCGCCGCTCTGGTGTGGCCACGCTCATCGCGGCAACGGCCGCGGGCACCAAACGGTATGTGGTGATCGACGTGCCGGCCGATCAGGCGTGGGTCATCGCCGGGCAGGCGTCGCCCTGGGTGGCGCAGTCCGGGTGGGCGCAGCCGTCGATTTGAGCCCACAAGTTGCGCACCGACCTCCTGCGTTTACTGTCGCACCATGGCTACCGGTGGAGTGCTCTTCGACATCGACGGTGTCCTGGTGACGTCGTGGAAGCCGATCGACGGCGCCGCAGATACCCTGCGGACGTTGGCGGACAACCAGATTGCGCGCTCTTACCTGACCAACACCACCACCCGCACCCGGGTGCAGATCGCCGAACTGCTCACCGACGCCGGCATGGACGTCACACCCGACGAGGTCATCACCGCCGCGGTGCTGACCGCCGATTTCGTCCGTGACCGTTACCCGGGCGCGCATTGCTTCCTGGTCAACAGCGGTGCCATCGCCGACGACATGCCGGGCATCGATCTGGTGTCCTCGGTCGACACCCGGGGCGGACCGATGCCCGACAAACCGGATGTGGTGCTGCTCGGCGGGGCCGGCCCCGAGTACGACCACGTGACGCTGTCCTGGGTCTACGACTGGATGGCCCAGGGGGTACCCGTCGTCGCCATGCATCGCAGCATGTCGTGGACCACCACCGAGGGGCTGCGCATCGACACCGGCATGTACCTGGCCGGGATGGAGGAGTGCTCCGGGCGCAAGGCCACCGCCGTCGGCAAGCCCGCCCCCGAGGGTTTCCTGGCGTCGGCCGCGCGCCTCGGTGTGGAACCGGACGAGATGTTCATGGTGGGTGACGACCTCAACAACGACGTGCTGGCCGCCCAGGTGGTCGGGATGACGGGCGTGCTGGTGCGCACCGGAAAGTTCCGTCAGGACACGTTGGACCGTTGGGCCGCAGACGAATTCGCCATGCAGCCCAACCACGTCATCGACTCGGTGGCGGACCTGCCTGCGCTGCTGGGTCTTTGAGGACCTGGGAGTTTCACCGGCGCTGGAGTGGCGGTGACACCCCGGGAATCACTGGCCGAAGCCGAGTTGACGCACGGCCTCGATGCGCTCTTTGAGCTGATCGGTGGTGGCCGCCGCGACGGGTGGGCCGCCACAGATCCGGCGCAGTTCGTTGTGGATCCAGCCGTGCGGCTTGCCGAGGCGGTGATGGGCCGCCGACACCAGGGCGTTGAGCTCCTTGCGCAGATCCCGCAGCTGGCCGTGGGTGGCCCGGGGGACCGCGGGTTCGCCTGAGGCCGTGCGCTTTTCGAGCTGGGCCACCTGCCGCTTGCTCAGCAGGTCACGCATCTGGCTGACGTCGAGCAGGCCGGGGATGCCCAGGTAGTCGGCTTCCTCGTCGCTGCCGGCGGGGGTGGCGGTGCCGAACGAGGATCCCTCGAAGATCACCTGGTCCAGCTCGGCGTCGGCGCCCAGTGAGGTGAACGCCTTCTCCTCCTCGCCGGCCTCGTCTTTCTTCTGCTTGGCCAGCTCTGCGTCCAGCGGGTCCTCATCCCCCTGCGACTCGCGGTGCGGCTTACCCAGGATGTGGTTGCGCTGTTCCTCGAGCTCACTGGCCAACAGCAGCAGATTGGGCACCGACGGCAGGAAGACGCTCGCGGTCTCACCGGCTCGGCGTGACCGCACGAAGCGGCCGATGGCCTGGGCGAAGAACAGCGGCGTCGAGGCACTGGTGGCGTACACCCCGACCGAGAGCCGGGGCACGTCCACGCCTTCGGACACCATGCGCACCGCCACCATCCAGCGGCTGGTGCCCTTGGAGAACTCGGTGATGCGGTCCGAGGCGCCCTTGTCGTCGGAGAGCACCACCGTGGGTACCTCACCGGTGATGGTCTCGAGCAGTTTGGCGTAGGCGCGCGCGGTGGTCTGGTCGGAGGCGATGATCATGCCGCCGGCGTCCGGCACGTGCTGGCGCTTCTGCTGCAGCCGGATATCGGCCGCGGCGATCACCGCGGGCATCCACTGACCGGCCGGGTCCAGGGCCGTGCGCCATGCGCGGGCGGTCTGCTCGGCGTTCAGCGGTTCACCCAGCCGCGCGGCATGTTCTTCACCCGCACTGTCGCGCCAGCGGGCTTCGCCGGAGTAGGCCATGAACACCACCGGACGCACCACACCGTCGGCGAGCGCGTCGGAATAGCCGTAGGTGTGGTCGGCCACGCTGCGCATCAGGCCGTTGCCGTCGGGTTCGTAGTTGACGAACGGGATGGGGCTGTCGTCGCTTCGGAACGGCGTACCGGTCAGCGCGAGGCGTCGCGTTGCGTCGTCAAATGCTTCGCGAATGGCGTCGCCCCAGCTCTTGGCGTCGCCGCCGTGGTGGATCTCGTCGAAGATCACCAGGGTCTTGTAGTTCTCGGTGCGCACCCGGTGCCGGGTCGGGTGGCTGGCCACCTGCGCGTAGGTGACGACGACGCCGTGGTACTCCGAGGACGTCTGCGAGTTCGAGTTGGAGAACTTCGGGTCCAGCGCAATGCCCTGGTTGGCGGCCGAGCGTGCCCACTGGATCTTCAGGTGCTCGGTGGGGACGACGATGGTGACCTTGTCGACCACCCGCTCGTTGAGCATCTCGGCGGCCAGTCGCAGTGCGAACGTGGTTTTGCCCGCACCGGGGGTGGCGACCGCCAGAAAATCGCGCGGTTTGGTGGTCAGATACTTGACCAGCGCCTTTCGCTGCCAGCTCCGCAGTGACTGGGTGCTGGGCGCTGCTTCAGCCCGCACCCTGGGACTCCTCTCGACGGAAATCCACCCTAGGGCAATAGGTTCCGTGCGCGCGACTTCGCCCGGCGTGTCTCGTGTCGATAAACCTCACACGAAGAAGTTGTCGTTCTTGATGAACCACTCCCGGCGCTCGTCGTCGCTCAGCTCACCGAGCTGCGCCAACCCTTCGAAGTAGTGCTCGCGGGGCGCCCCGGGGGCGAACAGCATCAGGATCGACGCCGGTTCGTCGGCCACATTGCGGAAGCCGTGGATGCCTCCCGGCGGCACGTACAGGAAGTCCTTCGGCCCGCCCGTCTTCCACTCGGTGCCGTCGTAGAGCTCGATGGTCCCCGACAGCACGAAGAAGGCTTCCGACATGGCCCGGTGGAAATGCGGGCCCGGCCCGCCGCCTTCGGCCGCGATCTCCACCCGGTACAGGCCGTAGTCGCCGCCGGTGTCCTGTTGGTTGGCCAGATAGTGGTACTGGACCAGCCCGAAGGCGTCGTAGTCCGGCGGCTCGTCACCGCGCTTGAGCCAAGCGCTGACTTCGGGGTCGCCGTGGAAACGCGCGGGCGGGTATGGCGGCACAACCAGAGACACCCGCCTCACGATAGCCCGGTCGACGAGGCGGCGACGGAGGAGCCGGGGAGGGAGGGCCGGGCTCGGGGGGTCAGCCCGGTCGACGAGGCGGCGACGGAGGAGCCGGGGAGGGAGGGCCGGGCTCGGGGGGTCAGCCCGGTCGAGGAGGCGGCGACGGAGGAGCCGGGGAGGGAGGGCCGGGCGACGCGGTTCAGACGGGGAACGTCACCCCGGTGAGTTCCTCGGAGATGGTCCACAGTCGGCGCTGCAGGGCGACGTCGTAGGACTGGGCGCTGGAGGCGACGACGACGGGGTTGCCCTTGGACTGTCCGATGCCGTCGGGTCCGTAGTACTGGCCGCCCAGGACACCCGGGTCGGTGGCGGCCCGCAATGACGGCAGTGCGCCGCCCGCGGCGCTCTGCGCGATCAGCGGGGCGACTCCCATGAAGACCCGCTCGACCGGTCGAGGCAGGTTGCGTACCAGTTCCGTGGTCGAGGTTCCCGGGTGCGCGGCGACGGCGATGGTCTTCCCGCGGGGAGCCAGTCGGCGCTGCAGTTCGTAGGTGAACAGCAGGTTGGCCAGCTTCGATTGGGTGTAGGCGCCCATCCGGTTGTACTTGCGCTCCCACTGCAGGTCATCGAAGTGGATGGCGCCGCCCATCTTGTGGCCGTTGCTGCTGACCGTCACCACCCGCGCGCCCGGCACGTCGAGCAGCGAGTCCAGCAGCAGGCCGGTCAGCGCGAAGTGGCCGAGGTGGTTGGTGCCGAACTGGAGCTCGAACCCGTCCTTGGTGGTGCCCTTCGGGGTGGTCATGACGCCGGCGTTGTTGATCAGCAGGTCGATTTTGTCGAAGCGCGCGCGCAGTCCCTCGGCGGCCTCGCGAATCGATGCCAATGACGTCAGGTCGAGTTCCTGGACCTGCACGTTGCCACCCATCCGCGCGGCGGCTTCCTTGCCCTTGTCGGTGTTGCGGACGGCGAGTACGACGTTCGCGCCCCTGGCGGCCAGGGCCTTCGCGGTCTCGAAACCCAGCCCGGTGTTTGCGCCGGTGATCACGGCCGTGCGGCCGGTCTGGTCGGGGATGTCGGTGGTGGTCCATACGGTCATCTCGGGTGCTCCTCGCGTGAGTATCCTGGATCAACCGGGGCGTGCGCCCCGCTTGGATCGACTATACGGAACGATCGCCCCGTTTAGAGGAGGTGCGCTATGAGCGAAACTGCCCGCCCGCTGCGCGCCGACGCTGCCCGCAACCGGGCGAAGGTTCTCGAGGTCGCCTATGACACCTTCGCCGCTGAGGGCCTTGCCGTCCCGATCGACGAGATCGCCCGTCGCGCCGGCGTCGGAGCGGGCACGGTCTACCGGCACTTCCCGACAAAAGAGGCCCTGTTCGGCGCCGTCTTCGAAGACCGGATCCGGCGCATCGGCGAACACGCCCTCGCGCTGCTCGAATCCGAAGGTCCCGGCCAGGCCCTGTTCGTGTTCCTGCGCGCGATGGTGCGCACCGGTGCCACCGACTACGGACTGGTGGATGCACTGGCCGGCTACGGAATAGACCTCGAGACGGCCGCCCCGGGGGCGGAAGCGCAATTCCTCGGCACGCTCGAAAAATTGTTGACGACCGCTCAGCGGGCGGGCTCGGTCCGCACCGATGTGGGCGTCATGGAAGTCAAAGCGCTACTGCTGGTCTGCAAGTCGGCGCAGCTGTACGGAAATGACGTCTCCGAGCGGGTGGCCGACGTGATCGCCGACGGATTGCGCACCTGATCGTTTCCTTGCACTCGGCATGGGCGAGTGCTAAGAATGACGTTGGCACTCGCGCCATGTGAGTGCCAGGTCGGGACGGTGAGGCAGGGGCCGCACAGCCCACAGCCGTCCGTCGCGGGCACTGATTCCGGCCGACAGACGTGCCATTCCAATCCGGAGGAATCACTTCGCAATGGCTAAGACAATTGCGTATGACGAAGAGGCCCGTCGCGGCCTCGAGCGGGGCCTGAACAGCCTCGCCGACGCGGTAAAGGTGACGCTGGGCCCCAAGGGTCGCAACGTCGTCCTGGAGAAGAAGTGGGGCGCCCCCACGATCACCAACGATGGTGTGTCCATCGCCAAGGAGATCGAGCTCGAGGACCCGTACGAGAAGATCGGCGCTGAGCTGGTCAAAGAGGTCGCCAAGAAGACCGACGACGTCGCGGGTGACGGCACCACCACCGCCACCGTGCTGGCACAGGCGCTGGTTCGTGAGGGCCTGCGCAACGTGGCCGCCGGCGCCAACCCGCTCGGCCTGAAGCGCGGCATCGAGAAGGCCGTGGAAAAGGTCACCGAGGGTCTCCTGAAGTCGGCCAAGGAGGTCGAGACCAAGGACCAGATCGCCGCCACCGCCGGCATCTCCGCGGGCGACCAGACCATCGGCGACCTGATCGCCGAGGCCATGGACAAGGTGGGCAACGAGGGTGTCATCACCGTCGAGGAGTCCAATACCTTCGGCCTGCAGCTGGAGCTCACCGAGGGTATGCGCTTCGACAAGGGCTACATCTCGGGCTACTTCGTCACCGACGCCGAGCGTCAGGAAGCCGTCCTCGAGGATCCTTACATCCTCCTGGTCAGCTCCAAGGTGTCGACCGTCAAGGACCTGCTGCCCCTGCTGGAGAAGGTCATCCAGGCCGGCAAGCCGCTGCTGATCATCGCCGAGGACGTCGAGGGCGAAGCCCTGTCCACCCTGGTGGTCAACAAGATCCGTGGCACCTTCAAGTCCGTGGCCGTCAAGGCTCCGGGCTTCGGTGACCGCCGCAAGGCCATGCTGCAGGACATCGCCATCCTCACCGGTGGCCAGGTCGTCAGCGAAGAGGTCGGTCTGTCCCTGGAGACCGCCGACATCTCGCTGCTGGGCCAGGCCCGCAAGATCGTCGTCACCAAGGACGAGACCACCATCGTCGAGGGCTCGGGCGACTCCGACGCCATCGCCGGTCGTGTGGCCCAGATCCGTGCCGAGATCGAGAACAGCGACTCCGACTACGACCGCGAGAAGCTGCAGGAGCGCCTGGCCAAGCTGGCCGGCGGTGTTGCGGTGATCAAGGCCGGCGCTGCCACCGAGGTGGAGCTCAAGGAGCGCAAGCACCGCATCGAGGACGCCGTGCGTAACGCCAAGGCTGCCGTCGAAGAGGGCATCGTCGCCGGTGGCGGCGTGGCCCTGCTGCAGTCGGCTCCGTCGCTGGATGAGCTGAAGCTCACCGGTGACGAGGCCACCGGCGCCAACATCGTGCGTGTCGCGCTGTCGGCTCCGCTGAAGCAGATCGCCTTCAACGCCGGCCTCGAGCCCGGTGTTGTCGCCGAGAAGGTCTCGAACCTTCCCGCGGGCCACGGCCTGAACGCTGCGTCCGGCGAGTACGAAGACCTGCTCAAGGCCGGCGTCGCCGACCCGGTGAAGGTCACCCGCTCGGCGCTGCAGAACGCGGCGTCCATCGCGGCGCTGTTCCTCACCACCGAGGCCGTCGTCGCCGACAAGCCGGAGAAGGCCGCCGCACCTGCGGGCGACCCGACCGGTGGCATGGGCGGTATGGACTTCTGAGTCCCGTTCGAAGAGAGGCCCGGTCCCGTTCGCGGGGCCGGGCCTTTTCGTTGTCCTGATGCTCAGGAACGTCCAGCGGGACCTCAGCTCTCCAGCGGCTGGCAGTCGTCTTTGCATCCGGGGTTTGTCACGGACCCGGCCGCCGCCTTGCGGTGCAGTACGGCACGGCTGGGCACGACACGCAGGGCATCGCCGACGAACTCGCCGCGACCATCGACGATCAGCGTGTAACCGTCGGGCTCGCGCGGCGGCCACAGCAGGGTGACGCCGTCACGGGGTGAGAGATTGCGCCGCGTGCTGTTGCCCACCGACCCGACGTCGAACACACCGTCGGACAGCGCCGGATCCACCGCGACGGTGTGCGCATGATGGTCGTCGCTGACGGTGATCAGGTAGGCGAACGTGTAATCGGCGAGTGCATCGGCCAGCTGATCGAGATCCACCTTGACACTCATTCGGCGAGCCTATTGGAATAGCGCCGCCCGGCCCATGGGTTGTCGGGCTTATGGCACTTCCACCGCCCAGCCCCACCAGCACGGCCGTCATCACCGGCGCTTCATCCGGCATCGGGGCCGACCTGGCCCGCGAGCTGGCCGCCCGCGGCCACGGCGTCACCCTGGTGGCCCGCCGCGAGGACAGGCTGCGTGAACTGGCGGCCGAACTCGCCGGGTCTGTCAGGGTCGAGGTGATCGCCTGCGATGTTGCCGACCCCCATGCGCGCGCCGCACTCTTCGACGAGCTCGACGCGCGTGGCCTGACCGTCGACATCCTGGTCAACAACGCCGGCATCGGCGTCATCGGTGCGGTGGCCACCGCCCCGGTGGACGACGAGATCGCTCAGGTCCGCGTCAACGTCGAGGCCGTCATCGACCTCACCACCCGTGCCGTGCAGCAGATGGTGCCGCGCGGGCGCGGTGCCATCCTCAACGTCGGCTCCACGGCGGCCTTCCAACCGTTTCCGGGGCAAGCGGGTTATGCCGCCACCAAGGCCTTCGTCGCGACGTTCAGCGAAGGGCTCCGCGCCGAACTCGACGGCACCGGCGTCACCGTTGCGGTTCTGCATCCAGGCCCGGTGCGCACCGGGTTCCTCGAGGCGGCAGGCATGGACGAACGCACCTTCGCCGACGCCTTCCCGAAGTTCATGTGGTTGCCGGCGCGCGAGGTCGCCAGGATCGGCATCGACGCTCTCGACGGTGACCGTGGCAGCGTCATCGCCGGGCGGGCGAACCAGATCGCCAAGCACGTCATGGCGCTGCTGCCGCGCAAGGTGCTGCTCAAGGTGCTTGCCGGTCAACACCCGGCGCTCAAGCGCGACTCAGCGCGCTGACCGCCAGGTCACGGTGCCGGCTCGGGTCGCCGACCGCGCACCAGCCGCCCGGGCCGCGCCGTGGTGGGCACACCGTTCTCGGCGATCACCTCACCGGAGACGATGGTGGCGACGTAGCCGTCGGCGGTTTGATCGAGGCGACGACCGCCTGCGGGCAGGTCGCGGGTGATCACGGGTTTGTGGACCCGCATCGCGCCGTGGTCGATGACGTTCAGATCGGCCTTGTAGCCCACCATGATTCGGCCGCGGTCGGCCAGACCCGCCACCCGTGCGGGCACCGAAGTCAGCTCGCGGACGGCCTCGGCGACACTGAGCCGGCCCCGGTCACGGTCCCGGGCCCAGTGTGTCAGCAGAAACGTCGGGAACCCGGCATCGCAGATCATGCCGTAGTGCGCGCCGCCGTCACCGAGGCCGAGCACCACATCGTCGCGGCGCATCAGCCGGCCCACCGTGTCGAGCGAGTTGTTCTCGAAATTGCCCATGGCCACCATCAACATGGCGTGTCCGCCGTCCTCGAGCAGCCGGTCGTAAGCCTCTTCCATCGGGCTGACTCCGCGGGCGCGGGCCTGCGCGCCGACACTCGTCGAGGCGTCCGGCTCGTAGTCCGGGTCGTCGTCCAGCGGAAACATCCAGTCCCACGCCTGGGCGAAATACAGCAGTGGGTGACCTGGGGTGGGGGAGTCGGCCAGGATGCGGGCCCGCACGTCGGGGCGACGCATCTGCGCCACCCGTTCGGCCAGCGGCAGGTCGGCGATCTCGCGGTAACTCGGGTACAGCACAAAGGGATTCGCGGTCAGTTCCAGACCGACGACCAGCCCGATGGGCCGGGGGAACATCTGCGCGCACACTTGGCCGCCGGCCGCGTTGGACTTCTCGATCAAGGCCATGGCCTCGGGCCACAGGGGATCCCCCACGTTCCCGGTCAGCAGCGAGAACGTCACCGGCAGACCGGCTTCGGCGGCGACCTCGAACACCTGGGCCAGCACCCCTTCGAAACCGCCGGCGGGGATGTCGGGGACGAACTGGATCAGCCCGCCGCCGCCGTCGGCCACGCCGGCGAAGATGGCTTCGAGTTCGTCGCGGCCGGCGTCGTAACTCGGTATGGGCGAGCCGCTTTCGGTTTTGTGGAACGCGAACCGCGACGATGCGAACCCCAGCGCGCCGGCCCGCATCGCCTCGGCGGCCAGGTCTCGCATCTGCTCGAGGTCGGCAGGCGTGGCCGGTTCGCGATCGGCGCCGCGCTGACCCATCACGTACACCCGCAGCGGCGAATGCGGCAGGTAGACCGCCACGTCGATATCGCGCTGTCTCGACGACAACGCATCGAGGTACTCCGGGAACGTCTGCCACGTCCACGGCAGACCGTCGGTCATCACCACCCCCGGGATGTCCTCGACCCCGGCCATCACGTCGACCAGCACGTCGTGATCCTTGGCGCGACACGGTGCGAAGCCGACACCACAGTTGCCCATCACCGCGGTGGTGACACCGTGCGCCGAGGATGGTGTGAGCCGGTCCGACCAGATGGCCTGCCCGTCGTAATGGGTGTGCAGATCCACAAAGCCCGGCGTCACCAGCAGCCCGGAGGCGTCGATATCGCGTTCGGCGCCGTCGGCCACCGTGCCGACGGCGGTGATCACCCCATCGGATATCGCGACATCGCCGACGAACGGTTCCCCGCCGAGCCCGTCGACGATGGTGCCGTTACGAATAACCAGATCATGTGTCACCCCACGAACATACGATGGCGACGTGATCGATCACTTCGGAATCAACTGCAGCGACTGGGCGACATCGCAGGAGTTCTACGACAAGGTGCTGGGTGTACTCGGGTACAGCCGGCAGATGGATTTCGGTGTTGCCGTCGGCTACGGCACCGAAGGGCACCCCACGTTCTGGATCGCCGACGCCAGCGCGGGGGAGGCGGCCGGACCCAACCGGGAGACGCACATCGCGTTCTCCGCGCCGTCCCCGGAGGACGTGCAGGCGTTCTTCCGCATGGCGCTGGCGTTGGGCGCCGAGCCGCTTCACGAACCACGATTGTGGCCGGAGTACCACGAGAAGTACTACGGCGCGTTCGTCCGTGATCCCGACGGCAACAATGTCGAGGCGGTGTTCCACGGCGGCGGCCCTGCCGGTCATGGCGATTCGCACGGGTCGCTCGGACCGAATTCCTACGCCTGAGCGGCGTAGCGTCGAAGTCATGGCTGAACCTCGAGACGCTATCCAGGACCTGCTGCGCGACGCGTTCACCCGGCTCATCGAGCATGTCGACGAGATCACCGACGGGCTCGATGACGGGGTGCTGACCTATCGGCCGACACCGGATGCCAACACCGTGGCCTGGCTGCTCTGGCACAGCGCCCGCGTGCAGGATGCGCAGGTGGCCGACGTCGCCGGCGTCGAACAGGCCTGGACCGCCGGCGGGTGGGTCGACAAATTCGGTCTCGACCTCCCGCGCGATGACACCGGCTACGGGCACTCATCGGAGGACGTCGCGAAAGTCCAGGCCAGCTCGCAGAACCTGGTCGGCTATTACCGTGCGGTGCACGAGCTCACACTGGCCTACGTGGCCAAACTCGATGCCGACGAACTGGAGCGGGTCATCGACGAGAACTGGGATCCGCCGGTGACGGCCGGTGTCCGGCTGGTCAGTGTCATCGACGACTGCGCCCAGCACCTCGGACAGGCGGCATACGTGCGGGGCATCTTCGAGTGACCGATCCGGCCGAGGGACGAGGCCGGTGTGGAACGAGACAGTCAGATCTAGCTCTTGAAGTAGACGATCTGGTGCGTGACGGCGAGCAAGGTGCCGTCACGGCCCCAGATCTGGGCGTTCTGGTCGAAGAAACCACCTGAAAAGCGTTGGGCGCGTGCGGTTGCCAGCAGCCAGTCGGAGCCCTGCGCGGCCAGCTCGGCGGCGTCGGCGTGGAAGTACACGGTCAAGGAGATGGTGCCCGCCGGGATGAACTGCCCCCGCCGCAGGAACACCCGCGGGTAGAACACGTCGCACAGCGCGGTGAGCCCGGGAAAGTCCACGGCACGTTCGGGCTGCGCGCGCACCCACAGGGTGGTGGTCGAGTCACTGCTCTCGGCGGCGCCCTCGCCGGGCATGGACCCTTCGACGAACCGCATCTCGTAGTTACGGGTCCAGGTCACGAAGCTCGAGATGTCCTGCGCTGCGGCGTCGTCGGGACCGGGCACCGCCGGTGGCTGCGATTCGGTGTCCGACCAGGTGTCGCGGCGCACTCCGAACACCGCGGTGGCGGTGGTCTTGACCTCGCCATCCTGGATGAGTTCGGCCGTCCAGTGCTGATTGGTGCGGTTGGTGCGGGCGGGGCGCAAGTCGATGACGAAGGCGCCGTCGGCGATGGGCGCGGCGTAGTTCACTGTCAGCGACACCGGGTCGCCCAGCCGATCGGGGTGCTCTTCGATGGCCCGGATGAAGGCCGCGGCGGTGAGCCCCCCGAACGGGCCCACCATGTTCGCGAACTCCGGCGTGGTGCGTCCCCGCGCCGAGCCGTCGCGGGAATCGAGGGCGAGCGCGACGTCGAACGGATGGGTCATGACGCTCAACCTACCGGTCGGCGCGAATTCATTTGACAGGTGTCAACCCCGGTGCGATGTCCGTCACACATGGTGGTTAACATGGCCCTCATGACCGCCACCAGTGAAGTCAAGACCACCGGGACCATCCTCAATCCCGCAACCGGTGCCGTCGCCGGCGAGGTGAGCTGGACCGACCCCGCCGACGTCGCGCGCATTGCCGCGGACCTGCGTGAAGCGCAGCGCGAATGGGAACGCCGCGGACCGAAAGGCCGCGCCAGAACGCTGTCGCGTTACGCGGTGTGGCTCGCCGACAATCGGGACGAGATCGAACGGCTGCTGATCGCCGAGACAGGCAAGTCGGCCACCGACGCGGCGCAGGAAGTCCCGATGCTGCTGATGATCCTGTCGTATTACATCAAGAACATCGAGAAGGCCCTGGCGCCGGAGACCCGGCCGGCCTCGTCGCCGCTGATGGCCATCAAGAAGATCACCGTGCACTACCGGCCGCGCGCCGTCGTCGGCATCATCGCGCCGTGGAACTACCCGGTGGCCAACGCCATGATGGACGCCATCGGGGCCCTGGCCGCCGGGTGTTCGGTGCTGCTCAAGCCGTCGGAGCGCACCCCGCTGACCGCCGAGGTGCTGCTGCGCGGCTGGACCGAGAGCGGGGCGCCGCCCGTGCTCGCGCTGGCTCAGGGTGCGCGACTGGTGTCCGAGGCCGTGGTCGACAACGCTGACTACATCCAGTTCACCGGGTCGTCGGCCACCGGCGCCAAGGTGATGGAGCGCGCTGCGCGCCGGCTCACCCCGGTCAGCCTGGAGTTGGGCGGCAAGGACCCGATGATCGTCTGCGAGGACGCCGATATCCCGTTGGCCGCCAACGCCGCGGTCTGGGGTGCGATGTTCAACGCCGGGCAGACCTGTGTGTCGGTGGAGCGGGTCTATGTGCTCGACGCGGTGTACGACCAGTTCATCAATGCCGTGGTGCACGCGGTCAACAAGCTGGACATGGGCGCAGGCGAGGGCCACCACTTCGGAGCCCTCATCGATGACAGCCAGGTGTCGGTCACGGCCCGCCACGTCGATGACGCGCTGGCCAAGGGCGCCAAGGCGCTCACCGGTGGCACACGTCCGGACGGGCCGGGCAGCTTCTACCCGCCCACCGTGCTGGTGAACGTGGACCACTCCATGGCCTGTATGACCGAGGAGACGTTCGGGCCCACCCTGCCGATCATGAAGGTCTCGTCGGTGGCCGAGGCGGTGCGGCTGGCCAATGACAGTCCCTACGGTCTCAGTGCCTCGGTGTTCTCTAAGGATGTCCAGCGCGCCAAAGACATTGCGGTGCAACTGGACTGCGGTGCCGTCAACATCAACGACGTGATCTCCAACCTGATGTGCACCACTGCGCCCATGGGTGGGTGGAAGACTTCCGGCATCGGCGCCAGGTTCGGCGGCATCGACGGCGTGCGCAAGTTCTGTCGGCAGGAAACGGTGGTGGTGCCGCGGACCAGCGTCGGTGCGGGCGGCACGTACTACAACAACTCGCTCAAGGCGCTGGCCCGGATGAACAAGCTGATGACCAAGGTCGCGCTGTCCGTGCCGCGTAAGGGTGCGAAGTAACCCGCCACCCATCGTTCACTCGCTGGTCACCGTCGCGTACACGGCGGCGGTTACGTTTCGCCGGTGCTGGCAGATGCTCATGAATACACCGTCCTGGACGACGATGACGATGACCCGGTGCTGCTGATCCAGCCGGGAGACCAGGTTGTCGACACGTGGCGGGAGAACTATCCGTACGACGAGCGGATGAGGCGCAGCCAGTACGAAGAAGAGAAGCGGCTGCTGCAGATCGAACTGCTCAAGCTGCAGAAGTGGAGCCAGTCCAACGGGCACCGGCATGTCATCGTCTTCGAGGGCCGCGACGCCGCGGGCAAGGGCGGCACCATCAAGCGGTTCATGGAGCACCTCAACCCGCGTGGTGCACGCGTGGTCGCGTTGGAGAAGCCGACCGAGCGTGAGCGCACCCAGTGGTATTTCCAGCGGTATGTGAACCACCTGCCGGCCGCGGGGGAGATCGTCTTGTTCGACCGCTCGTGGTACAACCGCGCCGGCGTGGAGCGGGTGATGGGCTTCTGCACACCCAAGCAGCACGCCGAATTCGTCCGACAGGTCCCGCTGTTCGAACAGATGCTGGTCAATGACGGCATCAGCCTGATCAAGCTGTGGTTCTCCGTGACACAATCCGAGCAGCGCACCCGCTTCACCATCCGGCAGGTCGACCCGGTCCGGCAGTGGAAGCTCTCGCCCACCGACCTGGCCTCACTGGACAAATGGGACGACTACACCGCCGCCAAAGAGGACATGTTCGCCCTCACCGATACCGAGGTGGCGCCGTGGATCGTCGTCAAGAGCAATGACAAGAAGCGTGCCCGCATCAACGCCATGCGTTATGTGCTCGGTAAGTTCGACTACGACAACAAAGACCATGAGGTGGTCGGCCGCGCCGATCCGCTGATCGTGGGGCGCGCGCTGTCGGACTGATCGCACGCGCTCCGGAGGGGCAGCTGCTGTGCGTGCGGTGCTTGCGACGCTGCTGTGGCTGCTTGCCACGGTGACATTGGCGCTTGCCGTACCCGCGGTGTGGGTGCAGACGAACCTGGTGAACGAGGGTGGCTACGCGCGGTTCGCCGAGGACGCCGCGTCGCAACCCGCACTGCAGCAGGCGATGGCGGGGGAGTTGACGACGCAGATCCTGGATCTGGGACCGGGGCTGCAGCCCGATCTGGTGGCGGCGTTGACGTCGAGCTACACCGCCAGTTCGGTCTTTCCGCAGCAGTTCGCCGAGGCCAACCGCTTCGCCCACCGCTGGTTGTTCACCGATTCCGTGGATTCGCAGACCGACGCCCAAGGCCGCTGGGTGGTGGACATCGGGCCCATGCTCAACGACACGTCGCTCAAACAGACATTGCAGAACCACAACATCGACGTACCGCAGTCGCTACCGGTACCGCTGACCCAGAACGCCCCGGAAGCGTTGCGTCCCGGTCGGTTACAGTCAGTGGGCACCTGGGGCCCGTGGTTCACCATCGGCGCGGTGGGCCTGGCGGCGGTGTTCGCGCTGTTGACGTTGGCCGCTGCGCATTCGCGCGGCAAAGCGCTTGCTGCGCTGGGAGTCTCGGCTTTGATCGTGGGTGCGGTCGGGTGGGCCGGGCTGGAGATCGGCCGGCAACGGCTGGACGCCGCACTCGGCGACACCTCCGGTGACATCCGGGCACTGGTTGATGCGCTGGTGAATACGGCGATCGACAGCATGCACCACTGGCTCAATCTGACGCTCGCCGTCGGCGGCGGACTGGTTGCCGTCGGCGTGCTGTTCGCGATGTTGGGTGGGGTGTTCCGCCGGACGGTGCGGGAACCGGCTTAGCGCGCGTACGCGGCCACCAGACCGTCTCTGTGTACTGCGCGCGCTCAGTACACGTCGTCGAGTGTGGCGGCGTTCTTCATTTCCATGTCAACAAATCCGTTGGTGGCGACGTGGGCTTTGTCGCCGACGGCGCCCAGCGAGGTGTACTGCTCCTCGGCCAGTTTGGCGTGCCGGCTCCGTGCGCTGCTGAGGGCCTGTTGGAAAGACTTTGCCTCGTCGAAATCGCCGAAGATGGTGCTGCCGATGTTCGCCCTGCTCAGCCGGCCTGCGCCCGCATAGGCGTGGTCGGCAGCGGTGTAGGACGTGTTGGCGCCGCCCCGGAGGCCGCCGAAGTCAACAAACATGCTGTGTCCTTTGCTCGATAGGCTCCATTATGGACTGTTGTCGTGAACCGGCAAGTCACCGATCTTCTGGCGAAATGGTGGCTTGCGACGGGTGAAACTGCCGGTACGGTCAGGACGTGGTGAGGCATGAGGGATCATGAGCAAACCGAGTTTGCGATACCTGGACGTCGGCTCACTTGTTGCCACCGCCGGTGGTGACCCGTGGCAGATCAACGACGATATCCAGGCAGGCGACCCCGGCGAGATCAGCGACCTCGCCGATGCCTTTCACGCGGCGGGCAGCCATCTCAAAGATGCCGACGACCAATTCAACGCCGCCAAGAAACAGTTCACCGAGTCGTGGGACGGCGAAGACACCGTCGAGCACCCCATCAATGATTCGGCCGAGGTGCAGCGGGTGAGTGCCGCACTCGGCGGGCAGCCGGACGAGTTGGCCAAGATCGCGGTGACGTTGCAGCAGACTGCCGCTGCGCTGGCCACCGCGCAGAAGGACAGCGCCGCGCAGATCGCTGACCTCAACGCCGACCTGGTGGACATCGACAACGAGATCGCGGAGCAGGTGAACACGCTGCCCTACAAAGTATCTGAGTCCATCGGCGAAGCGCAACAGATCACCAAGACGGTGTTGGACAGCGTCCAATCCATCCGCGGCGCCTATATCGGTCAATTGCACAGCGGTGAGACCGCGTTGATGGAGTCAGGGTACGTTCC
Source organism: Mycobacterium sp. Soil_C_30 (assembly GCF_057656995.1). Taxonomy (NCBI): domain Bacteria; kingdom Bacillati; phylum Actinomycetota; class Actinomycetes; order Mycobacteriales; family Mycobacteriaceae; genus Mycobacterium; species Mycobacterium sp. Soil_C_30. Next base: position 269,525 of record NZ_JBDGJH010000005.1, on the reverse strand, counting down.
CGCTGCCATCGACGAATCCGATGCGGTGCCGGGCGATACGCCAAAGGAAGCGGTCGACGACTACGTGAAATCCGGTCAGCTGGAACGTGACCGCGCAATTGTCGCCAGTGCTCCCGGTGGTGAGAAGAACCATGGCCACCTCGGCTGGAGTCTGGACGAGGTCGCCGCGGACCGGCGGCTCGACGACTACACCAGCATCACCGATCCCGCCAGTGGGGCCGCCCGGTACGACGGACCGCATGAGCAGGAGGAGGCCGCCCGGCTTGCGGGCAGCCGCCTGGCCGACTGGAACATGGCCAATTCCCTTGGGCCCGTGGCCAAGGACCCCGTCCTGGGTGGCGACATGCGGGATCGCGCCAATGCGCGACTGACGATGCAGCGCCAGCTCATGGACGCGCAATTGCCGTGGAGCAAGCAGCCGATGTCTGCCGACGAAGCAACCCGGATGATGAACCAGTTGGAAATGCAGGACCGCGTCACCACTCTGACGCGTTTGCAGGAACAGTTACAGCTGGGCGGCATGACACCCACCGGCGCTGCCAGTGTCGTCGAGGGCATCGCGCGCGGCGTCATGCCCCAGGAGTACCTCGATGCGGCGGGAGCGGCATCCAATGTGTTCGGCGCGGGCCAGCGGGCTGTGGACGAGTTCGCCTCACGCCTGCCGACCGGCCGACATTGGGAGCCGGGCGTGGCCTACACCCCTGCCGATATCGAAGCCCTGACCAAGTTCGGTGGTCGCCTTGGAGCAGTGGGCAATGCCATCGAATTCGGAACCGGGGTCTATGACATATTCGTCAACGATGCCTCGCCCGTCGATGTCCTGGCCAAGGCAGGCGGCGGCATGGCGGGGGCCTGGGCGATGGCGCCAGTGGGCGGAATGGCAGGAGGGGCCGTCGCAGGGCCCCCCGGGGCTTTCGTCGGCGCGCTCGTTTTCGGAACTGCCGGCGCCTTCGGCGGACAAAAACTCGCGGAGGGCGCACTCGAATGGATGAAGGGAAAATGAGAGGCATTTCGTTGACAGCCCTCGAACAAGCGGCTTCTCAGCCGACCATCAGCAGCCCGCATACGCTTGTTTTTGCAGTTGCCGCGGTGATCTGCTTGCTGGTTCCTGTCGCAATTGTTGGAACCAAACGCGACCTCAGCTGGCAACGCAAGGTCTACTGGTCGAGCACCTTCGGAGCGGTAGCGTGCGCCGTCCTCGCATCCCTGCCGAACCTCCTAACCGGAGCGTTGTTGGGACTTCTCGCAGTGTTCCTGATGGTAATCAGGGCGTACTTCGCAACCCAGTACATCAAGCTCGGCACACGGGTGATCGCTTTCGACGCTCCTCCTGCGGCGACTGGTCGTGGGAACGGAGCCGCAGGAAGCGTCGACGCCGAGCCCTACAGCCCCACTGTTTCGGCCCGCAAACTCTGGTGGCTGATGGCCGTGGCGGTCGGAAGCATCGGGACCGGAAACATGTGGATGTACGTCGCCACCCGCGAAGATCTGCGATGGGGACTTCTGGGGCTCGGCATCGTGGTTGTGGCAGCTTTGCTGTACGGGGCCATCGATGCCATGCATCAGCAACGTGTTGCCCGAGGTCAGATTCTGCAGTTCGTGATCCTGTCGGTGGTGTCAGCAGGACTGTTCGCCGTGTGTTACCTTGCCGCGCACGCGTCCACCCGCGCACTCAGGGGCTGACTTGACCTCTAGCCCAACACCTTCCACAAAAACGAATAGGACAACGCCGACTTGAACGCCGTCTGCGCATTGTCGGCCGCGCCGGCGTGACCGCCTTCGATGTTCTCGTAATAGCGCACCCGATGACCCGCCTCCTCCAGCGCGGCGGTCATCTTGCGCGCGTGCCCGGGATGCACCCGGTCATCGCGGGTGGAGGTGGTCATCAGCAACTCGGGGTAGTGCGCATCAGATGAGATGTTCTGATACGGCGAGTACGCGGAGATGAACTCCCAGTCGTCCGGATTGTCGGGGTCGCCGTACTCGGCCACCCAGGATGCCCCGGCCAGCAGCAGGTGGAAGCGTTTCATGTCCAGTAGCGGCACCTGACATACCAACGCGCCGAACAACTCCGGGTGTTTCGTCAGCATGATGCCCATCAGCAGCCCGCCGTTGCTGCCGCCCTGGGCACCCAACTGCTCGACTGTGGTGATACCGCGTGCCACCAGATCCTTTGCCACCGCGGCAAAATCCTCGTCGACCTTGTGCCGGTTCTCCCGCATGGCCTGCGTGTGCCAGGACGGGCCGTACTCGCCGCCGCCACGAATGTTGGCCAGCACGTAGGTGCCGCCGCGGGCCAGCCACAGCCGGCCCAGCACCCCGTCGTACCCGGGTGTGCGGGCCACCTCGAAACCGCCGTAGCCGCCGAGCAGCGTCGGGCGGGGTCCGGGACCACTGGCCACCACGAAGTAGGGCACCTGGGTGCCGTCCAGGGACGTCGCGAAATGCTGTGTCACAGTCAGATTTTCAGCATCGAAGAACGCGGGGGCGGCCTTCACCTCGTCCAGCGGTCCGTCAACCGGCCCGTGCAGCAGCCGCGACGGCGAATCGAACCCGCTGGAGTCCAGGAACACCTCGTCCACGGTGTCGTCGGCCGCGACCACCACGGTGTTGGTGTTCGGCGGAATCCCCGGCATCGGTTCGGCGGTCCAGGTGCCCGGCGTCAACACCGCGACACTGCTGGCCACATCGGACAAGGTGACCAGCACCAGCTTGTCCTTGGTCCACACGTGCTGATGCAGCGCGGTGTGAGCGTCCGGGGTGAACACCACATCCAAGGACGCTGTGCCGGCCAGGAATTCGTCATAGTTCGCCGCCAGCAGTGCCCCGGCGGGGTACGTGGTCTGTCCAACGGTCCACTCGCTGCGCAGCTCGATGAGCAGCCAGTCATGATGGACACCCACGGACGCATCGGTGGGGGCGTCGATCCGCACCAGCTCGCCGTCGCGGAGGTGATACACCTCGTCGTTGAAGAAGTCGATGGCGCGACTGATGAAGGTGCGCTCGTAGCCGGGCGTCAGGTCCACCGACGCCGCGATGATCACGTCGGTCGCCGCACCCTCGTACACGGTTTCGGCGTCGGCCAGAGGTTGCCCACGATGCCACCGCTTCACGATCCGGGGGTACCCGGACTCGGTGAGTGATCCCGGCCCGAAATCGGTGCCTATCAGCACCGAATCCTCGCTCTCCCAGCTGATCTGGGTCTTGGCTTCGCCGACTTCGAATCCGTCGGTCACGAACTCCCTTGTGGCCATGTCGAACTCGCGGACGATCGCGGCGTCGGAACCGCCGCGGGACAGGCTCACCAGCGCCCGGGTGTAGGACGGTTCGATGACGTCGGCGCCGGCCCACACCCAGTTGGTGTCATCGGTCTCGGCCAACGCGTCCACGTCGATCACGACATCCCACTGGGGGTCGTCAGTGCGGTAGCTCTCCAGCGTCGTCCGTCGCCAGAGGCCGCGCGGATTGGTGGCGTCGCGCCAGAAGTTGTACAGGTACTCACCGCGGCGACGCACATACGGGATCCGGCTGTCGGTGTCGAGCACCTCCAGCGCTTCGCGGCGCATCTCCTCGAACCGGTCGTCACTCAACTCGGCCAGAGTCGGTTCGTTGTGTGCGCGCACCCACTCCAGTGCTTCGTCGCCGGTGATGTCTTCGAGCCACAGGTACGGGTCATCAGCCACGAAATACATTGTGGCCTCCGCGCACAGGCCGACATCGTGGCCCTCGGCGTAGTGTGACGCGTATGACAGCACCGTCGCGCGCCCTGGTCACCCGCGCCGCCGCCGATCTGCTTGATTCGCTCCAGCGGCAGCACGGCCCGGTGATGTTCCATCAGTCCGGTGGATGCTGCGACGGGTCGTCCCCGATGTGTTACCCGGTGGGCGATTTCGTGGTGGGCGATCGCGACGTTCTGCTCGGCGTGCTCGACGTGGGGGCCGGAGTGCCGGTGTGGATCTCCGGGCCACAGTTCGAGACGTGGAAACACACGCAGTTGGTGATCGATCTGGTGCCCGGCCGGGGTGGCGGTTTCAGCCTCGAATCGCCCGAGGGTGTCCGTTTCCTGTCCCGCGGCCGCGCCTTCACCGACGACGAGAACGCCCAGCTGGAGGCGGTTCCGGCGCTCACCGGAGCGCAATACGAGGCAGGTGTCCAACCGCCCGGCCCGCGCGGTGAGGTGGTGGCCGAAGCCGCCGATGTGTGCCCGATCCCAAGCGGACGCGCCGCGCAGATCCCCGGATAGCGGGTCGACCCGACGTAGGGTTTTTCCGTGATTCCGCTCCCGAGGGCGTGGCTGCTGACCGGCGCGATGTTGGTGGGCAGCGCCGTGGGAGTGGTCATCGGGGTCCTGACGACGTTGTTGGTCCACGTGTCCATGCGCCCCGACGCGGCGATCGCGCTGGTGCTGGCGGCGCCGACGTTGTTGGGTCTGGTGCTGATCCTGACGGCGGGCAGTCGTTGGGTGACGGTTTGGGGGACGTTTCTGTTGGCTGTCGCGCCAGGGTGGTTCGGTGTACTGGTCCTGATCCAGGTGGTCAACGGTGCCTGATCGCGCGGACACCGGCTCGATGCCACTGACCCAGCCGCACGAGGCGCCCATCTTCGACACCGGCCCACATCCGACGCCGATGACGCGCAGTGCCGGCTCCGAGCAGCGCAACCCGTGGTTCGACCCGCAGCTTTCGCACGTCGAACCGGTCGAGGACATCTTTGCGCCCACCGACGTCCTGGTTGCCGAACGGGAGCCGCAGGCGTCCGTCCCGGCGCAACCGGTGGCCGTGCCCAGCCAGTATCAGTACTTGAAGGCGTGGAAGCTGATCACCGTGCTCTTCGGGGTGTGGCTGGTGGCCGGCGCGATAGGACTCGGCCTCTACTACTGGTGGTTTCACGCACCCGACAAGACCTGGGTCGAAGTCGGCGTGCTGATGTATGTGATCGTGAGCATGGTGGGCGCGCTGCTGGTGTCGCTTCCGGACCAGCGGCCGGGGCTGTCCGCCACGTCGATCGCGGTGCTGACGTCGCCGTTCGCGTCCGGGGTGGCGGCGGGCGCGCTGTACGCGGCGTACGTATACGGGTGGGTGTCGCCCTAGCGTCGTGCAATCTCGCCACAGGCTTAAGCAAGCGAAATAGGCGACCACTAGGCTGGTCCGCGTGACTCACTATGACGTCGTCGTTCTCGGAGCCGGACCCGGTGGATACGTCGCAGCCATTCGCGCTGCACAGCTGGGGTTGAACACCGCCATCATCGAACCCAAGTACTGGGGCGGCGTCTGCCTGAACGTCGGGTGCATCCCGTCGAAGGCGCTGCTGCGCAACGCGGAGATCGCGCACATCTTCACCAAGGAAGCCAAAACGTTCGGCATCAGCGGTGAGGCCACCTTCGACTACGGGGCTGCGTTCGACCGCAGCCGCAAGGTTGCCGACGGTCGCGTCGCCGGTGTGCACTTCCTGATGAAGAAGAACAAGATCACCGAGATCCACGGTTACGGCAAGTTCACCGACGACCACACCATCGCGGTCGATCTCAACGACGGCGGCACCGAAGAGGTCACCTTCGACAACGCCATCATCGCCACCGGCGCCCACACCAAGCTGGTGCCCGGGACGAAGCTGAGCAAGAACGTCATCACCTACGAAGAGCAGATCATGGAGCGCGAGCTGCCCGGCTCCGTCGTGATCGCCGGCGCAGGTGCCATAGGCATGGAGTTCGCCTACGTCCTGAAGAACTACGGGGTCGACGTCACCATCGTCGAGTTCCTGCCCCGCGCGCTGCCCAACGAGGACGCCGAGGTCTCCAAGGAGATCGAGAAGCAGTACAAGAAGCTCGGCGTCAAGATCCTCACCGGCACCAAGGTCGAGTCCATCGAGGACGACGGGTCGACGGTCACGGTCAAGATCAGCAAGGACGGCAAGTCCGACGAGCTGAAGGCCGACAAGGTCATGCAGGCCATCGGCTTCGTGCCCAACGTCGACGGCTACGACCTGAAGAAGACCGGCGTCGAGCTGACCGACCGCGGCGGTATCGCGATCGATGACTACATGCGCACCAACGTCAAGGGCATCTACGCCATCGGTGACGTCACGGGCAAGCTGCAGCTGGCTCACGTCGCCGAGGCCATGGGTGTGGTGGCCGCCGAGACCATCGCCGGCGCCGAGACCCTGGCGCTGGGCGACTACCGGATGATGCCGCGTGCCACGTTCTGCCAGCCGCAGGTGGCCAGCTTCGGTCTGACCGAGCAGCAGGCCAAGGACGAGGGCTACGACGTCGTGGTCGCGAAGTTCCCCTTCACCGCCAACGGCAAGGCACACGGCCTGGCCGACCCGACCGGTTTCGTGAAGCTGATCGCCGACAAGAAGTACGGCGAGCTGCTCGGCGGGCACCTCATCGGACCCGATGTCGCCGAGCTCCTGCCCGAGCTCACGCTGGCGCAGAAGTGGGATCTGACGGCCACCGAGCTGGCGCGCAACGTGCACACCCACCCGACCCTGTCGGAGGCATTGCAGGAATGCTTCCACGGGTTGACCGGCCACATGATCAACTTCTGAAGTGTTGCGCCTCGTACCTGTTCTCACCTCCGCCTTTCTCGCCCTCGGAGCTTTGGCCGCCGGACCCGCGGTGGCCGAGCCGGCGAGCTCGGGTGCACCCGACCTGAGCGGCTATCGGGCGATGCCCGCCGACGGCTTCGTGGACAGTCTCGTGGCCCAAGGCGAGGTGTACTTCCAGACGCCGGACGGTCTGTTGTGCGCCATCCGTCCGGCGCACGGGTCCGCCGGCTGCGACGGACGCCTGCCGAACACCCGCGCGGGTGTCAACGAGATCGTGCTGGCGGCCGACGCCGCCGACCGTGGTTTGCGGGCCACCGCCAATCCGCAGTTCGTGAAGCCGTCGGGTAGCGCAGCCCGGGTGTTGCCCACGGGATCCAAGATCACCTACCAGGATTTCGAGTGCGCGGTGGGTGACGGGCCGAAGACCATGTGCACCAAGGGTTCTGGGCCCGATTTGCAGTGGCTGGAGATCTCTGCCGAGAAGACCGGCGTCGGACCGGCCACCACCGGCCTGCCCGAGGGCTTCCCCGATCCGAACGATTTCGTCGTGGGCGACGACAACTACATCGTCGGTGCCGGAGCCAAGAACATCTTCCCGGTGTTCACCGTCGGCAACGGGTTGACCTGCACCATCGCCATGTTCAGCGGTGGCGAAGTGGGCTGCAACGGCAAGCTGCCGGGCGTCAGCGGGGGAGAGAACGAGGTCTTCGCTCAGCTACCCGGTCCGGTCGGGATCCGTAAGACCGACGACCCGAAGTACGACAAGCCGGTCTACCCCGGCACCATCCGTCAACTGCCCACCGGCTACCGGGTCAGTGAGATGGGCACGACGTGCATGGCCATCGAAGGTGGCGTCGCCTGTTACGGCACGCTGGCGGGGCAGACCCAGGGCTTCGAGGTGTCTCCCGACGGCACCACCACGTTCGGCGGCCAGGCGCCTCTGCCCGCTGATCCTGACGCTGATCCAGCTCCGGGCGCCACCGAGCCCACGACCTCGGCTCCCGCGCCGACACCGACGTCGACGCCCGCGTCGATGCCGACCGGTTAGTTCCGTTCGTCAGCGTCTTCACTGTTCTCGGCGGGCGGCCGTTGCCCGGTCCTGGAAGCCGGCTGAATGACGCCCGGCTCCGCTGGGCTTGACCCGGCGGCGGGCACCGGCACGGTGACTCCGGGGTCGTCGAGCCCGGGCTTGATCACGCGGTCGGGTGCAGGCACGGGCCGGGGTCGGCGGAGCCGTTCGGGATGGTGGAACTCGTTGACTCGGGGCTGCACGGTGTCGAGGTGGGCCGGGGGTATCCATTCGGTTTCGCCGAAGATGTTCTTGCGCGTGGTCCAGCCACCTTCGGTGACGAGCTTGTTGTCCTTCGGGCAGGCGAACGCCAGGTCATCGATGTTCGTCAGGCCGCCGTTGGCCCAGTCCAGCTGCGCATGGTGGCTTCGCACCCATACCCGGGCACCGTGCACCCGGGCCGGGTGCAGCCCCGGTCGCGGTCGAAGAGCACGATCTGCTGGGCCGGACTGGCCGTACGTCGCGTACGCCCGAGGTGCAGCACTTCGCCTTTGTCGCCGTAGATCACCAGGTAGTGGTAGGCGTGCCGAGCCAGACGCAGCACATCCAGCATGGGCAGGCGGGTGCCGCCGGCCGTCACCCCGATCCCGACTTTGGCTTCGAGCTCGGCCAGAGTGGTGGAGACGATGATGGTGGCCGGCAGCCCGTGGTGTTTGCCCAACTGTCCGGACGCGAGCATGGCGCGTCCGACTGCCAGGAACGCATCGTGATTGCGTTGAGGTTGGGTCCTGCCGTCACGGGCCGCCGCGTCCTCGGTGACCTCATCGATGCCCGGAGACTCATCAGCGGGGTTACACGCCCCGGGGGCTGCCCACTTCGCGTTCACCGCTTCCCAGGTGGCCGCAGCTTCTGGTGACAGGGTGCCCGAGACGGTGCGGGAGCCGTCTTTCTGTTGCGGGCCCACCCGGATCTCCCCGCGGCGGGAACGAGGTTTCGGCTCGTTCGGGCATGTTCCATCCTGATCCAACTCAAGGTGCAGATCCAGGGCGTCCTTCTTCAGCTCATCTGGCCGCTTCACCCGGGCCTTGGCGACCAGGGTGGCTTCTGCCTGGTCACGCGCCATGACACTGACGTGGTCGGGTAGGGCAGACATGAACTCCCGTATGACGGCCACGTGCTCAGCGCTGATCTCCCCTTCAGCTTGTGCCGTGGCGGTGGCTGCCAGCCAGGGCTGCAGGGGTTCTCCGCTCAAAGCGGTGCGCGGACCGAGCCTCTCGGCGTCGTCGACCAACTTCTTGGCCGCGGCGCGCGAGACCCGCAGGATCTCGGCCAGCGCGCGCTGCAGCGTATCGCCGAGTTCGGCCGGGCTGGCCTGTTGGCGCAATGCGGCGATCTCGCGGTGGTGCAGGGTGGGCAGGCGGTTGAGGATCTGTTGAGTGCGGGCCAGGAACACCTTGTGCTCCGGCACCGACCGCTGCGTCGGGTCGGAGGCCAGCAACGTCGTCACCGCAGCATCGATGGCATTGAAGGCCCCCAACACGGGGTCCTCGAGCGTGGCTGTCGGCGGCGAACTCATACCCCCGATGCTGCGCACCACCACCGACGAATTCGGAGCGCCACGTTCAAAGCACCCAGATTCAAGGCCGGTTGTCCACAGTCCCGACTTGATCCACAGGCGCTCAGTCCGGGAAGTCCAACGGCAGCTTGAGGGTGTTCATGGTGGCGGCCAGGGTGTCGTATTGCCCTGCCAAAAGACAGAATTCGATGAGCTGCTTCTGGTTCAGATACCCGGACAACGCCGCCCAGGTCTGCGCGGACACCTCGCGTGACAGCACGAACTCATCGGTGGCGCGCAGCAGTACTTGTTGGCGGTCGGTCAGTCCGTCGGCATCCGGACCTTCGAACACCTTGGCCTGCAACGCCGCATCCACACCGCGGGAGCGGGCCAGCCGCCGGTGCTGCTGCAGCTCGTACTCACAGTCGCGCAGGTGACCGACGCGCAAGATCACCAGCTCGGCCTCGAAGCGCGAGAGCCGGCCCCAGTACAGCAGGACCCCGGAGAAGGGCAGCCACGCCCAGAACAGCGCCGAGTGCCGCGACAGCGCGTTGAAGAGATGAAACTGCGGCGCCCTGATCCCGCGGGCGCCCAGTCGACAGATCACCCAGTTGATGGGTCCGACGTCGCGCAGGCCGCTGGTCGCGGGCACACGCGCGCTCACGGCTGCTTCACCAGATAGGGGGAGACGGTACTGCGGTGCTCGTCGAGATCGAGTGCGCGGCCCAGTGCGGGAAATGCCCGCTGCGGGCAGTTGTCCCGTTCGCAGACGCGGCAGCCCGCGCCGATGGGAGTCGCCAGATTGCCGGACAGGTCGAGCCCCTCCGAATAGACGAGTCGGTGGGCGTGGCGGAGCTCGCAGCCCAGCCCGATCGCGAACGTTTTACCGGGCTGACCGTAGCGCGACGCGCGGCGTTCCACCGTGCGTGCCACCCACATGTAATGGCGCCCGTCGGGCATCTGCGCGATCTGGACCCCGATCTTGCCGGGGTTGGCGAAGGTCTCGTACACGTTCCACAGAGGGCAGGTGCCGCCCGACGAGGAGAAGTGAAAGCCGGTGGCGGACTGACGTTTTGACATGTTTCCCGCCCGGTCCACCCGGATGAACGACAACGGCACCCCGCGCATCGACGGCCGCTGCAACGTCGAAAGCCGGTGTGCGATGGTCTCGTAACTGACCGCGTAGAACGCCGAGAGCCGTTCGATGTCGTAGCGGAAGTTCTCGGCGACATCGTGGAACTGGCGATACGGCAACACCGCCGCGGCGGCGAAGTAGTTGGCCAACCCGAGCCGGGCCAGGATGCGCGACTCGTCGCTGGTGAAATTGCCTTCGGTGACCAGAGTGTCGATGAGGTCGCCGAATTCCAGGTAGGCCAGTTCCACAGCCAGTTTGAAGACCTGCTGACCACCGGAGAGGTGCGCACTCATCTCCAGCGTCTTGGTCTCCGGGTCATAGCGGTGCAGCACGGTGTTGCCGAGGTCGATACGGCGGATGATCCGTACACCGTGCACGTGGGCGAGACGCTGCGCGATGTCGCGGGCCAGGTCGCCGCGGTGCATGCGCATACGGTCGGTGAGATCCTCGGCGGCGGTGTCGAGTTCGTGCAGATAGTTCTGCCGCTGGTAGAAGTAGTCGCGCACTTCCTCGTGGGGCATGGTGATCGAGCCGGTGCCGCTGCCGTCGGCGTGCCGGTCTTCGGTGACGGCGGCCAGCTGGGCGTTGGCGAGCCGGTACCGCCGGTGCAGGTTGACCATGGCCTTGGCCACTGCGGGATGGGAGCTGACGACGTCGGCCAGCTCGGACTGGTCGACTTCGATACCCAGGTCACGATCCAAGGTGACCTCGCGTAGTTCGGCGATCAGGCGGGTGTCGTCCTGGGAGGCGAAGAAGGTGGCGTCGACTCCGAACACCTCCGTGATGCGCAGCAACACCGCCACGGTCAATGGCCGCACATCGTGCTCTATCTGGTTGAGGTAACTCGGCGAAATATCCAGCATCTGTGCCAGGGCTGCCTGGCTGAAACCGCGTTCGCTGCGCAGTTGCCGCACCCGCGAACCGACGTAGGTCTTGGCCATCCGCCCACCCTACCCGGGTGTTAATGCCTTCTTCGCAGAATTGGCAACGGCACGCTGGTGGCCCAGGCTCTGGTGGTTTGGCATGATCGCGCTGGGTTCCGCAACGGGGGCTCGGGACCGCAGTACGCAACGAAGAAGGTTCGATGGTGAGCAACACGGGTGCTTTGACGGGCCTGGCCAAAGCGATGATGCCTGTCCCAGACCCGCATCCCGATGTGTTCGACCGTGAATGGCCGTTGCGGGTGGGCGACATCGACCGCACCGGGCGCCTGCGCTTCGACGCGGCTTGCCGGCATATTCAGGACATCGGTCAGGACCACCTGCGGGAACTGGGGTTCGAGGAGACTCATCCGTTGTGGATCGTCCGCCGCACGATGCTGGACCTGATCCGTCCCATCGAGTTCAACGACATGCTGCGGATGCGCCGCTGGTGCTCGGGCACCTCCAACCGGTGGTGCGAGATGCGCGTGCGTATCGACGGCCGTAAGGGCGGCCTGATGGAATCCGAGGCGTTCTGGATCAACATCAACCGCGAGACGCAGGGCCCGTCGCGCATCTCCGATGACTTCCTGGCCGGGCTGCAGAAGACCACCTCGGTGAACCGGCTGCGCTGGAAGGCCTATCTCAAGGCCGGGCACCGCGACGACGCCGCCGAGATCCGGGAGTATCCGGTCCGCGTCGCGGATATCGACCTGTTCGATCACATGAACAACTCGGTGTACTGGACGGTGATCGAGGACTACTTGTTCTCCCATCCGGAACTGCTCGAGGGACCGCTGCGGGTGACCATCGAGCACGACCTGCCCGTCGCGCTCGGCGACAAGCTCGAGATCTTCTCGCACGTGCATCCAGCGGGTTCGACCGAACAGTTCGGTCCGGATCTGGTCGATCGGACTGTGACGACGCTCACATATTCGGTGGGTGGAGAGACGAAAGCCATCGCTTCGCTCTTCTCGCTTTAACAGTACCGTTGTCCTGCTATTCACCGGTCTGACCTGCGTCATTCTCGTTACTGGTGAGTAGCTACTGAACCGGTTCAGCGACAGCCAGCTTCGCAAAATTTGCAAGAGTTTGTGAAGGTGTGGCGAAAATTGGCAACGAAATGGCTGGACCTGCACCGATGGACAGTGGCATCTTGGTGTCAGCACACCAGTGAAGCTGCTCAGGCGTTAACAACCCGGCGATCCCGGCAACGCCAAGGGCGCTTGACCGATTTCTCCGGCAGCGCCTCGCTGCTCTTCGTCACACCCCAAGGAGCCGACCCACATGTCAACCGTTGGCACGCCCAAATCGCCCGAACAGATCCAGCACGATTGGGACACCAATCCCCGCTGGAAGGGCATCACCCGCGATTACACCCCCGCCGACGTGGTGGCCCTGCAGGGCACCGTCGTCGAGGAGCACACCCTCGCCCGTCGCGGCGCCGAGGTGCTCTGGGAGCAGCTGCACGACATGGAGTTCGTCAACTCCCTCGGTGCGCTGACCGGCAACATGGCCGTCCAGCAGGTCCGCGCCGGCCTCAAGGCCATCTACCTGTCGGGTTGGCAGGTCGCCGGTGACGCCAACCTCTCGGGCCACACCTACCCCGATCAGAGCCTCTACCCGGCCAACTCGGTGCCGCAGGTGGTGCGTCGGATCAACAACGCGCTGCTGCGTGCCGACGAGATCGCCAAGGTCGAGGGTGACCGCTCGGTGGAGAACTGGCTGGCCCCGATCGTCGCCGACGGCGAGGCCGGCTTCGGCGGTGCCCTCAACGTCTACGAGCTGCAGAAGGCTCTCATCGCCGCCGGTGTCGCCGGCTCGCACTGGGAGGACCAGCTGGCTTCGGAGAAGAAGTGCGGTCACCTCGGTGGCAAGGTGCTCATCCCCACCCAGCAGCACATCCGCACGCTGACCTCGGCTCGCCTGGCCGCTGACGTGGCCGACGTGCCCACCGTGGTCATCGCCCGCACCGACGCCGAGGCCGCCACGCTGATCACCTCCGATGTCGACGAGCGCGATCAGCCGTTCATCACCGGCGAGCGCACCAAGGAAGGCTTCTACCGGGTGCGCAACGGACTCGAGCCGTGCATCGCCCGCGCCAAGGCCTACGCGCCGTACTCCGACCTCATCTGGATGGAGACCGGTACCCCGGACCTGGAGCTGGCCAAGAAGTTCGCCGAGGGTGTCAAGAGCGAGTTCCCGGACCAGCTGCTGGCCTACAACTGCTCGCCGTCGTTCAACTGGAAGAAGCACCTGGACGACGCCACCATCGCGAAGTTCCAGAAGGAACTCGGCGCCATGGGCTTCAAGTTCCAGTTCATCACCCTCGCCGGCTTCCACGCGCTCAACTACTCGATGTTCGATCTGGCCTACGGCTACGCCCGCAACCAGATGACCGCCTATGTCGAGCTGCAGGAGCGCGAGTTCGCCGCCGAAGAGCGTGGTTACACCGCCACCAAGCACCAGCGTGAGGTGGGCGCCGGCTACTTCGACCGCATCGCCACCACCGTGGATCCCACCTCGTCGACCACCGCGCTCGCGGGCTCGACCGAAGAGGGTCAGTTCCACTAAGCCAGACCCAGGCCGAGCGCGCGTGTTTGTACAGTGACACGCGGTGACACACGTACGAACACGCGCGCTCGCGCATGTTTTGAGGTCGAACTCGACAGTGCGCGCCCCGCTCAGAATCCTGGGCGGGGTTGTTGCTGTCCGCAGAGAGGATGCAGGTGAGTATCGAACGCGTAGGCGTTGTCGGCGCCGGACAGATGGGCTCGGGCATCGCCGAGGTGTCGGCCAAAGCCGGAGCCGACGTGCTGGTGTACGACACCACCGAGCAGTTCACGACGGCCGGGCGCGAACGGATCAGCGCGTCGTTCGACCGGGCCGTGTCCAAAGGCAAGCTCAGCGCCGGAGACCGTGACGCCGCCCTGGGCCGCCTGCGATTCACCACCTCGCTGGCCGATCTGGCAGATCGTCAGCTGGTCATCGAGGCCGTCATCGAAGACGACACGGTCAAAGCGAAGATCTTCGCTGAGCTCGACGAGATCATCACCGACCCAGATGCTGTGCTGGCGTCCAACACCTCGAGCATCCCGATAATGAAAATCGCTGCGGCGACCAAGAATCCCGGCCGTGTGCTGGGGCTGCACTTTTTCAACCCCGTCCCGGTTTTGCCGCTGGTCGAACTGGTCAGCACGCTGGTCACCACCGACGAGGCTGCAGCCCGCGTCGAGCAGTTCGCCGGGGAGGTGCTGGGCAAGCAGGTCGTGCGCTGCGCGGACCGCTCCGGATTTGTGGTCAATGCACTGCTGGTCCCGTATTTGCTTTCGGCCATCCGCATGGCCGAGGCCGGCGTCGCGACGATCGACGATATCGACAAGGCCGTGGTTGCCGGTCTGTCTCACCCGATGGGCCCGCTGCGGCTGTCCGATCTGATCGGCCTGGACACCCTGAAGTTGATCGCGGACAAGATGTTCGACGAATTCAAAGAGCCGTTGTACGGTCCGCCGCCGCTACTGCAGCGCATGGTAGAAGCGGGCCAGCTCGGGAAGAAATCCGGACGGGGTTTCTACACCTACTGATACCCCGACTGAACTGCGCGGAAGCCGTGTTTTGAAGGGCTGGCGGACGCGCCGGGGAATGCATTCATTAGCCTTTGTACGGCTGTCTGGATTAGGGTGACCCGTTAGGCCCGTAGGGTCGGTCGGGGAAGACCGGGCTCGCAGGTGGACAGTTGATTCCGCGCGAAACCGGTGGCCTCGAACAACTGATTTCTAGCTCGAGGGATTGTCTCATCATGGCTGTGGTCGAACCTGAACTGTCGCCCTACTACGAAGAGTCGCAGTCGATTTACGACATCTCCAATGAATTCTTCGCACTCTTCCTGGGACCCACCATGGGTTACACCTGTGGGTACTACGAGCGCGACGACATGAATCTCGAAGAGTCCCAGAACGCGAAGTTCGACCTGGCGCTGGGCAAGCTGGGCCTGGAACCGGGTATGACGCTCCTCGACGTCGGTTGCGGCTGGGGCGGTGCCCTGGAGCGCGCCGTCACCAAGTTCGATGTCAACGTCATCGGCATCACCTTGAGCAAGGCGCAGTCGGAGTGGGCGCGCCAACGGCTGGCCAAGATCGAGACCGAGCGCCGCGTCGAGATCCGACTGCAGGGCTGGGAAGAATTCAACGAGCCCGTCGACCGCATCGTGTCGATCGGTGCCTTCGAGGCTTTCAAAGTGGAGCGCTACCCGCTGTTCTTCGAGCGGGCCTACAACATCCTGCCGTCGGATGGCGTGATGCTGCTGCACACCATCCTGGCGCATACTCAGAAGTTCTTCCGGGAGAACGGGATCAAGCTGACCCTCAGCGATCTCAAGTTCATGAAGTTCATCGTCGACGAGATCTTCCCCGGTGGACGACTTCCCGCCGTCGAGGACATCGAAAAGCTGGCCGCCGATTCTGGCTTCAATCTCACCCGCACGCACCTGCTGCGGCCGCACTACGCGCGCACGCTGGACATGTGGGCTGCAAACCTGGAAGCGGCCAAGGACGAGGCCATTGCCATGCAGGGTCAGGAAGTCTACGACCGCTACATGAAGTACCTGACCGGGTGCGCCGACTTCTTCCGCCGCGGGATCACCAACATCGGCCAGTTCACCCTCGAAAAGGCTTAGAGCACAGCCGGAGGCCGAGGCTGCGA
>NZ_JBDGJH010000005.1:142022-253562 GCF_057656995.1 Mycobacterium sp. Soil_C_30 | reverse complement strand
CGAGGCACGAGCAGGCGAAGGGGATCCGGCTTAGGGCACAGCCGGAGGCCGAGGCTGCGAGGCACGAGCAGGCGAAGGGGATCCGGCTTAGGGCACAGCCGGAGGCCGAGGCTGCGAGGCACGAGCAGGCGAAGGGGATCCGGCTTAGAGCACAGCCGCAGGCCGAGGCTGCGAGGTACGAGCAGGCGAAGGAGATCCGGCTTAGAGCGCAGCCAGTCGCGCCTTCTCCGCCTCGACGTCGAACTCGGCTGGCGGCCACGACAACTGGAGCGACTTCAGGGCCTCGATCAGCAATTCGGTGATCGCCAACCTGCTGTACCACTTGCGATCGCACGGAATCACGTGCCACGGCGCGTATTCCGTGGAGGTCCTGTCCAGGACGGCCTGATACGCCTCTTGGTAGGCCGGCCACAAGGCACGCTCGTCGATGTCGCCCGGGTTGTACTTCCAGTACTTGTCCGGGCGCTCCAGCCGCTGCGCCAAACGCCGCTTCTGCTCGTCGAGCGAGACGAACATCGCCACCTTCACCAGAGTTGTGCCGTTGTCAACGAGTTCCTTTTCGAACGCATTGATCTCGTCATAGCGGGCGCCCCAGACCTCCGGCGGAACCAGGTTGCGCACCCGCACGATCAACACGTCCTCGTAATGTGAACGGTCGAACACGCCGACCTGCCCACCGGCAGGCAGCGCGTTGCGGATCCGCCACAGGTAGTGGTGCGCGCGCTCGTCCGGGGTCGGCACTCCGAAGCTGGTGTACCGGATGCCCTGCGGATTGCCCGCGCCCACGACGTGTTTGACGATTCCGCCCTTGCCCGCGGTATCCATGCCCTGCAGCACCAGCAGGACCGATCTGGTGTCCCCGTATCGGCTGTTGGCGTAGAGCATCTCCTGCAACTCGGCGAACCGGTCGTTGCGCTGGGTCTGCAACGCGGGAGCATCGGCCTTACTGCCCTTGAAACCCGGGGTGGCGCCGGTGTCGATATCGGCCACAGTGTCGCCGGGGCGGAAGGCGAGGACTTTGTGGGGCTCGTGGGTCCACTGGGCGGGGAGGTCGGCCATGGCTGCGAGCCTAACCGCGCGGCGAGTCAGTCCGTTGTCGTCGGCAGCTCGGGCAGCGGGTGCGGCTGGCTGCTGAAGCGCTCGAGCGACCCACCCGATTCCACGATGCCGCACAGCGCGCTCCAGGACAGCATCGTCAGGTAATCGATCAGCTCGTCGGAACTCATCCTCCGGTGCGACATCCACGAGTGTGTCGCGAGTTGGACGCCGCCGACGATCATGTAGGCCCACGGCTCGACACCTTTGGTGTCCATCCCGACCTTCTGCATGCGCCGGCGGAACATCACCGCAAGCATCCCGGCAATGATCCGTTCGCTGTCAGCGATCACTTTGCTTTTGCTGGCGGAGCTGTTCGCGAAGACAAACGGGTAGATCTCGGGCTCAGCGGCCACCGTTTCGACATACACCCGGATGATCTCGCGGGTCAGGTCGTAGCCGTCGAGGTGGGTCGACAGCGCGGCCGCCATGTTGGGAATCAGCGTGGTCTGCGCGAAGCGCATCATGACCGCGGTGGTGAGGTCGTTCTTGTCGACGAAGTAGCGGTACAACACGGTCTTGGAGACGCCGATTTCTGCAGCTATCTCGTCCATACTCACATCGCGGCCGCGCCGGCGGATGGCGCCGAGGGTGCCGTCGACGAGTTCATTGCGCCGTTCCACCTTGTGCTGGTGCCAGCGCCGCTTACGCCCATCTACCTTGATGGGTCCAGCCTGGGACTGTTGAGCCACTGTCGCGCGATTCCGTTCACTAGTTAAGACCCGATACTAGTGGGAATCACCCATGCGGGCCGGATCTGGCCTCGGGCCGGGGTCACAGTAACTGGATCACGATCTTTCTTCGGAGTGGTGTGGGCATGGCGGATGATGGAGGAGTGGCCGTGAGAAATGCGCCCGAGCGGACGTCGCTTGCTGAATCGTTTGCCGGTGCCGACCCGCAAGCCGATACCGAACGGCTCCGTGCGCTGCGGCGGATGAAGCTCGTCGCTCTCGGCTTCCTGGTGGCGGCCACGATCGTCTTCCTGGTGTGCACCTGGGCGCAGTCACAGGGTGCCGCCGGGTGGGTCGGGTACGTCCGGGCCGCCGCGGAGGCGGGAATGGTCGGTGCGCTGGCCGACTGGTTCGCGGTGACGGCGTTGTTCAAACATCCCCTGGGCATTCCGATTCCCCACACGGCGATCATCCGGCGCAAGAAGGATCAACTGGGCGAGGGCCTCGGCACTTTCGTCCGGGAGAACTTCTTGTCGCCGCCGGTGGTGGAGACCAAGATCCGTGATGCCGAAATCGCTGGGCGGCTCGGCAAGTGGCTGGCCGAGCCGGCCAACGCGACGCGGGTGGCCAGCGAGTCCGCCACGGTGCTGCGGGTCGGGGTGGAACTGCTGCGTGACGAGGACATCCAGCACGTGATCGACAAGATGATCGTGCGCCGGATCGCCGAACCGCAATGGGGACCGCCGGTGGGGCGGGTGCTGGCGACGCTGTTGGCCGAGAACCGGCAGGAGGCGCTGATCCAGCTGTTGTGCGACAGGGCATTCGAGTGGTCGCTGAATGCGGGGGAGACCATCGAGCGCGTGGTCATCCGGGATTCCCCCAGTTGGTCACCGAAGTTCGTCGACCAGTTGCTCGGCGACCGGATTCACCGTGAGCTGATGGATTTCACCGACAAGGTGCGCCGCAACCCGAATCATGAACTGCGCCAATCGGCTACCCGGTTCCTGTTCGAGTTCGCCGACGACCTGCAGAACGACCCGGCCACCATTGCCAAGGCGGAATCGGTCAAAGAGCAGTTGATGGCCCGCGACGAGGTTTCCAATGCCGCTGAAACGGCCTGGCGGACATTGAAACGGCTTGTGCTGGAAGGGGTCGACGATCCGTCGTCGGCGCTGCGCACCCGGATCGCCGATTCGGTGATACGAATCGGTGAATCACTGTGCAGTGACGCCGAATTGCGGGACAAGGTGGACAACTGGATCATCCGCGGCGCGCAGCACCTGGTGTCGCAGTACGGGGTGGAGATCACTGCGATCATCACCGAGACCATCGAACGCTGGGACGCCGACGAGGCCAGCCGGCGGATCGAGCTGCACGTGGGCCGTGACCTTCAATTCATCCGGATCAACGGCACGGTGGTGGGCGCACTTGCCGGCCTGGTGATCTATTCAGTGGCACAAATCATATTCTGACCTGCGCTAACTAGTGCTTGCAAAAGCTAGCACCCTCACGTACCGTGGATTTTGTCAGTTCCAGACACTCCATTGATACCCGGTACGCGAGGAAGGGAAAACCAGATGTCGCAAGACGAAAATCTTGCCGCTGTGGTGACCCACGCTGCGTCCGACATCGGCAGTTTCATCCGGGCGCAACGCGAGGCGGCGCAGGTATCGGTACGGCAATTGGCCGAAAAGGCCGGAGTGAGCAATCCCTACCTCAGCCAGATCGAGCGGGGCCTGCGTAAGCCCTCCGCTGAAGTGCTGAACCAGATCGCCAAGGCGCTCCGGGTCTCTGCCGAGGTGCTCTACGTGCAGGCGGGAATCCTGGAACCCGGTGAGCCCAACGCGGTTCGCGATGCCATCGTCACCGACATGGCGATCACCGAGCGGCAGAAGCAGGTGCTGCTCGACATCTATGCCAGCTTCATCCAGCAGAACGAAGCGGCTGCCGCCGAGGCATCTGAAGCTGCCGGTGAGGAGTTCACCACTGACTGATTCCTCCGCATTCGAAAACTGCTGAGAAAAGCCAACATTCATGACAACGAATCTTGCAACCACGAAAGGAGCCACCATGGCTGAGAACAACCCCACTGTCGAAGACCTCAAAGCCCCGCTGCTCGCTGCCGTCGGCGCTGCTGATCTTGCGCTGGCCACCGTCAACGAGATCGTCGCCACCCTGCGTGAGCGTGCCGAAGAGGCCCGCGCCGACGCCAGTGCACGCGCCGAGGAGCGTCGCGCCGCACTGACCACCGCGGTGGACGAGACCCGTGATCGCATCACCAAGCTCCAGGAAGACCTGCCCAAGCAGTTCGGCGAGCTGCAGGAGAAGCTGACCGCCGACGAACTGCGCAAGGTCGCCGAGGGCTACGCCGAGCAGGCGCAGACCACCTACACCAGGCTGATCGAGCGCGGTGAGGCCGCCATCGAGCGTCTGCGCGCGCAGCCGGCGCTGGAAGAGGCCGCCGAGCGGGCCGAAGGCTATGTCGACCAGGCCGTCGAGCTCACGCAGGACGCGCTGGGCACCGTCGCCACCCAGACCCGCGCGGTCGGCGAGCGCGCCGCCAAGCTGGTGGGTGTCGAGCTGCCCAAGAAGGCCGAGGATGCCGCCGCTCCGGTGAAGAAGGCCGCCAAGAAGGCTCCGGCGCCGGCCGCCAAGAAGGCCGCTCCGGCCAAGAAGGCTGCCCCCGCCAAGAAAGCCACGCCGGCGACCGTCGCTAAGACCGCCCCGGCCAAGAAGGCACCGGCCAAGAAGGTCACCCAGAAGTAGCAACTCGACGCGCGGTACGGGACCCGCCTACGCTTGGAGCCGTGATGCTTCAAGGTGTGGCGGGTCTCGTTCTGTATGCGGTGCATATCGGCGTCCTGATCGCGACGTTGTACGCGCTGGTGCACGCCGCTCTGCAACGGCCCGACGCCTACACCGCCGTCGACAAACTGACCAAGCCGGTGTGGCTGATCATCCTCGGTGTGGCGCTGCTGCTGGCCGTGGTGATGGGTCCCGGTTTCGGGTCGGCCATCGCCGCGTGCGCCGCCGGCGTCTACCTGGTTGATGTCCGGCCCAAACTGCTTGAGATCCAGGGAAAGTCGCGCTGAATCCATGCGGTATCTGACTGCGGCTGCGGTAGCAGCCTGCCTGAGCGTGGGCATTGTGACGGCACCGGCGGCCGGCGCCGACAACCCGTCGCCGCCCTACATCTCTCATGTCGAGTGGGCCAAGTGGGGTGACCTGTCCAGCCTGCGGGTCTATCCCACCGCCGCGGGCCGCGTGCTCGCGGGCGAAATCGGCCACCGCACCGCAGGCGAACAGGCCTGGGGTGAGGTGCTGGCCCTCTCACCTGACGCGGCCATTCCCGGGATGCGCGAGCAGTTCCTCTGCCATTGGGGATTCGCCGAACTGGTGAATCCGGGCAAGGTGAGCTGGAACCTCGAGCCGTGGCGGCCGGAAGTCAGTGATGCCGAGATGTACGAGGCCAACTGCAACCCCGGCGGCACCGAAGAGCCTTTTTGATGACGTGGACCAGGGACCGGGTGGCCGCGCTCGTCGACCACACGTTGCTCAAACCCGAGGCCACCGCGGCGGACGTCACCGCCGTGGTCAAAGAAGCCGTCGACCTCGGTGTCTTTGCCGTCTGCGTGTCACCGTCGGTGGTCGCTGCGGCTGCCGCCGCCAGCCCACCCTCACTGGCCGTCGCGACCGTGGCCGGCTTCCCGTCCGGTAAGCACGCCCCGTCGATCAAGGCCGCCGAAGCCGAACTCGCCGTCGCCCACGGCGCCGCCGAGGTCGACATGGTGATCGACGTCGGGGCGGCGCTCGACGGCGACTTCGCGGCGGTGCGGGCCGAGATCGCCGCGGTACGCGCAGCCATCCCCTCGGCGCTGCTCAAGGTGATCGTCGAATCGGCGGTGCTGTTGAGCCTGGCCGATGCCGACACCCTGGCCGCTGTCTGTCGCGCGGCCGCCGATGCCGGCGCCGACTTCGTCAAGACCTCGACCGGCTTTCACCCGGCCGGCGGTGCCTCGGTGCCCGCCATCGCGGTGATGGCCGACACAGTGGGCGGACGGCTGGGCATCAAGGCCAGCGGTGGTATCCGCACGGCCGCCGACGCGGTGGCCCTGCTCGATGCCGGCGCCACCCGGCTCGGGTTGTCGGCGACGCGCACCGTGCTCGACGGACTCGGTTAGAGCCCGGCGAAGCAGGGATCCTCGCCGCCACGCGGCATGCTGGAGTTCTGCACCGAGAACTGGCTGGTCACACCGGAATCGGTGACCTGCACGTTCTGCAGCTGGATCTCTACCGGATAGTTCTTGGTCAATTCGCCGGTGAACACGTCGAGCGCGGGCTGCACGGTCTCGCGCGGCAGGGTGAAGCCCAGACCGCTGACCTGCAGCACTTCGAGGGACAGCCCGCCGTTGACGGTGGTGGGCCGCGCCGTGACGCTACCCAGTGCGCCTTCCAAGGTGATCGTGCCGTCGTTCTGATTGGTGGTCACCTCGGAGACGATGCCCCCGAACAACGGAATGACACCTTGCACCGTCTGCTTGATGCCTTCGGCGCTCCAGGTGACGTTGCCGACCAGGGAGCCGATGCTGCCGCCCGAGTTGCCGGAGTCCTCGAGCCGGACATCTTTGATGTCGATGTTGAGCTTCATCCCCTTGGCCTCGCGGATCTGGTTGCCCGCCGTCTCGATGGAGATGTTGGTGTAGTGGCCGGTCATGTGCTGCCACAGGAACGGCGGTGTGAACCCGAAGGATGCGGTGGCCTGGTCCTTGACGATGCACGCCACGGCCGCACCCACCACCTCATCGGCACGTTTACGGGCGTACAACTCGCCGGCGATCACGCCCGCGGCGGCCAGGGCCACCACGATGACCAGCACCAGGACCAGCGACAACGGATCCTTCAACCAGCCGAGGAGGCCGCGGTCCTTGTCGCCGCCGTCGCCGCCGTCAACGGGTGGCGCAGCGCCGCCGGCCTGCGGTCCGGCGTACGACGGGTCCTGCGGCGGGTACCACTGCGGCGTCGCCTGGGTGGGGTCGTCCATCGGGCTCTGTGGATTGAACCGGGACTGCGGGATGTACTGAGTTGCCGGGTCCGGGGCGCCCTGCCGTGGGAAACGTTCCGTGGGCTGAGAGGGCGGGGGACCTTGCGGGGGCCGGGCCCACGACGTCTGATCGTCGGGGCCCTGTGGCGGATTCGTCACCGTCGCGATTCTGCCTTATCCAATTGAGCGAACTCTGAGCGGTTACGCAGCACGGCCAGAGCTTCCCGGGCCTTGTCCACCTTGGCGATGTCGACATCGCAGGTCAGGAGTTGAGGATCGGCGCCTGCGGTGGCAACCGGCTCACCGAGCGGGGACACCACGAGGCTGCCACCGATGCCGGTGGGCGCGCTGGCGGCTATGTCGTCGCCGGGATAGGCCTGGTCCACCGCGGCGAGGAAGCTGCCCGTGTCGAGCGCCCGGGCACGGGCCAGCAGCGTCCACTGGTCCAGCTTTCCGGGCCCGGCGCCCCAGGAGGCGCTGACGGTGATCAGTGAGGCCCCACTGAGCGCCAGCGTCACGTACAACTCGGGGAACCGGATGTCGTAACACGTCGTCAGCCCAACCGTGACGCCGTCGACGGTGATCAGCACAGGCTGGCGGCCCGGCGCCACCGTCTTCGACTCGGCGAACCCGAACGCGTCGTAGAGGTGGATCTTGTCGTAGTGTGCGTCGGCCGTCGGCCCCGCCGCCACCAGCGTGTTCGTCACGCGTCCGTCGGGGGCCGGGCTGAACATCCCGGCCACCACCGTCACCCCGGCCTGCGCCGCGATGCGCCGCACACCGTCGCCCCACGGGCCGTCCGCCGGCTCGGCGATCGGTGCCAGCGGCACACCGAACCGGCACATGGTCGCCTCGGGAAAGACCACCAGCGAGGCGCCGTCGTCGGCGGCCCGCCGGGTGTAGTCCTCGACGATCTTCAGGTTGGCCGCGGGGTCGGTGCCGGACTTGATCTGGGCGAGGGCGATGCGCATGCACTTCAGGGTAGGCGGCGGGCGCCGAGGCGGGTGAGGGACGAGGCCGGGGAGGTGAGCCGCCCTCCGAAGGGATGAGGCGGGTGCTGTGCGCACACCGAAACACGGGATTTACACCGGAGGCCCCTCGGCGTAACCCAGCGACGATTACCTGTCAGTTGACTCATATTGCTATGAGGCGCGCCTAGGGTTCCGCTGCGGTGGCAGGTCTGGTCCAAGAGGTGCAGGCGGCAGGCAACGGCGCAGGTCGCTCCACGGCGGGACAAAAGCCCGGGAGACTCCATCGTTTACGGGAGGCTCCGCGTGATTCTTCTTTGCGTTGCCATCAGCATTGCTGTCGTTGTCGCAGTCGGTTTTTACGTGTCCAAGCGGATCGAAGGCGACAGCTCGAACTTCCTGGTCGGCGGCCGCATGCTGCCCTTCTGGCTCGTCGGTGGCGCCCTCATGGGTGCGGCCGTCGACACCAACGCCACCCTCGGCAACACCGACCTTGCCTTCGAATTCGGGTTCTGGGCCGGGGCGGCGCTGCCACTGGGCCTGGCGCTCTGCCTGACCATCACTGGCCTGTTCTTCGCCAAGCCGATGAACCGGATGGGGCTGACGTCGTTCCCCGACTACTATCGGCTGCGCTTCGGCCGCTCCGTCGAGGTGGCCGCGTCAGTCCTGCTGGCCGTCGCGTTCTGCATGCTGGTCGCCGGCAACCTGGTGGCGGGCGGCTTCCTGTTCAACTACTTCCTCGGCATGCCGTACTGGCTCGGCGTGGTGCTGATCGCCGCGATCGCGGTGGCCTATACCGGCACCGGCGGGCTGATCGCCGACGCCTACACCGCGATCATCCAGATGGCGCTGATCCTGATCGGCGCGCTCGGGCTGTTCTTCTGGATGATGAACACTCACGGCCTCGAGATCGCCGACGGCATGGGGCCGTTGGCGCTGGGCCAGTTGTCTGACCCCGCCCAGGGTGCGGTGATCAACTGGGCGACCCTGATCGCGCTGGGCATCGGTGACATCGTCGCGATCGACTTCATGGCCCGGGTGTTCTCCGCCAAATCGCCGGAAGCCGCCCGCAAGGCCTGTTTCACCGCGGCCGCGGGCACCGTGACGATCTGTGTGCCGTTCGGACTCGTCGTGCTGGCCGCGCACTCCTTCATGCCCGCCGAACTCGACGGCCCGGTGCTGTTCGTGCTGCTGGACCAGTACGCCCCGGTGGGGCTGACCGTGTTGGTGCTCTGCGGCCTGGTGGGGGCGTCGATGTCCACCGCCAACGGCGCCATTCTGGCGATCTCCAACGTCTGTGTGCGCAACCTCGGCGGAGTGCGCCGCGTGCAGGTACCCGGCCAGCGGGATCCGCTGCTGCGGGCCACCCGCATCGCGATGGTGCCGATGACGCTGTTCTCGATCCTGTTCGCCATCTACGTCCAGCAGACGGGAATCCTGCTCACCCTGGCCTTCGATCTGATGCTGGCCTGCTTGGCGGTCCCGTTCATCCTCGGGCTGGTGTGGCGCCGGGGGACGACGACGGCTGCGGTGGCCGCGATCGCCGTCGGGTTCGTGGTTCGGATCGTGCTGTTCGTGATGACGCCGACGATGTTCGGAGTGGAGAACACCATCCTCTACATTCCGAACGATCTCATCAGCGCGTCGTTCGACGGATGGCCGACATTCATCGCGTTCGCGGCGGGACTGCTCACCTATGTCGGGGTGTCGTTGGCGACGCCGCCTGCCCACCTGCGGGGGCTGGACATCTCCACTGCCCAGGACCTCGACGATGCACTGGACGAAACCCCGGCAACACGGCCGGAACTCGATCCCGTGTAGACCACGGGCTGGGTCTCGGACTTTCCTGCTCGGCGAACTAGGGCGCCACCAGTGCCCACGGAACGGTCAGCACGGCGTCGCGCAAGCGGCGCCGTTGCTGTTCAACGGGAAAACCGTTGTCGCGCAGGGCCGTCAGCATCGCCCGCCAGCGCACCCGCGGGCCGAACACCCCGTGACCGGCTGCGGCCGCCCAGGCGCGGTCGGCCGCATCCAGCAGGGCGTGGATCGGCTGGCCTGGAACATTGTGGTGGATCAGCACTTTCGGCAAGCGTTCGGCCAGATCGGAGGGACGTTCGATGTCGTGCGGATCGCAGGCCAACGTCAGGCTGACCGGTCCGTCGCGGTCCAGCAGCACCCAGCAGCAGCGCCGGCCCAGCTCGTCGCAGGTGCCGTCCACGATCAGCCCGCCGGCCGCCAGCCCGGCCTGCAGCGTCGACCAGGCCTGCGGCACCTCCTCGACCGGATACTGCCGCAGCACGTTGAACGCCCGCACCAGCACCGGTCGCAGACCCGCCAATTCGAAACCGCCCAAACGGAATTCGACTTCAGTGGCCGCTTCCCGGGCAACCCGCACCCGTTCGGGATCGATCTCCAGCCCGACGACGCGCACGTCGGGGCGCACCGTCCGAAGACGCGCCGCCATCTCGAGCGTGGTGACCGGAAGCGCGCCGTAACCCAGATCGACCACCAGCGGGTCGGCGGCGCCCTGCAGTGCGTCGCGGACCAGCGGGGAGTGCACCATCCAGCGGTCGCAGCGGCGCAACCGGTTACGGCCGGTGGTGCCGCGGGTGATGGACCCCAGCGGTTTCATGGCGTGGTGCTTTCCTCCGGTGGTGCTGTCGTTTCAATGGTGCTTCGAGACCCAGTCGGCCATGAAAGCGCCCTCGGCATCGAACAGGCCGGTGATGTTCGACAGGATCAGCTGCTCGAGTGTGCCGCCCAGCAGCGGGACGTGCACCTTGCAGACGCTGGCCAGCCGCAGCTGGCTACCCGTGACGGTGTCGCTGAGGAAGTACCGGCCGCCGAAGTGGCCGAGACCGGCCGGGATGGTGGCTCGGTAGGAACCCTCGGCTTCATTGGTCTGGTGGTCATACGGGGCGAAATGCTGTTCGCGGGTGACCACCATGTCGACGGGCATGACGGCGCGGGCCACCGGCGGCAGCTCGCTGCGCGGCATCACCTGCCGGAACTCGATGTCGGTGCCGGACTCGCCCGACGTGAACGACGTCAACTGCGAATCCGTCTTCATCCACCGGTAGGCGTCCATCAGCGCCTCCCAGAACTCGCGGTCGACGAAATCCTGATAGACCTTCTCGGCGGGCGCGTCGAAGGTGACGACGTACTCCATGCGGCGGGTCATCGCGGACCTAACCAAGCCAGGCTGTGGTGAAGCGCTGTTCTTCGATGAGCAGGTTCGTCAACTGACTTCCGATGAAACTCTCCAATTTGCCGCCCACCAACGGGATGCGCACCTCCACGGTGGCGTGCAGATCCATCCGGGCGCCGCCGCCGTTGGGCGCGAGCGTGCTGGTGCCCCGCATGGTGGCGGGTGCGCCCACAATCGCGCAGTCCACGGATCCGGAAGCGCTGCCGTCGCTCACCGGGGCCCAGGTCTCGCGGCGGGAGATGTGCATATCGCCGCTGAGGAACTGCGTGGCGACGGCGGGCAGGAACTCACGGGGCAGCACCAGGGTGGTGGCGATGACGACGCTGCCGTCGTCGAGTGCTTCCAGTGAATCCAGCGTCGAGTCCCCGGGTCCGGCCTCGGCGAGCCTGGCCAGCCAGTACTGCTCGTCGCTGAACGCTTGGTGGACCTGCTCGACGCTGCCCTCGTACTCGACGGACATGTCGAATGAACGCGGCATAGCCCGTGAGGCTACCGTTACCGGCTGTGAGCGGTTTGCCATTCGGCGGCGCGGCGGTGGCCCACGAGGTGCCGCTGGCGCCCCTGACCACTCTGCGGGTGGGGCCGGTGGCGCGCCGCGTGATCACCTGCACCACTACCGAGCAGGTGGTCGAAACCCTGCGGGCGCTGACTGACGAGCAGCCGCTGGTGTTGGCCGGCGGATCGAATCTGCTGGTGGCCGACGACCTCGACGATCTGACTGTGGTGCATCTGGCGACGCCTCGAATCAGCCTGCACGGCAATCTCATTCGCGCTGAAGCGGGTGCGGTCTGGGATGACGTGGTGGTCACCGCCATCGCCGCCGGCCTCGGCGGTCTGGAGTGCCTGTCGGGAATTCCGGGTTCGGCGGGTGCCACCCCGGTGCAGAACGTGGGCGCCTACGGAGCCGAGGTGTCCGACACCCTGACCCGGGTGTGCCTGCTCGACCGCGTCAGTGGCGACACGCGCTGGGTCGACGGTGCTGAACTCGGCTTCGGCTACCGGACCAGCATCCTGAAACACCCGATCACCCCCGGCCCGGCGCCGGTAGTGCTGGACGTCGAGTTCGCGCTCGACGCGTCGGGCCTCAGCGCGCCCCTGCGCTACGGCGAGCTCACCACCACCCTGGGAGTCGACGCCGGGGAGCGCGCCGACCCCGCGGAGGTACGGGCGGCGGTGCTGGCGCTGCGCCGCCGCAAGGGCATGGTGCTCGACGACCTCGATCACGACACCTGGAGTGCCGGGTCGTTCTTCACCAACCCCGTGGTCTGCGTCGCCGACTTCGAACGCATCCAGGGCATCGCGGTAGGTCCGGTACCGCACTATCCGGCCGGCGAGGCGGTGAAGTTGGCCGCGGGCTGGCTGGTGGAGCAGTCGGGTTTCGCCAAGGGATTCCCCGGCCCGGATGCGCCGGCCGGGCTGTCCACCAAGCACGCGCTCGCCCTGACCAATCGTGGTAGGGCGACCAGCGCGGATGTCCTTGCGCTGGCCCGCCAGATCCGCGACGGGGTGGCTGCTACCTTCGGGGTGCGGCTCGAGCCGGAGCCGGTGCTCGTCGGTTGTGTCATCTGAGCTGCTCGATTTCGCGCACTGTCAGACCCGTCCGTACCCTGGGACGACGTGACCCCCGACCGTGACCTGCCCGCCTCCAAGCTGCTGAACCGGCGCCGCGCACTCGGTGCGTTGGCGCTCGGCGTCGCGGCACCGGGAGTGCTGGCCGCCTGCGCGGAGGCCACCGACAAAATCGAGGAGGCGGTGCAGGGGCCACCGCCGGAACCCACGCTGACGTTCAGCCCGGAAGTGTCCGCGACCGACGTCGCCCCCACCGAGCCCATCCGGGTGCAGGTGAAGGACGGCTGGTTCCAGCGGATCGCCCTGACGAACCCCGACGGCAAGGTCGTCGCGGGCAATCTGAACCGGGACCGCAACGAATTCACCACCGCCGAACCCCTGGGCTACGGAGTCGAGTACACCTGGAGCGGGTCGGCGGTCGGTGAGGACGGCAAGTCGGTGCCCGTCGCCGGCAGCTTCACCACCGTGCAGCCCGTCACCACGGTCAGCGGGCAGTTCCAGCTGGCCGACGGTCAGACCGTCGGTGTGGCGGCGCCCATCATCTTGCAGTTCGACGCGTCGATCGCCGAGGAGGACCGCGCCGAGGTCGAGAAGGCCGTCAAGGTGACCACCACACCCGAGGTCGAGGGCAGTTGGGGCTGGCTACCCGACGAGGCGGGTGGCTCCCGGATGCACTGGCGCACCAAGGAGTACTACCCGGCCGGCACCACCGTGCACGTCGACGCCAACTTCTACGGGGTGCCGTTCGGTCAGGACGCCTACGGCGCCGCCGACTCGACGCTGGATTTCACCGTCGGGCGATTCCAGCTGGTCAAAGCCGAGGCCTCCAGCCACCGCATCCAGGTGCTCACCGACGCCGGCGTCATCATGGATTTCCCGTGCAGTTACGGCGAAGGTGACCTGGACCGTAACGTCACCCGCAGCGGTATCCACGTCGTCACCGAGAAGTACGAGGACTTCTACATGACGAACCCGGCCGCCGGGTACGCCAACGTCCGCGAGCGGTTCGCGGTGCGGATCTCCAACAACGGCGAGTTCATCCACGCCAACCCGGCCAGCTCCGGCGCGCAGGGCAACTCGAACGTGACCAACGGCTGCATCAACTTGTCGATCACCGACGCCGAGCAGTATTTCAACTCCGCGCTATACGGCGACCCGGTGGAGGTCACCGGCACCCGTATCCCGCTGTCCTACGCCGACGGTGACATCTGGGACTGGGCGGTGCCGTGGGACGAGTGGAAATCCATGTCGGCCATCAGTTCGGAGGCAGCGCCGGTCAACCTGCCGAGCACCGCGCCCGTGACACCGACCGGTGCGCCGGTGCCGACGGGCCAGCCGGGCGGCTGACTTTCGCGCCGTCCCTCACAGCTGGGCGGTCCCTAGACCTTCCGGTTCCAGCGGCCGTTGGCCACCTGGTCGCGCGGCCGGATGACGATGGTGTCCAGGTCGACGTGCGACGGCCGGGAAGCGACGAACCCGATCACCTCGGCGACGTCCTGGGCCACCAGCGGGGTGATGCCCTCGTACACCTTGTCGGCGCGGTCCTGATCGCCGCCGAACCGCACCAGGGAGAACTCGGTCTCCACCGCACCCGGGGCAATCTCGGTGAGACGCACCGGCTTTCCGAGCAGCTCTCCGCGCAGAGTGCGGTGCAGGGCGCCCTGGGCGTGCTTGGCCCCGGTGTAACCCGCCCCGCCGTCATAGGTTTCGAACGCGGCGATGGAGGTGACGGTGACGATCAGGCCGTCACCGGAGTCGATGAGCTTGGGCAGCAGCGCGCGGGTGACCCGCAGCGTGCCCAGCACGTTGGTCTCCCACATCCAGCGCCAGTGGTCGTAATCGGAGTCGGCGACCGGGGCCAGGCCCTTGGCGCCACCGGCGTTGTTGATCAGCACCGACACCGGGCCGGGCAGTTGGTCGGCCAGCGCTGCCACCGCGGCATCGTCTGTGACGTCCGCCACAACAGCGGTGCCGTTGATCTCCGCGGCCAGCGCCTCGATGCGATCGGCTCGGCGAGCCACCGCAACCACGTGAAAGCCTTGGGCCGCAAGCACTTTGGCAGTAGCTTCGCCGATCCCCGAGCTGGCGCCGGTCACTACGGCCACCCGGCGGTCGGCGGCATTACTGGAACTCGAAGGCGTCGTCATCGGCCCAACTCTAGTAACCGTGCTAAGTTGCTCTACGTGTTGATGGGAGTCCAGAGCGCGCTTACCGGGATGTGTTGTTGTCCCGGTCATTGCTGCGCCTGACGCACCCCGGGAGTTTCCCGAGTCGCACGGCGTGGCCCGCAGCCCGCCCGCTTCGACTAACCGAGGACATTTCCCATGACTGCAGCAATCACCCGCAAGACCGCTTCCACCGTCAGCGGCAGGGCTGCTCGTCCCCTCGAGAGCGCCAAACCGCGTAGCTCGGCACATCCCCTGCGTACTCGGCACGCCATCGTCGCGCCGGCGCTGCGCATCGGTGACGCCGCCGCGGCAGCGGTGTTCAACGCCGCACGGCTGCGCGGTCCGATCGCCCGCGATGTCATCGCCCAGGTCACCTCGCTGTCGATCGCGACGGTGAACCGCCAGGTCACCGCTCTGCTGGACGCCGGTCTGCTGCGCGAGCGCGCTGACCTCGCCGCCTCCGGCGCCATCGGCCGGCCCCGGGTGCCCGTCGAGGTCAACCACGAGCCCTACCTGACTCTCGGTGTGCACATCGGCGCCCGCACCACCAGCATCGTCGCCACCGACCTCTTCGGCCGCACCCTCGATGTCGTCGAGACCCCGACGCCGCGTGGCCCCCAGGGGCAGGCGCTGGCATCGCTGGCCGGCAGCGCCCGCCGCTACCTGGCCCGCTGGCACCGCCGTCGGCCGTTGTGGGTGGGCGTGGCGATCGGCGGCACCGTCGACGGCAACACCGGCCATGTCGACCATCAGCGCCTTGGTTGGACGCAGGCTCCCGTGGGTCCGGTGCTGGCCGAGACGCTCGGTCTTCCGGTGTCGGTGGCCGCGCACGTCGACGCCATGGCCGGCGCCGAGCTGCTGCTGGGCATGCGGCGCTTCGCCAATCCCTCGGCCACCAGTCTGTACGTCTACGCCCGCGAGACCGTCGGCTACGCGTTGGTGATCGGCGGCCGGGTGCACAGTCCGGTCAGCGGTCCCGGCACCATCGCCAATCTGCCTGCCCAGTCCGAATTGCTCGGTGGCTCAGGGCAACTCGAGTCCACCGTCAGTGACGAAGCGGTGCTATCGGCGGCCCGACGACTCGGCATCGTCTCCGACACCACGCCGAATGCCTCGATCGCCACGGTGCTGCGGGCCGCTCGTGACGGCAGTGAACCCGCCCGTGAACTGCTCGCCGAGCGGGCCCGGGTGCTCGGCGAAGCGGTGGCGCTGTTGCGTGACCTGCTCAACCCCGACGATCTGGTGGTCGGCGGGCAGGCGTTCACCGAGTACCCCGAAGCCATGGAAGACGTCGAGGCGGCGTTCGCCGCGCGTTCGGTGCTGCCGGCCCGCGACATCCGGGTCAGCGCCTTCGGCAACCGGGTGCAGGAAGCCGGCGCGGGCATCGTCTCGCTCGGCGGACTGTATGCGGACCCGCTGGCGGCGATGCGGCGCGCCGCGACCAGCGCGCGGGTGCTCGCCACGCCGGAGGCCACCGCCTGAACCGCGGTTCGGCCGGCCCTTCCTCCTCGGGACTCGTTCGCCCCCTCGCTTCGCTGGGGGAACCCCCGCGCCCGCATCGTCGACCGGCCGGGGTGCCTTTTCGGCCGGCCCTTCCTCCTCGGGACTCGTTCCTCGCCCGCATCGTCGACCGGCCGGGGTGTAAGGATGGGGGTGTGCGCGTTGCCGTGTTGTCCGTCCACACCTCGCCGTTGGCCCAACCCGGTACCGGTGACGCCGGCGGGATGAACGTCTACGTCATGCAAAGTGCCCTGCACCTTGCAAGCCGCGGCGTCGACGTCGAGATCTTCACCCGGGCCACCTCGTCCTCCGACGAGCCGGTGGTGCAGGTGGCCCCCGGGGTGCTGGTGCGCAACGTGGTGGCCGGGCCGTTCGAGGGCCTCGACAAAAACGATCTGCCGACGCAGCTGTGCGCCTTCACCGCCGGGGTGCTGCGCGCCGAGGCCACCCACGAGCCCGGCTACTACGACATCGTGCACAGTCACTACTGGCTCTCCGGTCAGGTCGGGTGGCTGGCCCGCGACCGCTGGGCCGTGCCGCTGGTGCACACCGCCCACACCCTCGCGGCGGTGAAGAATGCCGCGCTGGCCGACGGGGATTCCCCGGAACCGCCGCTGCGCTCGGTGGGGGAGCAACAGGTGGTCGACGAGGCCGACCGCCTGATCGCGAACACCGATGACGAAGCGCGCCAACTGGTTTCACTGCATCACGCCGATCCCGCGCGTATCGACATCGTGCATCCAGGTGTTGACCTGGCGACTTTCACCCCGGGCTCCAAAGTCGAGGCGCGCAAAGCGCTCGGACTGGATCCGAGCGCACCCACTGTCGCGTTCGTCGGCCGGATCCAGCCGCTCAAGGCGCCCGATGTGCTGCTGCGGGCCGTGGCGCTGGTGCCGCACCTGCGCGCGGTGGTGGCCGGCGGTCCATCCGGCACCGGCCTCGCCACGCCAGACGGACTTGTTGCGTTGGCCGCCGAACTGGGTATCTCGGACCGGGT
Source organism: Mycobacterium sp. Soil_C_30 (assembly GCF_057656995.1). NCBI lineage: Bacteria > Bacillati > Actinomycetota > Actinomycetes > Mycobacteriales > Mycobacteriaceae > Mycobacterium > Mycobacterium sp. Soil_C_30. The sequence goes on along the minus strand of NZ_JBDGJH010000005.1, from coordinate 236,345 downwards.
GACCTTCCTTCCTCCGCAGTCGCGGGATCAGTTGGTGCAGGTGTACCGCGCCGCCGACCTGGTGGCCGTCCCCAGCTACTCAGAATCCTTCGGGCTGGTGGCCATCGAAGCGCAGGCGTGCGGCACCCCGGTTGCGGCCGCCGCCGTCGGCGGGCTGCCGGTCGCGGTCCGCGACGGCGCCACCGGCGCCCTGGTGTCCGGACACGATCCCCGGCGCTGGGCTGACGGCATCGAAGCTCTGCTGGCCGGTGACCTCGGGTCCATGGGCCGCGCCGCCGTCGCGCACGCCTCGAACTTCTCGTGGGAACGCACCGTCGATGACCTGCTGGCCGCCTATGGCCGGGCCGTCAGTGACTACGCCCGTACCCATCACCGCGACCCGGTGAGGGAACTGGCGGGACGTCGAGGTGCCCGCCGGTGGAGCCGTCGGCGCGGGGTCCGCGCATGACAGAGGTGCAGGATGTCATCGAAACCGCACTGGACGACCGCGAGCTGGTGTACACCCGCCACGAAGGCGCGCACGGCGGCCTGCCCGGCCTGGTGGTCGAACTTCCCGGCGAACGCAAACTCAAGACCAACACCATCCTCAGCATCGGCGAGCACTCGGTGCGGGTCGAGGCGTTCGTCTGCCGCAGACCCGACGAGAATTTCGAGGGCGTCTACAAATTCCTGCTCAAGCGCAACCGGCGGCTCTACGGCGTGGCTTACACCCTGGACAACGTCGGCGACATCTATCTGGTGGGGCGGATGGCGCTGGAGTCGGTGACCGCCGACGAGATCGACCGGGTGCTCGGCCAGGTGCTCGAAGCCGTCGACCAGGACTTCAACACGTTGCTGGAGTTGGGTTTTCGCACCTCCATCCAGAAGGAATGGGAGTGGCGGGTCTCGCGCGGTGAATCGCTGAAGAACCTCAAGGCGTTCGAGCACCTCATCGACGACTGAACACCTGCCCTCGTGAGAGACTTGCGCCATGGCTGAATCGACCTTGGTGCTTCTTCGTCACGGCGAGAGCGAATGGAACGCGCTCAATTTGTTCACCGGCTGGGTGGACGTCGATCTGACCGAGAAGGGCCGAGCCGAAGCGGTCCGTTGTGGTGAGCTATTGGTGCAGGAAGGCGTGCTGCCGGACGTGCTGTACACCTCGCTGCTGCGCCGTGCCATCACCACAGCCAACCTCGCCCTCGATGCCGCCGACCGGCACTGGATCCCGGTGCACCGCGACTGGCGGCTCAACGAGCGGCACTACGGCGCCCTGCAGGGGCTCAACAAGGCCGAGACCAAAGAGAAGTACGGCGAAGAGCAGTTCATGGCGTGGCGGCGCAGCTATGACACCCCGCCGCCGCCGATCGAGAAGGGCAGCGAGTTCAGCCAGGACACCGATCCGCGGTACGCCGACATCGACGGTGGTCCGCTGACCGAATGCCTGGCCGACGTGGTGGCCCGCTTCGTGCCGTACTTCGAGCAGACCATCGTGCCCGATCTCCAAGCCGGCAAGACGGTGCTGATCGCCGCCCACGGCAACTCGCTGCGCGCGCTGGTGAAGTACCTCGACGGCATCTCCGATGAGGACATCGTGGGCCTGAACATCCCCACCGGTATCCCGCTGCGCTACGACCTGGACAGCGAGCTCAAACCGTTGGTCGCCGGCGGCACCTATTTGGATCCGGAGGCCGCGGCCGCGGGCGCTGCCGCGGTGGCGAGCCAGGGAGCCAAGTAGCCGGCGAGCCCCGGGAGTAGCGGGCAGTGGGCAAACACCGGTTGAACCCAGGTGAACGGCTCCCAAACGGGGGAGAAACACCTGGTCGTGGCCGTGTGACTTGTCCCGAAATGGCCTCACGCTGCTGGGATGGCGTTCACTCGATGCGTACGATTTTCGCGTGAGTGTGCTGTCGGCGTTCATCGTCGCCGGGGTCTGCGCCCTGGTCGCGCTGGCGGCAGGTATCGCTATCGGCGCCGCCGTGGTGCCCCGGATAGTGGAACGTCGTAGGCGTGCGGCCGCCCTGGCCCATGGCATCACCGTCTCGGAGATGCTGCGACGGCTGGTCTCACTCGCGCCGGTGGGCATCGTGGTGGTCGACATCCACCGCGACGTGGTGTTCATGAACGACGAGGCGGTTGCGCTCGGTGTGGTCCGGGACCGGCTGCTCGACGACCGGGCTTGGCTGGCCGCCCAACGCACGCTGACCACCGGTGAGCCCGGTGAGATCGACCTGTCACCGCGCCGGCCCGGCCCGTCGGGACGGTCCGGACTCTCGGTGCGCGGGCAGGTGCGGCTGCTGGCCGAGGAGGACGCACGCTTTGCCGTCCTCTACGTCGACGACCAGTCCGAGCACGCGCGCATGGAGGCCACCCGCCGCGATTTCGTCGCCAACGTCAGCCACGAACTCAAGACACCGGTCGGCGCCATGGGCGTGCTGGCCGAAGCCCTGCTGTCCTCACCGGAGGATCCCGAACTGGTGCGCCGGTTCGGCGGGAAGGTGCTCGCCGAATCCAACCGGCTGGCCAACATGGTGGGCGAGCTGATCGAACTGTCCCGTCTGCAAGGTGCAGAGCGGCTGCCGGATCTGGAACCGGTCGACGTCGACACCGTTGTCTCCGAAGCGCTTTCGCGATACAAGGTGGCCGCCGACAACGCCGACATCGACATCACCACCGACGCCCCGACGGGGCTGCGGGTCTTGGGGAATCAGCCGCTGCTGGTGACCGCGCTGGCCAACCTGATCTCCAACGCCATCGCGTATTCGCCGCACGGTTCGACGGTGTCGGTGAGCCGGCGCCGTCGCGGCGACAATATCGAGATCGCGGTCACCGACCGCGGATTCGGGATCGCCCGCGCCGATCAGGAACGGGTGTTCGAACGATTCTTCCGCGTCGACAAGGCGCGGTCGCGCGAAACCGGTGGCACGGGACTGGGACTGGCGATCGTCAAGCATGTCGCCGCCAACCACAACGGGTCCATCCGGGTGTGGAGCCAACCGGGAACCGGGTCGACGTTCACCTTATCGATCCCGGCCTTCACCGGACAGGTAGACCTCGAAACTGACTTCTACACCGACGGAGAGGAATGATGACGTCGATGACCAGTGTGTTGATCGTGGAAGATGAGGAGTCGCTGGCTGATCCCCTGGCGTTTCTGCTGCGCAAGGAGGGCTTCGAAGCCACGGTGGTGGGCGACGGTCCCTCCGCACTGGCCGAATTCGATCGTGCCGGAGCCGATATCGTGCTGCTCGATCTGATGCTGCCGGGGATGTCGGGCACCGACGTCTGCAAACAACTGCGGGCCCGCTCCAGTGTTCCGGTGATCATGGTGACCGCGCGCGACAGTGAGATCGACAAGGTGGTGGGGCTGGAACTCGGCGCCGACGACTACGTCACCAAGCCGTACTCCGCCCGCGAACTGATCGCCCGGATTCGTGCGGTGCTGCGTCGCGGCGGTGACAGTGACGACCTGGGGCTGGCCGACGGGGTGCTCGAAGCCGGGCCCGTGCGGATGGATGTCGAACGGCACGTCGTCAGTGTCAGCGGTACGCAGATCACGTTGCCGCTCAAGGAGTTCGACCTCCTCGAGTACCTGATGCGCAACAGTGGGCGGGTGCTCACCCGTGGCCAGTTGATCGACCGGGTGTGGGGTGCCGACTACGTGGGTGACACCAAGACCCTCGACGTGCACGTCAAGCGACTGCGCAGCAAGATCGAATCCGACCCGGCCAACCCGGTGCATCTGGTCACGGTGCGGGGGCTGGGCTACAAGCTGGAAGGCTAGACCCAGCCCGGTCGCCGAGGCGGCGAGGTACGAGCCGGGGAGAGCGGGCCGGGCGTGATAAGGCTAGGGCCCGGGGCTTGTTTCTGCGCCAGGGCTGTGGACCCGCACGGATCACAACCCAGATGCAGAAACCAACGACGGGGACGGCGGCTAGGCGTGGGACTCGGCGGCGCGGGTCGCCGGGTGCACCGCGACCAGGCCTAAACCGCTGCGGCGCTTGCACATCGCGGCCAGCTCGGCGTACGCCTTCTCGCCCAGCAGTTCGGTGAGCTCGGGTGCATACGACAGGTAGACCTGCTTCTTGCCGACGTGCGCGGCGGGGTCGCCGGTGCAGTACCAGTGCAGGTCCTCGCCGCCGGAACCCCAACCGCGACGGTCGTATTCGGTGATCGTGGTCTTGAGGATCTCCACCCCGTCGGGGCGGGTCACCCAGTCCTGGGTGCGCCGGATCGGCAGCTGCCAGCACACCTCGGGTTTCATGGTCAGCGGCTCCACGCCCAGCTTGAGCGCCTTGGTGTGCAGCGCGCAGCCGATCCCGGCCTTGAAGCCGGGCCGGTTCAGGAAGATGCAGGCGCCCTTGTATTTGCGCGTCCGCAGGTTCGGCTTGTCGTCGTACTCGTCCATCTCGAGATAACCCTTGCGGCCCAGGCCTTTGTCCCGGAACTGCCAGTCGTCATCCGTCAGTTTCTTCACCGCGTCGTCGAGCATCGCGCGGTCGTCGTCGTCGGACAGGAACGCGCCATGCGAACAACAGCCGTCATCGGGGCGCCCCGCCACCGTGCCCTGACATGCGGGGGTGCCGAACACGCACGTCCACCGCGACAACAGCCAGGTCATGTCGGCTGCGATCAGGTGCTCGGCGTTGTCGGGGTCATAGAACTCCACCCATTCCCGGGGGAAGTCGAGGTCGACTTCGCCGGGATGGTCAGGGTGCCAGGCTGTCACGAGGTCCAACGGTAGACGAAACCGCCTATCGCCGTTGTTCAAGACATGCAGCCAGGCGCGACATCCCTGGGTATAGGTTTGAGTGCGTGCGATTGGGCGTGCTCGACGTGGGCAGCAATACAGTTCATCTGTTGGTGGTCGATGCGCGCCGCGGCGGTCACCCGACACCGATGAGCTCGACCAAGGCCGCGCTGCGGCTGGCCGAGGCGATCGACAACTCGGGCAAGATCACCCGCAAGGGCGCCGACAAACTGGTGACCACCATCGACGAGTTCTCTCGCATCGCGGCCAGCTCGGGGTGCGCGGAGCTGATGGCGTTCGCGACGTCGGCGGTCCGCGACGCCACCAACTCCGATGAGCTGATCGCGCGGGTGCGCGCCGAGACCGGGGTGGCACTGCAAGTGCTCACCGGTGTCGACGAGTCCCGTCTGACGTTCCTGGCGGTGCGCCGCTGGTACGGCTGGAGCGCGGGCCGCATCATCAACATCGACATCGGCGGCGGTTCCCTGGAACTGTCCAACGGCGTCGACGAGGAACCCGATGCGGCGTTGTCGCTCCCGTTGGGGGCCGGCCGGCTGACCCGCGAGTGGCTTCCTGACGACCCCCCGAGCCGGCGTACCATCGGGGCGCTGCAGGACTGGCTCGACAGCGAGCTGGCCGACGCGAGTGCCACCTTGCTCAAGGCGGGCGGTCAGGATCTTGCGGTGGCGACATCGAAGACATTCCGGTCGCTGGCGCGCCTGACCGGGGCCGCCCCGTCGGGTGCGGGCCCGCGAGTGAAGCGGACGCTGACGGCCAACGGTCTCAGACAGCTCATAGCGTTCATCTCTAGGATGACCGCGGCTGACCGTGCGGAGTTGGAAGGAGTGAGCACCGAGCGCGCCCCGCAGATCGTGGCGGGTGCGCTGGTGGCCGAGGCGACCATGCGAGCGCTGTCGATCGAATCCGTGGACATCTGCCCGTGGGCTCTGCGCGAGGGACTGATCCTGCGCAAACTGGACAGCGAAGCCGACGGCACGGCTCTTGTGGAGACTCCGGTGCGCGATGCTGGAGGCCGCACGCAGGATCGGCGTGACAACCGGTCGAGAGGCAACAGACGATGACTGGACCAAACGACAGCGAAGCCAGCACCAGGCCCATCTCGGTAGCTGAGCTGCTCGCCAAGAACGGCACCATCGGCGCAGCCCCGCCAGGGGGACGTCGCCGCCGTCGCCGCGGCAACAGTGATGCCGTCACCGTCGCCGAGCTCACCGGCGAGATCCCGATCGTGCGCACCGGCGAGATCCCCGTGGTGGAGGAGCCGGTCAAGGAAGAACCGCAGGCCGACGCGCAGCCGGAGGCCCCGGCGCAGGAACCGGCACCCAAGCCGGTCGACGCGGAGCCCGCAGCGCGGACCAACGGCAACGGCAGCGCCGCCGCACCGGAAGCCCGCCCGGGCAGCCGACCGGAGCTGGCGGATGCGCCGGTGGCCCGGCGCGGACCCGCGGTCAAACCGGAACGCAGCCATTTCCCGTTGGTGGCCCGTAAGGGTGTTACTCCGGCCGACGCCGAGACCATGAGCCCGGACCCGGTCGTCGACGATGCGGTGGACGCCGACGTCCCGGAGGCCGAGACGCCCGACACCGAGCTGCGTGCGCCGGGTTCGGCCGAAACCGAGGTGCCCGACACCGAGGAGAAGCCCGACGAACTCGGGATCGGTGACGCCTCCTACCTGCAGACCTACCTACGTGCCACCAGCGGACCGCTGTTCGGCGGCCAGACGGTGGCCGATGATCTGGCCCGCCGGGGCACCGAGGACTCCGAGCTGGCGGTCGGCGACGAGCTCGAGGTCGCCGAGGCCCTGGAAGACGACACCGACGACGACACCGAAACCCGGGTCGATACCGCCGGAGAACCCACCACGGCCGAGGACCGGCCCACGCGTGGACAGTTGGCGGTGCGGGGTCTGCTGATCGCGGTCCAGTCGATCGTGGCGGTGGCGTTCGGTGCCGGCTTGTTCATCGCCTTCGACCAGCTGTGGAAGTGGAACAGCATCGTCGCCCTCATCCTGGGCGTCCTGGTCATCCTGGGTCTGGTGGTCGGTGTCCGGGTGGTACGCAAGACCGAGGACATCGGCAGCACGCTGACTGCGGTCGCGGTGGGGGCTCTGGTCACCTTCGGGCCGCTGGCGTTGCTGCAGGCCAGCTAGCGCCCGCCCAGGCGATCCACCGGTGCGCCCTGCAATCAAGGTCGGCTTGTCCACGGCCTCGGTCTATCCATTGCGGACCGAGGCCGCGTTCGAGTACGCCGCACGCCTCGGCTACGACGGTGTGGAGTTGATGGTCTGGGCCGAAACGGTCAGCCAGGACATCGCCGCCATCGAGAAGCTCTCCGCCCGGTATTCGATGCCGGTGCTGTCGGTACATGCTCCGTGCCTGTTGATCTCACAGCGGGTCTGGGGGGCCAACCCCATCACCAAACTGGACCGCAGTGTGCGCGCCGCCGAGCAGCTGGGTGCGCAGACCGTGGTGGTGCATCCGCCGTTTCGCTGGCAACGGCGCTACGCCGAAGGGTTCAGCGACCAGGTGGCCGAGCTGGAGGCCGGCAGCGAGGTGCTGGTTGCGGTGGAGAACATGTTCCCGTTCCGCGCCGACCGGTTCTTCGGCACCGGACAATCGTCGATCGAGCGGATGCGCAAACGTGGCGGCGGGCCGGGGGTCGGGATCTCCGCGTTCGCACCGTCCTATGACCCGCTGGACGGCAACCACGCGCATTACACGCTGGATCTGTCGCACACCGCCACCGCGGGCACCGATGCCATCGAGATGGCGGAGCGGATGGGCATCGATGGGCCCGATGGCCTGGTGCACCTGCATCTGTGCGACGGCAAGGGGTCGTCCACCGACGAGCACCTGGTGCCCGGACGCGGCACGCAACCCACCGCCGAGATCTGCCAGATGCTGGCCGCAAGCGACTTCGCCGGGCATGTGATCCTGGAGGTCACCACATCGGGGGCCAGGTCGGTAGCCGAGCGGGAGGAACTCCTGACCGAATCGCTGACCTTCGCCCGGACGCATCTGTTGCGCTGAGAAGGATCTGATGACGGCACCCACGTTGTTCTCCCATGCCATGACCCTGCAGTTGAGCACGCACGAGGAGGACTCCGCGGTCTTCGCGGGCAACCTCAACGAGCACTGGACCATCGGCCCCAAGATCCACGGCGGCGTGATGCTGGCGTTGTGCGCCAAGGCGGCGCGGACAGCGGTCGGGCAGGACGCCGAACCGCTCGTGGTGTCGGCGAACTACCTGCGGGCGCCGGATCCAGGGCCGGTGGAATTGGAGGTCACCGTCCGCAAGCGCGGACGCCAGGTCAACCTCGTCGACGTCGATCTCACCCAGGACGGGCGGGTGGCCGTACGCGCAGCTGTCACCGTCGGGATCCCTGAACCGCACGCTGCGCCGCTTCTGGAGACCAATCCGGTGCCCGGGCTCATGAGCCCGGAGCCGCCCGCCGACGTCGACCCGATCGGACCCGGACATCCCCTGGCCGGGGTCAACCATCTGGTCGCCGGGTGCGATATCCGGCCCGATCTGTCGCAGTTGCAGCCGGGTGTGGCGACGCCGCACACCCGCATCTGGGTGCGTCCGCGCGACGAGGCCCCGGATGTGCTGTTCGCGCTGCTGTGCGGTGACATCTCCGCGCCGGTGACGTTCGCCGTCGACCGCCGCGGCTGGGCGCCGACGGTGCAGCTCACCGCCTACCTGCGCGGCCGGCCCGCCGACGGGTGGTTACGGGTGCTGTCGACCACGACGCAGATCGGGCAGCACTGGTTCGACCAGGACTACCTCGTGGTCGACTGTGCGGGCCGTGTGGTCGTGCAGACCCGTCAGCTGGCCCTGGTGCCCGCCCGTGATCCGTCGGAGCTGCGACAGCGGCGCTAGAGGCGCACTGCGACGAGTCTCACCCGGCCTCGTGACCGGGCCGCGGCGGACCTGGCGCTAGATTGCCCCACATGGCAAGAATCGCGATTATCGGCGGCGGCAACATGGGTGAGGCGCTGCTGGCCGGCCTGCTGCGGGCCGGTCGACAGGTCAAGGATCTCGTGGTGTCCGAGCGGATGCCCGAGCGCGCCAGGTATCTCGCCGAGAAGTACTCGGTGCTCGTCACCTCGCCGCGCGACGCCGCCGAGCACGCCCAGTACATCGTGGTCGCCGTCAAGCCGTCGGATGTGGAGTCGGTCGTCGCCGAGGTGGCCGAGGCGGCCTCTCAGGCCGACGCAGACAGCGCGGAGCAGGTGTTCGTGAGTATCGCCGCGGGGGTCGCGACGTCGTTCTACGAATCGCGTCTTCCGGCCGGCTCACCTGTCGTGCGTGCGATGCCCAATGCACCGGCTCTCGTCGGGGGCGGCGTGACCGCACTGGCCCGCGGACGGTTCGCCTCTGCGGAGCAACTCAAGGGCGTCGCGGAGATGTTCGACTGCGTGGGCGGAGTGCTCACAGTCGCCGAGAGTCAGCTGGACGCCGTGACCGCCGTATCGGGGTCCGGGCCGGCCTATTTTTTCCTGATGGTGGAGGCGTTGGTGGACGCCGCGGTCGATGCCGGGCTGCACAGATCGGTTGCTACGGATCTGGCCGTGCAAACCATGGCGGGCTCGGCGGCGATGTTGCTGGAACAGATCGACGACGGGCGACGCGCCGCCGCTGAGGGGGGTGTCGGCGGAGGCGTGTCGAGTGGCCCGGACACCACGGCGGCCCAGCTCCGCGCAACTGTCACGTCGCCGGGAGGGACCACCGCGGCAGGACTGCGCGAGCTCGAGCGCGGAGGTTTGCGGGCAGCGGTGGCACACGCCGTCGAAGCCGCCAAAAAGCGCTCTGAGCAGCTGGGAATTACATCTGAGTAGTTCAGGAATTTTCGATCGATAACCCCACACCCGTCGCAGTAACCCCATCTGCCCCGCTATTCTCCTCGTTGTAAGCGCGTGTTCGTGCCAGCGGTGGGGAAGCCGCTGGAACTGGCCGTGCCTGATTGATTGGGTTGCGATGACGTCTATGAACGGGCCATCGGCACGGGATTCTGCGAGCGGCAAGCGTGACGGTGGAGCCGGTGACGGCCAACCGGCTGCCAGAACGCAGTTCCTCACTGTCGCCGAAGTCGCCGGGCTCATGCGGGTCAGCAAGATGACGGTGTATCGACTCGTGCACAACGGCGAACTGCCGGCCGTGCGAGTGGGGCGCTCGTTCCGCGTGCACGCCAAAGCGGTCCACGACCTGCTGGAGACCTCGTACTTCGACGCGGGCTGATCAGGGGGCGGGCACAGGGCGCCCAGGCGGCCCCGGAGCCCGTTTTCCGTAAGCGGCCACTCTTTCGGTAAGGTGGCCAGGTTCAGTCGTGTCAGTGAGCGCGCCGAAAGCGCGCAGGTAGGCAGCGGAGTTCATGGGTTCAGTTATCAAGAAGCGGCGCAAGCGGATGTCGAAGAAGAAGCACCGCAAGCTGCTGCGTCGCACCCGGGTGCAGCGCAGAAAACTCGGTAAGTAAACGCATCGGAGATGCGGGCCTGCCTGGGGGTGGGCCCGCATCGTCCTGTGCAACCCTGGTGGGTTGCCTGCCAGTCTCCGAGTAGTGATGCCGTCGGCGTGACCGGCCGGTAACCTGGCTGGATGGAATCGGGCGGCGGCGACCGCGACACCGCAGATCCCAGAAACCCCTTGCACCCACCGAAGGTTGTGCTCGTCACTGGTGCGTGCCGGTTCCTGGGCGGATATCTGACTGCCCGGTTGGCGGCCAACCCCTCGATCGACAGGGTCATCGCCGTGGATGCGGTGACTCCGAGCAAGGACATGCTCCGGCGCATGGGCCGGGCTGAATTCGTCCGCGCCGATATCCGGAACCCGTTCATCGCCAAGGTGATTCGCAACGGCGACGTCGACACCGTGGTGCACGCCGCCGCCGCTTCCTACGCGCCGCGATCCGGCGGGCGAGCGACGCTGAAAGAACTCAACGTCATGGGCGCCATGCAGTTGTTCGCCGCTTGCCAGAAAGCGCCGTCGGTGCGGCGGGTGGTGCTCAAGTCCACGTCGGAGGTGTACGGCTCCAGTCCGTACGACCCGGTGATGTTCACCGAGGACAGCAGCAGCCGACGTCCGCCCCGGGACGGTTTCGCCCGCGACAGCATCGACATCGAGGGTTACGCCCGCGGCCTGTACCGGCGGCGCCCCGACATCGCGGTGACGTTGTTGCGGCTGGCGAACATGATCGGGCCGGCCATGGACACCGCCCTGTCGCGCTACCTGGCGGGCCCCGTGGTGCCCACCGTCGTGGGCCGGGACGCCCGTCTGCAATTGCTACACGAACAGGATGCCCTGGGGGCACTGGAGCGCGCGACGATGGCCGGGAAGCCGGGCACATTCAACGTCGGCGCCACCGGGATCATCATGATGTCGCAGGCGATCCGGCGCTCCGGGCGTCTCGCTCTGCCGCTTCCGTCGGTGGGCGTGCGTGCCATGGATTCGCTGTTACGCGCTACCAACGCTACGGAATTCAATCGCGATCACCTGGCGTACATGAGCTACGGCCGCGTCATGGACACCACGCGAATGCGCACAGAGCTTGGGTACGAACCGAAGTGGACCACGGTCGAGGCCTTCGATGACTACGTGCGAGGTCGAGGTTTGACTCCGATTATCGACCCGCGGTGGGTACGCTCAGTGGAGAGTCGCGCAGTGGCGGCAGCGCAGCGCTGGGGAAGCTGAGTATGGATTCAATCGGGTGGGGAAAGGGTGGCCATCGTGTCGGGTGAGCCCAAAGCGAAAGTCATTCCGCTGCATGGCAATTCGAGTCGAGCGGCGGCAGCGCGGCGGGCGGGTCTGCGCGCTGAGGCGGCTCGCAGACATCCGTCGCTGCTGTCCGATCCCGCCGACCGCGCGTCGGCCGAGCAGATGGCCGCGGTGGTCCGCGAGATCGATGCCCACCGCAACTTCGCCGGCGCCACCTCCGCCGAGAACGACGTCCCCAATGAGCTCGCGCAGCGGATCGCGGCGGTTGCCGAATTCGCACGCAAGCGTTTCACCGGGGACTACGTGGTGGACGAGTTCGGCTTCGATCCGCACCTCAACGAGGCGGTGTTCCTCCCTTTGCTGAGAGGGCTGTTCCAGTCGTGGTTCCGGGTCGAGGTCAGCGGTATCGAGAACTTGCCGGAGACGGGTGCGGGCCTGGTGGTGGCTAACCACGCCGGGGTGCTGCCGTTCGACGGGTTGATGACGTCGGTGGCGGTGAAAGACCACCACCCCACCCGCCGCGACCTGCGGCTGCTGGCCGCCGACATGGTGTTCGACATGCCGGTGCTGGGACATGCTGCCCGCAAGGCCGGTCACACCATGGCCTGCACGGCCGACGCGCACCGCCTGTTGGCCGGCGGCGAGCTCACCGCGGTGTTCCCGGAGGGCTACAAAGGGCTGGGCAAGCCGTTCAAGGACCGTTACAAACTGCAGCGGTTCGGCCGCGGCGGGTTCGTCTCCGCGGCGTTGCATACCAAGGCTCCGATCATCCCGTGCTCCATCGTCGGTTCCGAAGAGATCTACCCCATGCTCGCCGATGTGAAGCTGCTGGCGCGGCTGCTCGGATTGCCGTATTTCCCTGTGACACCGCTGTTTCCGTGGGCGGGCCCGGTCGGGCTCATTCCGCTGCCGTCGAAGTGGCACATTGCATTCGGTACGCCCATCGAGACGGCCGACTACGACGATGCGGCCGCCGATGACCCGATGGTCACCTTCGAGTTGACCGATCAGGTGCGCGAAACCATCCAGCAGACGCTGTATCAGCTGCTGGCGGGCCGCCGGAACATGTTCTTCGGCTGAGGTCGAGTCGCAGACGAGGTACGAGTCTGCGGTGAAGAGCCTCAGCCCAGAGAGGTCGGCTGAGGTCGAGTCGCAGACGAGGTACGAGTCTGCGGTGAAGAGCCTCAGCCCAGAAAGGTCGGCTGAGGTCGAGTCGCAGACGCGCGCCTCGGTTTCACACTGCGCTCACGCCCGAGTTTGCGTCGAAAGCCGGGCGTCAGCGCAGTGTCAACCAGAAAGCCGGGCTGTCAGCGTCCCTTGGTCAGCGTGAACTGGCAGATATCGGTGTAGCCCTCGCGGAACAGCTCGGCACAGCCGGTGAGGTACTTCATGTACCGCTCGTAGACCTCTTCGTTCTGGATCGCGATGGCCTCGTCTTTGCGCGCTTCCAGCGCCTCGGCCCACAAATCCAGCGTCCGCGCGTAGTGCAGTCGCAGCGGCTGCACCCGCGCCACGGTGAAGCCCGCCTCGGTGGCGCGCTGCTCGACCTTGGTCACCTGCGGCAGATCACCGCCGGGGAAGATCTCGTCCATGATGAACTTGAAGAACTTCAGCTTGCGCATGGTCAGCGGCAGGCCGCGCTCGGCGAACTCTTCATCGCTGGGCTTGACGATGGTGTGCAGCATCATCACGCCGTCGTCGGGCAGCAGATCGTAGGCCTTGGCGAAGAAGGCTTCGTAGCGGTCGCGGCCGAAGTGCTCGAACGCGCCGATCGACACGATGCGGTCGACGGGCTCGTTGAACTCCTCCCAGCCCTGCAGGCGTGCCTCGGCGCTGCGACCGGACTTCTTCACGATCTCCGAGTCGGACAGCAGCCGCTGCACATGCGCGTGCTGGTTCTCGCTGAGTGTCAGGCCGATGACGTTGACGTCGTAGGTCTCCACCGCGCGGTGGATGGTGGCACCCCAGCCGCAGCCGATGTCGAGCAGCGTCTGGCCCGGCTTGAGATCGCACTTGCCCAGCGACAGGTCGATCTTGGCGATCTGCGCCTGCTCCAGGGTGTAATCGTCCTTCTCGAAATACGCGCAGCTGTAGGTCTGGGTGCGATCCAGGAACAGCCGGAAGAAGTTGTCAGACAGGTCGTAGTGCGTCTGCACGTCCTCGAAGTGAGGCGTCAGTGCGCCGTCATGTGAGTGCTCGCTGGCCTTGGGCATAGGCGCCGACACTATGCTCCGGTGATCCGCGACGCAATTGCCGCGACCTGTGCATCGGTATCGGCGTCGCTGACGGCCTCTCCGAGCATGGTGACGACGGTGGTCAGCACCGGCTTGCCCTCGGCGTCGGTCACCTCAGAGCGCAGCTCGGCAATCACCGCGCCGTGGGATTCGGTCACGTCATCGAGGTACGAGTCGAAGTACAGCTTGTCACCGGCAACGATCGGGCGGTGGAACTCGAGCTTCTGGTTCCGGTGCAGCACCCGCGCCAGATTGATGCCCACGTCGAACTTCTTGAACATCTCCATCTGCACCCGCCGGCCGGCGACCGCGATGAAGGTGAGTGAGGCCACCACGGCGTCGTAGCCGAGTTCCTGGGCGGATTGTTCGTCGTAGTGTGCGGGATGGTCGTCTTTGACGGCACTGGCGAATTCGCGGATCTTTTCCCGGCCCACCACGAAACAGTCGTGATACCGGTAATGCGTGCCGATGATCTCTTCAGCTATGGCCATGGCTTGGTGACGCGTCCTTTGCACTGGTCTTCAGCGGCGCAGCTTATCAACGCCGGGTGGGGTGGGGTCATCGTCGGCGGGATGCGATGGCCGCCAGGGCCCCGCCGGCAGCGCCCAGCGCCAGGGCCGACGGCACCCCGATGCGGGCCGCCTTGCGGGCGGTGCGGAAGTCGCGGATCTCCCAGCCGCGCTCTCGGGCGAGGTCGCGAAGGTCGGCATCGGGATTGATCGCCACCGCGGTACCGCACAACGTCAGCATGGGCACGTCGTTGTAACTGTCCGAGTAGGCGGTGCACCTCCGCAGGTTCAAGCCTTCCCGGATGGCCAGCGCCCGCACGGCGTGCGCCTTGCCGGTGCCGTGCAGGATCTCGCCGACCAGTCGGCCGGTGAACACCCCGTTCTCGGACTCCGCAACGGTGCCCAGCGCGCCGGTCAGGCCCAGTTTGCGCGCGATCGTCGCCGCCAGCTCGTAAGGAGTGGCCGTCACCAGCCACACCTGCTGTCCGGCGTCCAGATGCATCTGCGCCAGTGCACGGGTTCCCGGCCAGATCTTGTCGGCGATGATCTCGTCGAAGATCTCCTCACCGACGGCCACCAGCTCGGAGGTCGGCCGGCCCTCGATGAATGCGAGCGCCTTGCGTCGTCCCTCGGCCACGTCGTCGCTGTTCTCCCGGCCGGTCAGCTGGAACTTGGCCTGCGCGTAAACGAATCCGAGTACGTCGCTGTAGGTGAAGTACTTGCGCGCGGCGAGGCCGCGGGCGAAGTGCACCAAGGATGATCCGTGCACCAGGGTGTTGTCGACGTCGAAGAACGCGGCCGCGGTCAGGTCGGCCGGCGGTGGGGGAGGCGGTGCCGCGGAGTCGAGTTCGGCGGCTTCGGCCTCGGAAAGGCCTTGTGCTGCCCGTTCAGCGCTGGCCTCGCCCGCGACCCCCTGTGCACCGTCGACGTGGCGCCCGAGCATCGCGGACCCCCTTCCTGCGCCTACCTGCCGCAGGGTTCACCCTACTAAGACGGGTGAGCTGGGCTGGGATGGGAGACTGACTCAGGTGAGTCGCGCACAGGTGCAATTGCTGACACGGGACGGCTGCAGTATCTGCGTGCGGGTCCGGGAACGGCTGGCCGCGTTGGCTGCCGAGCTGGATTTCGAGTTGACGACGGTCGACGTCGACGCACTCGCCGCCGCGGGGGACACCAGCTTGCGTGCCGAGTTCGGGGACCGGCTGCCGGTGGTGATGCTCGACGGGTCCGAACACAGTTATTGGGATGTCGACGAACCCCAGTTGCGCGCAGACCTGGCAGCTCGGGGTACGTGAGAAAGAAAACAGCCATCAATTTGGTGGCCTGCAACGCGGACGGTTACCGTGGGTGTCAGTTTCTGCCGAAGTTGGCAAGCTTTTTCACCGTTGGCGGCAAGGGAGCGTGCTGGGTGATCGCTCGATTGGTGGCGTGTCTGTGAGCGTCCTGCTGTTCGGAGTGTCGCACCGCAGTGCACCGGTCTCCGTTCTGGAGCAATTGTCGACCGACGAAGCCGATCAGGCCAAGATCATCGATCAGGTGTTGCAGTCACCGTTGGTGACCGAGGCGATGGTGCTCTCGACCTGCAACCGGGTCGAGGTCTACGCCGTGGTCGAGGCGTTCCACGGCGGCTTGTCGGTGATCGGGCAGGTGCTCTCGGAGCACTCCGGTATGTCGATGGGTGATCTCACCAAGTACGCCTACGTGCGTTACGCCGAGGCTGCCGTCGAGCACCTGTTCTCGGTGGCCTCCGGGCTGGATTCCGCCGTCATCGGCGAGCAGCAGGTGCTCGGCCAGGTGCGGCGCGCCTACGCCTCCGCCGAGGCCAACCACACCGTCGGCCGCACGCTGCACGAGTTGTCGCAGCGGGCACTGTCGGTCGGCAAGCGGGTGCACAGCGAGACCGGCATCGACGCCGCCGGTGCCTCGGTGGTGTCGGTCGCGCTCGGTATGGCCGAGACCCGTCTGGACAGCCTCGTCGGCCGCACCGCGGCCGTGATCGGCGCCGGTTCCATGGGTGCGCTGTCCGCCGCACATCTGGTGCGTGCCGGCATCGGCCGGGTCCGCGTACTCAACAGGTCGATGCAGCGCGCCGAGCGTCTCGCCGAGAACCTCCGGGAGCAGGGGGTGGACGCCCACGCTCACGGCCTGGACGAGGTGGCCGTCGCCCTGGTCGACGTCGATGTGGTGATCACCAGCACCGGCGCGGTGCGCCCGGTGGTGTCGCTGGCCGACGTCCACCACGCCCTGGCCCACCGCGCTGACGGCGACAACCGGCAACTGGTCATCTGCGATCTCGGTATGCCCCGCGATGTGGACGCCGCCGTGGTCGGACTGCCCGGGGTCTGGGTGGTCGACATGGACCGGATCCAGCGGGAGCCGTCGGCACGTGCGGCAGCGTCCGACGCCGACGCCGCTCGTCAGATCGTGGCCACCGAGGTTGCCACCTACCTGGCCGGCCAGCGCATGTCCGAGGTCACGCCCACCGTCACCGCGCTGCGGCAGCGGGCCGCCGACGTGGTGGAAGCGGAGTTGCTGCGCCTGGACAACCGGCTGCCCGGGCTGGACACCGTTCACCGTGACGAGGTGGCCAACACGGTGCGCCGAGTGGTCGACAAGCTGTTGCACGCGCCGACCGTCCGGGTGAAGCAGCTGGCCAGCGCGCCCGGCGGCGACAGCTACGCCGAAGCGCTTCGTGAACTGTTCGAACTCGACCCGACCGCCGTTGACGCAGTTGCCACTGCGGGTGAATTGCCTTTGGTGCCAACCGATTACGAAGGTCCACAACCCGAGGCAGCCGGATAATTACAAGGCTTCCGACACCCGTGATTCGCATCGGTACCCGTGGCAGCCTGCTCGCGACGACGCAGGCGGGCACCATCAGAGACGCTCTCATCGCCGCCGGGCACGCGGCCGAACTCGTCATCATCTCCACCGATGGCGACCGTTCGTCGGCCCCTATCGCCGAGATCGGGGTGGGTGTTTTCACAGCTGCCCTCCGCGAAGCCATCGCCTCGGGAGAGGTGGACATGGCCGTGCACTCCTATAAGGATTTGCCGACGGCGCAGGACCCCCGGTTCGTCATCGCGGCCATTCCGCCGCGTGCGGACGCCCGCGACGCGTTGGTGGCCCGCGACGGGCTGGTGCTGGGGGAGTTGCCGGCCGGTTCGGTGATCGGCACCTCGAGCCTGCGGCGGGCCGCGCAGCTTAGAGCACTGGGTCTCGGTTTGGAAATCCGCCCCCTAAGAGGCAACCTAGATACCAGGTTGAACAGGGTAAGCAGCGGAGATCTCGACGCCATCGTGGTAGCCCGAGCGGGGTTGGCCCGTATCGGACGCCTCGACGCGGTCACCGAGACGTTGGAGCCGGTACAGATGTTGCCGGCACCGGCTCAGGGGGCACTGGCCGTTGAGTGCCGTGCCGGCGACACCGATCTGGAAAAAGCGTTGGCCGTTTTGGATGACGCGGACACCCGGATTGCGGTCACCGCAGAGCGAACCTTGCTCGCCAAGCTGGAGGCGGGCTGCTCCGCACCGGTAGGCGCGATTGCCGAGGTGGTCGAGTCGATCGATGAGGACGGGCACGTTTTCGACGAACTGTCGCTGCGCGGCTGCGTGGCGGCGGTGGACGGATCCGACGTGATTCGTGCGTCCGGCATCGGGACTCCCGCAGGCGCCGACGAGCTAGGGCTCGCGGTGGCTACGGAGTTGTTCGAGCTGGGAGCGCGTGAACTCATTTCGGACACGCGATGAGAGCAGGAGTCACACATGACCTCCCTATCTAGTGGTCGAGGCCGTAAGCCGAAGCCGGGACGCATCCTGTTCGTCGGTTCGGGACCGGGGGATCCGGGCCTACTGACGACGCGGGCGCGCACCGTCTTGGTGAACGCCGCACTGGTGTTCACCGATCCCGACGTACCCGAACCAGTATTGGCACTGGCCGGTTCCGAGCTGCCACCGGCCTCCGGTCCGGCGCCGGCGCCGGAGAAGGACACCAAGGCCACCAAGGGCGGCGACGACACCGGGCCGCAGGCCGGGGCCGATGGCGTCGTCGCCGAGGAGATCGCCCCGCCGGTGGTGAACCTGGGCCCGGACATCCGTCCGGCGCTCGGTGATCCCGCCGAGGTGGCCAAGACCCTGGCGCACGAGGCCCGGGTGACCGGCGTCGACGTGGTGCGCCTGGTGGCCGGTGACCCGTTGTCGCTGGACTCGGTGCTCGCCGAGGTCAACGCCGTCGCCAAGACCAACCTGTCCTTCGAGATCGTGCCTGGCCTGCCCGCCGCGACCGCGGTGCCCACCTACGCCGGCCTGCCCCTGGGTTCGGCGCACACCGTGGCCGACGTGCGCGGTGACGTCGACTGGGCCGCGCTGGCCGCCGCACCGGGCCCCCTGATCCTGCACGCCACACCGCAGCATCTCGCCGATTCGGCGCGCACGCTGATCGAACACGGACTGGTCGAGAGCACCCCCTGTGTGGTCACCGCCCAGGGCACTACCTGTGCACAGCGCAGTGTGGAGGCCACCCTGCATGAGCTGACCGATCGCGCCGCCATCGGCGCCAGCGAGCCCGCGGGCCCGCTGACCGGACCGCTGGTGGTCACCATCGGCAAGACCGTCTCGCACCGCGCCAAGCTGAACTGGTGGGAGAGCCGGGCTCTCTACGGCTGGACCGTGCTGGTGCCGCGCACCAAGGATCAGGCCGGCGAGATGAGTGACCGTCTGGTCAGCCATGGCGCGCTGCCCATTGAGGTGCCCACCATCGCCGTCGAGCCGCCGCGCAGCCCCGCCCAGATGGAACGCGCCGTCAAGGGTCTGGTCGACGGCCGCTACCAGTGGGTGGTGTTCACCTCCACCAACGCGGTGCGCGCCGTGTGGGAGAAGTTCGGTGAGTTCGGGCTCGACGCCCGTGCGTTCTCCGGTGTGAAGATCGCCTGCGTGGGTGAGGCGACCGCCGACCGGGTGCGTGCCTTCGGTATCAGCCCCGAGCTGGTGCCGTCGGGTGAGCAGTCCTCGCTGGGCCTGCTCGACGAGTTCCCGCCGTACGACGACGTTTTCGACCCGGTGAACCGGGTGTTGCTGCCGCGTGCCGACATCGCCACCGAGACGCTGGCCGAGGGGCTGCGTGACCGCGGTTGGGAGATCGAGGACGTGACGGCCTACCGCACGGTGCGTGCGGCTCCGCCGCCGGCGCAGACCCGCGAGATGATCAAGACCGGTGGGTTCGACGCGGTGTGCTTCACCTCCAGCTCGACGGTGCGCAATCTCGTCGGCATCGCCGGAAAGCCGCACGCGCGCACCATCGTTGCGTGCATCGGCCCGAAAACCGCCGAGACGGCAGCCGAATTCGGTCTGCGGGTGGACGTGCAGCCGGAGACGGCCGCCGTCGGTCCGCTGGTCGAGGCGCTCGCCGAGCACGCCGCCCGGCTGCGTGCCGAGGGTGCGTTGCCTCCGCCGCGTAAGAAGAGCCGTCGTCGGTGACGGTAAGCCGCTAGGTATGCGTCAACGTCCACGCAGGTTGCGGTCGACGCCGGCCATGCGCCGGTTGGTGGCCGAAACCTCCTTGGAGCCAAGGCATCTGGTGCTGCCGATGTTCGTGGCCGACGGTATCGACGAACCGCGACAGATCTCGTCCATGCCGGGTGTCGTGCAGCACACCCGAGACTCTTTGCGCCGGGCGGCTGCCGATGCGGTGGCCGCCGGGGTGGGCGGGCTGATGCTCTTCGGTGTGCCCCGCGACGAGGACAAGGACGCGCGCGGGTCCATCGGCATCGAGGCCGACGGCATCCTCAACGTGGCGTTGCGTGACCTGGTCAAAGATCTCGGTGAGGACACCGTGATCATGGCCGACACCTGCCTGGACGAGTTCACCGACCACGGTCACTGCGGTGTGCTCGACGACCGCGGCCGGGTGGACAATGACGCCACCAATCAGCAGTACATCAAACTGGCTGTGGCGCAAGCACAATCGGGCGCACACGTGGTGGCGCCGAGCGGCATGATGGACGGTCAGGTGGCCGAGATCCGCGACGGACTGGACGCTGCCGGGCACACCGATGTGGCGATCCTGGCGTACGCGGCCAAGTTCGCCTCGGCGTTCTACGGGCCGTTCCGCGAGGCGGTCGGTTCCAGCCTCCAAGGTGATCGCCGTACCTACCAACAGGACAGCGGTAACGCGCGGGAAGCGTTGCGGGAGATCGAACTCGACCTCGCCGAGGGTGCCGACATGGTGATGGTCAAGCCGGCGATGTCGTATCTGGACGTGGTGCGCGCGTGTGCCGACATCTCGCCGGTGCCGGTGGCCGCCTATCAGATCTCCGGTGAGTACGCGATGATCAGCGCCGCCGCGGCCAACGGGTGGATCGATCTGCAGGCCTCGGCACTGGAGTCGCTCGTCGGTATCCGGCGCGCGGGCGCAGACATCGTGCTGACCTACTGGGCCGCCGACGTGGCAGGTTGGTTGGCGTGAGCTTTCCCGCACCGCAGTATCACCAGCCGCCCTCGCCTGAGCCCAAGCCCAAGCCCAAGCCGGAGCGTCCCGCAGACGTCGACACCGGTTTCTGGCTCTGGGTGATCGCCGTGCCGCTGATGACCATCAACTACATCGCCGACGTGTTGTCCGCCGAAGGCCGGGTGCCGCTGGCCATCGGGATCTCGCTGCTGTTCCTCGTCGTGGCGGACTCGCTGGTGGTGACGTTCCTGATCCTCATGCGGTCCGGCTATCGGTGGACGCGGACGGTGTTGACCGCCGGTGGCATGGCCGCGATCGTCTCGATGGGCTTCGGCCTGTTCGCCACCGGACGGCCCGCGGTGGCCGCGGTGATCTTCGCCGTCAGCGGCATCGTCGGTGCGGTGCTGATCGGCGGCGGGATCGTGCTGCTGCACCGCAAGGAAGCCAACGCCTTCTTCACTCGCTGAGTCTCCGCCCGCTGTCGGCGTCGGCGTCGCCTTCCACGACATATATGTGGTTTACGGCGCGACACGCCGGTCAGGCGTAGCTGGGGACATATATGTGCCGGGCGGTCCGCGACACATATGTGGTTTACGACGCGACACGCCGGTCGGACGTAGCTGTGCACATATATGTGCGCGAAACACGGGCGGTCAATCGCCGGGCGTGGCTGAAGTGCCCGCTCCTCACGCCCTCGTCCCTCGGGCGATCGATCGCCGGGCGTAAGCTGGCGCGACCATGACCTCGACTCCGGCCACTCCACGACCGCGCGTGGTGGACATCGCATTCTGGCTGCTCATCGCAGGCGCCGTCCTCCTGGTGGTGAACGGATTGATGGCGACAACGCTGAACTTCGAGACCGCCCGGTCCGTCGCGGACGCCGGTATCAGCGACGACAAGCTGCGGAGCTACCTGACCTTCCAGCGCAGCATCGGGATCTTCTCCATCGTCGTCGGCGCCGCCCTGGGCTTCCTGGCCGGCAAGACCCGCAAAGGCGATCCACGGTTCCGTCGCGCCACCATTGCCTTCGCCGTCGCCATCACAGTGCTCGTCGTCGGCGTCGCGGTGCTGATCAAGATCGTTCATCTGCTGGCGCTGGTGGCGGTGTTGCCGATTCTCTTCGGCACCGTGGCGCTCATTCGGCCACCGGCCATCGCCTGGTTCAACGAACAGGACGCCGCGCATGGCTGACGAGGACATCCTGTTCTCCGAGAACGGTGCCAGCTGGTACTGGGTGCTGGCGGGCCCGGGCGCCGCGTTGGCCATGCTGGCCATTCAGATCACCAGTGGGGTCGGCGTGCAGTGGATCGTTCCGTTGGCATTCCTGGTGCTGGTGTCCGGCTTCATCGCGGTGCAGATCAAAGCTGCCCGCATCCACACCTCGGTCGAACTGACGGAGACGTCGTTGCGGCAGGGCATGCAGACCATCGGGGTCGACGAGATCGTCGCCGTCTATCCCGCCCCCACGAACACGATGCGCAGCTATTACGACGACCGCCGGCTGAACAGGACCGCCGCCAAGAGTTCGGGCCGAAACAATGCGCTGGCCAACCGCGCGATGAAAAAAGCGGGCCTGGATCCCGCGGAGATCCCGGACGAACCCACCAAGGCCCCGCCCCGCGACGATGCCGCGGTGGTGGAGAAGTGGCAGTCGTCGCGGGCGCTCGGTGAACTCACCGGCGTGCCGCGCGGGCGCACCGGAATCGGGTTGAAGCTCACCGGTGGACGCACCGCGCAGGCCTGGGCGCGCGGGCACTCCGAGTTGCGGGCGGCGTTGACCGAGCTGGTCGAGCGCCGCCGCGAGCACGCATGACGGCGCGGCGTCGCGCCATCGTCGAGGTGGTCCTGGCGGCGGTGGCTGTTGTGGGAGCCGTGATCAGCGCGGCCAATGTGCGTGCAGTCGTAGCCGTCGCGCCCATCACCGAGGGGGAGCCGGCCACCACCTCGGTGGCGTGGCACGCTCCACCACTGGTCCTGGCGTTGTTGTTGGTCACGGTCGCCGGCATCCTGGCCGTGGTCGGAGTAGCTCGCTGGCGGAGGTCACAAACCCATACCCCCTAGGGGTACTATGGCGGCATGGCCAACGCACCGGTGACTGTCGCAACCGATCTCGATCTGCGCGGGATGACGTGTGCGTCCTGCGCGGCGCGCGTCGAACGTGGCCTCAACGACCTCGACGGTGTGCGCGCCAGCGTCAACCTGGCCGTCGAACGCGCCCACGTCGAGCACGATCCCGCCGTCACGGTCGGTCAGCTCATCAAGGCCGTCGAAGCCACCGGGTATCAGGCCTCCGCTGTTCGTGCCCCCGGCGATGACGCGCCGGTGCAGGAGACCGGGGAAACCGATCTGCGCCCCCGGCTCATCGGCTCGGCGGTGCTGGCGGTCCCGGTGGTCGTGCTGTCGATGGTGATGGCATGGCAGTTCACGGGCTGGCAGTGGGTGGTGCTGGCGCTGACCACCCCGATCGTGGTGTGGGGCGGCTTCCCGTTCCATCGCGCCGCGGTTCGTGCGACTCGCCACGGCGCCTCGACCATGGACACCCTGGTCTCCCTCGGCACGCTGGCCGCCTTCCTGTGGTCGACGTTCGCCGTCGTCACCAACCCGGGACCGCACTTCCACGCACACGTTTATTTCGAGGTCGCCGCGGCCGTCACGGTGTTCCTGCTGGCGGGTCGCAACGCCGAGGCACGGGCCAAACGCTCGGCGGGATCGGCGCTGCGGGCGCTGCTGTCACTGGGCGCAAAAGACGCGGTGGTGGTGCGCGACGGCGCCGAGGTGCAGATCCCGGTGTCGGAGCTGCAGGTGGGCGACGTCTTCGTGGTCCGGCCGGGGGAGCGGGTGGCCACCGACGGTGACGTGGTCGACGGCGATTCCGCTCTGGACACCTCGGCGATGACGGGCGAATCCGTGCCCGTCGATGTGAGGGCAGGGTCGTCGGTGCTCGGCGGTTCCGTCAACACCTACGGCCGTATCCGGGTACGGGCCACCAAGGTCGGCGCCGACACGCAACTGGCCCGGATGGGCCGGCTGGTCACCGACGCGCAGAACGGCAAGGCGTCCATTCAGCGCCTCGCCGACCGGGTGTCGGCGGTCTTCGTCCCCGCGGTCCTGGTGATCGCCGCACTGACCGTCGCCGGCTGGCTGCTCGCCGGCGCCGCACCGTCCACCGCCTTCACCGCCGCGGTGGCCGTGCTGATCATCGCCTGCCCGTGCGCGCTCGGTTTGGCCACACCCACGGCCATCCTGGTCGGCACCGGCCGGGGCGCCCAGCTCGGCGTGCTGATCAAAGATCCGCAGGTGCTCGAAACCGTCACCGGTATCACCACCGTGGTGCTGGACAAGACCGGCACGGTGACCAGCGGCCGGATGACCGTCAGCGCCGTCGAAGCTCGCCCGGGTGAGGACGCCGACGAGGTGTTGCGGCTCGCCGCAGCCGTCGAGGCGGCCTCCGAACATCCGGTGGCCGCCGCCATCGTCGCGGCCGCACGGGAGCGCGGTTTCGACATCCCCGGGGTCACCGACTTCGCCAACCAGCCCGGCATCGGTGTCGCCGGTGTGGTCGACGGCGTTCGGGTGAGCGTGAAGAGGGAGGGCTCGATCGCCGGGCTGGACCTGCTGGCACCGGCTGCGGCGGCGCCGGGGACCGGCGTGGAGGTGGTGTGGGATCGTCGCGTCCGCGGCACCATCCGCCTGGCGGATGTGGTGAAGCCCAGCAGCGCTGAGGCCATCGCCGAGCTCAAGGCCATGGGCATCACCCCGGTACTGCTGACGGGCGACAACGCCACCGTCGCGCGCACGGTCGCCGGCGAGATCGGTATCGCGCCCGAGAACGTCATCGCCGGCGTGCTGCCCACCGAGAAAGCCGAGGCCGTCAAGCGCCTGCAGGCCGACGGCGCGAAAGTGGCGATGGTCGGCGATGGTGTCAACGACTCGGTGGCCCTGGCCACCGCCGACATCGGGATGGCGATGGGTACCGGCACCGACGCGGCGATCGAGGCCGGTGACGTCACGCTGGTCCGCGGTGACCTGCGGACTGTGCCGACGGCGCTGCGGTTGGCCTCGCGCACCCTGCGCACCATCCGGGTGAACCTGTTCTGGGCGTTCGCCTACAACACCGCGGCCATTCCGCTGGCGGCGTTGGGGCTGCTGAATCCGATGATCGCCGGGGCGGCCATGGCGGCGTCGTCGGTGTTGGTGGTGGGCAACAGCCTGCGCCTGCGCCGTTTCACCTGACCCCACTCAAGGCCGAGCGCGCGTGTCTGTACCGCCCCACGCGGCGTGTCGCGTACAAATGCGTGCGCTCGGCGACCCCGAGTGGGAACCCCGAGTGGGAACCCCGAGTTGGAACAAAGTGCAGAATCTGTAACACTGTTGCAGTGACTGAACTCGCGGACCGCCCTGCCGAGACCGACGCGTTGCCGCTGGGCGCCGACTCGCTCATCTGGCGCTACTTCGGCGACAACCGGATGTTCCTCATCGGCCCGCGCCCCGGCGTCCTGCAGTTGATGCTCGCCGAACTCGGCCAGGGTGTGCAGGACCATTCGGTGTTCTTCGCCGACACCGCGGCGCGCATCAAACGGTCGCTGCCGCCGATCTTTCGGACCGTGTACGGCTCCGAGGACGACAACGCCGGCCCGCAGGTCCGCGACTTCCACCACGACATCAAAGGCGAGATGCCGGGCGAGCAGGGGCGGCGCTACCACGCACTGGATCCCGACACTTACTTCTGGGCGCACGCCACCTTCCTGGATCAGGTCTTCTACTTCGCCGACACCTTCGTCAAGCGGCTGACCGACGCCGAGAAGGAGCAGATGTACCTGGAGTCCAAGACCTGGTACCGGCGCTACGGAGTCAGTGACCGGCCGATGCCCGCCACCTACGCCGACTTCGAAAAGTACTGGCAGCGCATGCTGGACGACGTGGTGACCGCCCACCCGTCGGCCACCTACAGTGTCGGCTACGTCACCAAGGGCTTCCCGAAACCCAAGGGTATGCATCCCGCCGCGTGGGCGGTGCTCAGGCGCGTGTTCAACCCGCTGGCCGCGTTCCTCACCACTGGCGGAATGCCGCCGCAGGCCCGCGCCACCCTCAACCTCCCCTGGAACGCCAAGCAGGAGAAGCGCTATCAGCGTTTCGCGGCGTTCTGGCGCTCGCGTCCGGTCAACTGGCTGTGGGACCAGCTTCCGATCTCAGTGCGCTACAACGGAATCGCCGCCGCCGGGTTCTCCCGAGAGAGCGCATGATCACCGTCGCCGACGACCCGGTTACCACCAGGATCCTCGACGCCGCCGTCGCAGAGTTCGACCGGCACGGCTTTCGTCGGGTTGCCCTGGACGACGTCGCCAAACGCGCCAAGGTCAGCCGCACCACCATCTACCGCCGCTTCGCCAACCGCGACGAGCTGGTGGCCGCGGTGATCGACCGCGAGAACGTCGCCCTGTGCGCCGACATCGCCGATGAACTCAAAAACCAAGGGCCGCAGTCGAACTACTATGTCGAAGCGTTCACCTCGGCCATCCTGAAGTTCCGTAACCACCGGGTGCTCAACCAGCTGATCGGCGACGACCCGGCCCTGGCGCTGGAGCTGGCCCGCGAGCACTATGGAGCGGCGGTACTGCGGATCGCCACCGCGCTCGAGGTGATCTTCCCTGCCGCGTTGGTGCAGCGGATGGGGCCCGCGGTGGTCAACGACCTGGCCGACGCGATTCTGCGGTACGCAATGATGGCCT
Organism: Mycobacterium sp. Soil_C_30; assembly: GCF_057656995.1. Lineage (NCBI taxonomy): Bacteria > Bacillati > Actinomycetota > Actinomycetes > Mycobacteriales > Mycobacteriaceae > Mycobacterium > Mycobacterium sp. Soil_C_30. Next base: position 209,968 of record NZ_JBDGJH010000005.1, on the reverse strand, counting down.
TGTTGCTGCCGGGTGCGCGGCCGCTGGACACCGCCGACGATCTGCGGGACTTCGCCACCGTGCATTTCTTGCCGAGCCTGCCGGAAATGCTTCGCACCGTATCGGTCTAGGCAGTTAACTTTGAGCCCATGACGTCACTGGATCAAGTAGCCCCTGCCTTCGTCGACATGGCTCACACCATCGTCTGGGCGTCGGTGGCCACCGTCGACGCCGACGGTCGGCCCCGCAGCCGCGTCCTGCACCCCATCTGGGAGTGGGACGGCGCGCAGCTGACGGGCTGGATCGCCACCGCTCCCACCCCGATCAAGAAGGCGCACATCGCCGCCCACCCCGAGATCTCGATCAACTACTGGTCGCCGTCGCACGACACCTGTAGCGCCGAATGTACGGTGGATTGGATCTTCGACGACGACGAACGCATCGCGCTCTGGGAGCGTTTCAAGACCGGACCCGAGCCGGTCGGCTACGACCCCGCGATCATCGAACCCTGGCGTGACGGGCCGACGTCGGACGCGTTCGCCGGCTGGAAGCTGACCCCGACGCGGCTGCGCCTCATGCAGGGCACGGTGATGACGCAGGGCGCGGGGGAGCTGCTCACCTGGCGCGCGTGACCAGATCGGCCGCGTCGGAGAGGTTCGTGATCCGGACCAGTACCGCGCCGCCGCTCACACCCGGCTGAGAAGCAGCGCCGACGGTGTGCACAGCCGGGTGACCACCGTCCGCCACGGCGGCGACAGCAGCGGCACGACATCCGCGGTTGAGACGATCCGCGGAGACCGCACCTGAAAAGTATGTCCACCCACGATGATTCGTCCCGCACCGGCAGCAACAAGATTGCGCACCCAGTCGCGGTTCTCGCCGTAGGGCAGTAGCACCGCGAAGCCGTCGGGTGTGCGCAACGCCGACACCGGAGTGCGGTAGACCGTGCCGCTGCGCCGACCGACGTGTTCCACCAGCGACCACAGCGCCACCCGACCCGACAGGGGGCGCACCACCCGGTTGACCACCCGACGGTTGAACCGGGCGCGAGCATCGGCGAACCGCATCAGAGCCTGCGCAGCAGAACGCTCTGGTCGAACGGCAGTCGCCCGAACAACAGCCGCGCGACTCCGGTGACCTGCTGTGTGGCTTCCGATTTGGGCACCACCCGTGGGTCAGTCACCACAAACGTCCGGCCGTGCCGCTGCAGCCGGCCGTCGGCGGCCCTGAGATTCTTCAGCCAGTCCCGGTCCGGCCCGTAGGTCAGATGGATCGCCACGCCCTCCTGGGTCGGGAACACGATCAGCGGCGTACGGAAGGTGCGGCCCGACGTGCGGCCGACGTGCTCGAGGATGCCCATCATCGGCAGATATCCCGCCCAGAGCCGCTGGATCGGGTTGGTGACGTACCGGTTGAACTCGGCCAGCCACTGCGGCAGTTGCATGGGGTCATCATCGGCTGCGCACGTCTGACCGGGCAAGGGCCGACAGCTCTGAACAGGGCTGACAGCCTCAACCGGCATGCTGGTGGCATGAGCGAGGTAATCGACGCCGAACCGATGTGGGATCTCGAAGAATTCCAGAAGCTCCGCGACGAGTTCTCGCGCTTCATGTTCTCCTACAAGTTCGGCATGGAGGAGATCGCCACCAAAGTGGGCATCCTGCAACAGGAATTCCAGCACCTGCAGCAGTACAACCCCATCGAGCACGTCACCAGTCGGCTCAAGACACCGGAGAGCGTGCTGGACAAGATCCAGCGCAAGAACTGCGAGCCGCGCTTCGAGACCATCCGCGAAAAGATCACTGACATCGCCGGTGTGCGCGTCACCTGCTCCTTCACCTCAGACGTCTACCGAGTGTCCGAAGCGTTGACCCGTCAAGACGACGTCACCGTGTTGCAGGTCAAAGACTATGTGCGCCAGCCCAAACCGAACGGCTACCGCAGCCTGCACCTGATCGTCGAAGTGCCGGTGTTCTTGTCCACCGGCGCTGTCACCGTCCCGGTGGAGGTGCAGCTACGTACGGTCGCCATGGATTTCTGGGCCAGCCTCGAGCACAAGATCTATTACAAGTTCGATGGTGAGGTGCCCGCCGAGATCTCCCGGAGCCTGGAAGAGGCCGCCGTGACCGCGGCCCGGTTGGACACCGAGATGGAGCGGCTGCACCGGGACGTGCACGGCGATCTGCCACCGGTGCCCGTCGAGCTGGCGCGCGGCAGCATTCCCATGCCCGACGGCGTGGTGGCGCGGCTGATGCGGCACCGGTTCCTGGCCACCCCCTGACCTCACCGGCCGAAATCCGGGTCGAACGGCTGGTGGTTCGACGGGCACACCGTGCCGTCGCGCGGTGCGCGCAGCAACACCAGGTATTCGCGTACCGCGGCCGTTGTGCAGTCGCTGGGATCGGCGGCGCTCGGGTGGCCGTAACCGGTGTGGGTCAACAACACCGCGTTGCCGAGCAGCGCGCTGACGGTTCGCGCGTTGCGGTACGGGGTGACGGGATCTGCCGTGGTGCCGATCACCAGGATCGGGGTCTCGGTGCGGGTGCTCCAGGGGCCGGTGTAGACCTCAGCGCCGTGCACCGGCCAGGACGCGCACGGCATCCAGGACCACCACGTCGCCAGCGGCCCGTCCACCGGGCTCATCGCGGTGAACAGACTCAGCCGCGCCGGCGACGTCGACCGCGACACCTGGGCGGGGCTGTCGGCGCACCCGATGCCGGCCGCCGGCGGGATCGATGCCGCCAGGCCGGGGCGTAGCCGTCGGGCCTGCTGTGCCAGCGCGGACCCGTCGCCGTCCGCGGCGGCAGCCAGGGCGGCGGCCATCTCCGGCCACCGGGCGGGGGTGCCGAGGTAACTGTGCAGCGCCACCAGCGCTGCTTCGTAGGTGAGCAGGCCCAGCGGCGTCGACGTCACCGCCTCGAGGACACCGGCCAGCGTCTCGTTCGCGTCTTCGAGCGGGCAGCCGTGCGCCCGGCGGCACAGCCGCGCGAACTCGTCGAACACCCGGGCCGCATCGGACAAGGTGTTGGCCACCCGTTCCTCGGCGCCGGCGGTGTAGGCCACCGGGTCGACGATGCCGTCGAGAACCATGGCCCGAACCCGTTGCGGGAACAGGTTGGCGTAGGTCTGCCCGAGGAAGCTGCCGTAACCCTCGCCGTAGAACGACACCCGGGATTCGCCCGACAGCACCCGCAAGCGGTCCAGATCGCGGGCGGTGGCCGCAGTGCTCAGATGTGCCAGCAGTTCGCCGTGGAATGCACCACACCGGGCGGCGAAGTCGGCCGGCAGCGGGCCCGTCCCGTAGTCGAGCGGCGTGGACTCGCCGTCGGCACAGGAGATCGGGGAACTCCCGCCGCTGCCCCGCACATCCCAACTCACGATGTCGAACCGGCCGCCCACCAGGGCCGACAACTGGGCGCCGCGCTCCCGCAGGGCGTCGACGCCGGACAGGCCGGGGCCGCCGGGATTGAAGAACACGGTGCCCTGCCGGTGGTGGGCGGCGGGGTAGCGGGCCACTGCCAGCTCCAGCGTCGGCCCATCGGGTCGCGCCCAGTCCACCGGCACGGTCACCGTGGCGCACTCCAGGTGGTCACCGCAGCCTCGCCAGGCCGTGGCCGGCTGGGGTGCCGTGGCGCAGGCGCAGATCAGCGCGATCACTGACGCCAATGTCAGCGCGACGCGCATGGTTCAGTGTTGCCCCGGCAGTGTGGTCTGCGTCACCGTTTCGGTGAATGCGTCGGACCAGTCAACTACACCCTGTAGTGGACGATTTGGTCCGAACTGGGACACTGGTGGTCGTGAGCAGTACCAAGACCAGTACCGAGCGGTCCGCCAAGCTCTTCTCCGATGCCTCCGCGGTGATCCCCGGCGGCGTGAATTCGCCGGTCCGAGCGTTCAACTCGGTCGGCGGCACCCCCCGCTTCCTGGTCAAAGGCCAGGGCTACTGGCTCACCGACGCCGACGACAACCGCTACGTCGACCTGGTGTGCTCGTGGGGCCCGATGATCCTGGGGCATGCGCATCCGGCCATCGTCGAAGCCGTGACCAACGCCGCACAGCACGGCCTGTCCTTCGGGGCGCCCACTCCGTGCGAGTCGGAACTGGCGCACGAGATCATCAGCCGCGTCGCGCCGGTGCAGAAGGTCCGGCTGGTCAACTCCGGCACCGAAGCCACCATGAGTGCGGTCCGGCTGGCCCGCGGTTTCACCGGCCGGCCCAAGATCGTCAAGTTCTCCGGCTGCTATCACGGCCACGTCGACGCGCTGCTCGCCGACGCCGGCTCCGGTGTCGCCACCCTGGGACTGCCGTCGTCGCCGGGGGTCACCGGAGCGCAGGCCGCCGACACCATCGTGCTGCCCTACAACAACGTCGCCGCCGTCGAGCAGACCTTCAAGGACTTCGGTGACCAGATCGCCGCGGTGATCAGCGAGGCCAGCCCCGGCAACATGGGCACCGTGCCGCCCGGGCCCGGGTACAACGCGGCACTGCGGCGTATCACCGCCGAGCACGGCGCGCTGCTGATCCTCGACGAGGTGATGACCGGCTTCCGCGTCAGCCGCAGCGGTTGGTACGGCGTCGACCCCGTGGATGCCGATTTGTTCACCTTCGGCAAGGTGATGAGCGGTGGCCTGCCGGCCGCCGCGTTCGGTGGTCGCGCCGAGGTGATGGAGCGGCTGGCGCCGCTGGGCCCGGTCTATCAGGCCGGCACCCTCTCCGGTAACCCGGTGGCCATGGCCGCAGGGCTGGCGACGCTGCGCAACGCCGACGACGCCGCCTACGCAAGGCTGGACGCCAACGCCGACCGCCTCGATGCCCTGCTGTCCGAGGCGTTGTCCAAAGAGTCTGTGCCCCACGTCATCCAGCGCGCCGGCAACATGCTCAGTGTCTTCTTCACCGACGCGCCGGTTACCGACTTCGCCGGCGCCAGGGCCACCCAGACCTGGCGTTTCCCGCCGTTCTTCCACGCGCTGCTCGACGCCGGTGTCTATCCGCCGTGCAGCGCGTACGAAACCTGGTTCGTATCAGCCGCTCTCGATGACGACGCGTTCGAGCACATCGCGGCGGCGTTGCCGAACGCCGCCCGCGCCGCGGCGACAGCGGAGGGCCCCGACGCGTGAAGACACGGGTGTACGTGATGCGCCACGGCGAGGTGCACAACCCGGACAAACTGCTCTACGGCCGGCTGCCGGACTACCACCTGTCCGACCGGGGCCGCGAGCAGGCCAGAGCGGTCGCGGACTGGCTGGCCGACCGCGACATCACCTACGTGGTGGCCTCGCCGCTGGAGCGTGCGCAGGAAACCGCCGCCGCGACCGCGGCGCGGCACGGGTTGGACATCGACACCGACGCCGATCTCATCGAGTCGTGGAACATCTTCGAGGGACAACGGGTGGCCCCGGGTGACGGTGCGCTGCGCGATCCCCGCAACTGGCCGAAACTGCGCAACCCGCTCAAGCCGTCGTGGGGGGAGCCGTACAAGGAGGTCGCCCCGCGCATGATCGCGGCCGTGCACCGGGCGCGGGTCAAAGCCGAAGGCCACGAGGCGGTGTGCGTCAGCCACCAGTTACCCGTCGAGACGTTGCGGCGGGCGATGACGGGCAAGCGGCTGGCCCACCTGCCCACCAAGGGCGCCCGGATGTGCAACCTGGCGTCGCTGACGTCGTTCGAGTTCGACGGTGACCAGCTGATCGGCTGGGGTTACGCGGAGCCGGCTGGACACCTGTGATGCGTCGGTTGGTGATCCTGGGGTGCGTGCTGCTGCTCGCACTCACCGGATGCTCGACCGGTGACGACGCCGTGGCTCAGGGCGGCACCTTCGAGTTCGTCGCGCCGGGCGGGCAGACCGACATCTTCTACGACCCGCCCGCCGACCGGGGCACCCCCGGCCCGTTGAGCGGCCCGGATCTGATGGATCCCGACACCACCCTGTCGTTGGAGGATTTCGCCGGCGACGTCGTCGTCATCAACGTGTGGGGCCAGTGGTGTGCCCCCTGCCGCACCGAGATCACCCAGTTGCAGCAGGTTTACGACGCCACCAAAGCCAGCGGCGTGGCGTTTCTCGGTATCGACGTGCGTGACAACAACCGAGACGCTCCCGTCGACTTCATCAAAGACCGCAACATCACGTTCCCGTCGATCTACGACCCGGCGATGCGGACCATGATCGCCTTCGGCGGCAAGTACCCGACCACGGTCATCCCGTCGACCATCGTGCTGGACCGCGAGCATCGGGTGGCCGCGGTGTTCCTGCGCGAGCTGCTGGCCGAGGACCTGCAACCGGTGGTCGAACGGCTGGCCGCCGAAGAGGGTGTAGAAGGCTCGACACAATGACCGGTTTCACCGAACTCGCCGCCACCGGGCCGCTGCTGCTGGCGCTCGGCGCATGTGTGCTGGCCGGGCTGGTGTCCTTCGCGTCGCCGTGTGTGGTGCCGCTGGTGCCGGGCTATCTGTCCTACCTCGCGGCCGTCGTCGGCGTCGATGACCGGGGCACCGTCAAGACCGTCTCGAAGGTCCGCATCGCCGGGTCGGCGGTCCTGTTCGTGGCCGGGTTCACCGCCGTGTTCATCCTGGGCACCGTCGCCGTGCTCGGCATGACCACCACACTGATCACCAATCAGGTTGTGCTGCAACAGGTCGGTGGTGTGCTGACCATCATCATGGGCCTGGCGTTCATCGGCTTCATCCCCGCGCTGCAGCGGCAGGCGAAGTTCACCCCGCGGCAGGTGTCGTCGGTGGCGGGCGCACCGCTGCTGGGTGCGGTGTTCGGGCTGGGCTGGACGCCGTGCCTGGGCCCGACGCTGGCCGGGGTCATCACGGTGGCCTCCGCCACCGACGGCGCGAGCGTGGCGCGCGGCGTGACGCTGGTGATCGCCTACTGCCTGGGCCTCGGGGTGCCGTTCATCATCCTGGCGTTCGGGTCGTCGTGGGCCGTGGGCGGGCTCGGCTGGCTGCGCCGCAACACCCGCACCATCCAGATCATCGGGGGAGTGCTGATGATCCTCGTCGGCCTGGCGCTGGTCACCGGACTGTGGAGCGACTTCGTGTCCTATGTGCGCGACGCTTTCGTCAGTGACGTGAGGCTGCCGATTTGAGAAGGCTCCTCGCCCTGATTCGCAACACCTGGCGGGCGCTCACCTCGATGGGCACAGCGCTGGTGCTGCTGTTCCTGCTCGCGCTGGCCGCGGTGCCCGGCGCGCTGGTGCCGCAGCGCAGCCTCAATGCCGGCAAGGTCGACGAATACCTGGCCGAGCATCCGACCATCGGGCCGTGGCTGGACCGCTTCCAGTTCTTCGACGTGTTCTCCAGCTTCTGGTTCACCGCCATCTACGTGCTGCTGTTCATCTCGTTGGTGGGCTGCCTGACCCCGCGGATGGTCGAACACGCCCGTAGCCTGCGGGCCGTCCCGGTGCCCGCGCCCCGCAACCTGGCCCGGCTGCCGAAGCATCACGAGGCGACGGTCGAAGCCGAGCCCGATCAGCTGGCCGAGAAGATCGCCGGACGGCTGCGAGGCTGGCGCAAGACCATACGGAAAGACGAAACCGGCCAGATCACCGAGATCTCCGCCGAGAAGGGCTACCTGCGCGAGTTCGGCAACCTGGTGTTCCACTTCTCCCTTCTGGGGATCCTGGTTGCGGTCGCGGCGGGCAAGCTGTTCAGCTACGAGGGCAATGTCATCGTGATCACCGGCGGCCCGGGATTCTGCTCGGCCTCACCGGCGGCCTTCGATTCGTTTCGCGCGGGCAACACCGTCGACGGCACCTCACTGAACCCGATGTGTGTGCGCGTCAACGACTTCGAGGCGAAGTACCTGTCCAACGGGCAGGCCACCTCGTTTGCCGCCGATATCGAATACCAGTACGGCGAGGACCTGACCACCGACACCTGGCAGCCGTACCGGCTGGAGGTCAACCATCCGCTGCGGGTCGGCGGCGACCGGGTGTATCTGCAGGGCCGCGGTTTCGCGCCGAGCTTCACTGTCACGTTCCCGGATGGGCAGACCCGCAGCCAGACCATCCAGTGGCGCCCCGAGGACCAGACCACGTTCCTGTCCTCCGGTGCGGTGCGCATCGATCCGCCCGCGGGTATGTACCCGGACCCTGATGAGCGACGCAACCAGCAGATCGCCATCCAGGGGCTGTTCGCGCCCACCGCTCAGCTCGACGGGACGTTGCTGTCGTCCAGCTGGCCGGAGCTCAACGACCCCGCGGTCGCCGTCGACATCTACCGTGGTGACGCCGGCCTGGACAGCGGCCGCCCGCAGTCGATCTGGGACCTCGATCCGCAGCTGATCGACCAGGGCCGGCTGACCCGGGAGGAACGGGTGAACCTGCGCGCCGGGGAAGAGGTCCGGCTGCAGGACGGCACCACGGTCCGGTTCGACGGGGCCACCCCGTTCGTCAACCTGCAGGTCTCACACGACCCAGGTCAGATCTGGGTGCTGGTGTTCTCGCTGGCCATGATGGGCGGGCTGATGGTGTCGCTGATCATCCGCCGGCGCCGGATCTGGGTGCGGATTGCCCCAGCCAGCGCAAACGGTACCGTGAACGTCGAGCTCGGCGGCTTGGCGCGGACCGACAACTCCGGCTGGGGAGACGAGTTCGAGAAGTTGACGGAGCGACTGTTGGCCTCCACCGACGCGTCACCGGCCCCGTCTAGAGAGAAGGTTCGATGAACTCAGATGCCGTCGACATCGGGCTGGCCCGGTATTCGGACTGGGCTTTCACGTCGTCGGTCGTGGTGTTGGTGGTCGCGCTGCTGTTGCTGGCCGTCGAGCTGGCCTACAGCCGCAGCCGCAAGGTCACCGAACGCGAACTGGTGATGGCCGGTTCACACAACGGATCGGTCGCGGTCGACAGCGACCGCCCGGGCCTGGTGGCCGACACTCCGCGGCGGCCCGTCGACGAACGCATCGGCCGCACGGGTATCGCGCTGGTGTACGTCGGTATCGCCGCGCTGCTGGCCTGCATCGTGCTGCGCGGGCTGTCCACCTCACGCGTGCCGTGGGGCAACATGTACGAGTTCATCAACCTGACCTGCCTGTGCGGGCTGATCGGCTCGGTGGTGGTGCTGCGCAAACCGCAGTACCGGTCGCTGTGGGTGTTCGTGTTGGTGCCGGTGCTGATCCTGCTCACGGTGTCCGGCAAGTGGCTCTACAGCCACGCCGCCCCGGTCATGCCCGCGTTGCAGTCGTACTGGCTGCCCATCCACGTGTCGGTGGTCAGCCTGGGCTCCGGGGTGTTCCTGATCGCCGGTGTGGCCAGCATCCTGTTCCTGCTGAAAATGTCACGATTCGGTAATGGCGACGGGGCGGTGGCACGTGTGGTGCAGCGCCTTCCCGACGCGCAGACCCTGGATCGAATCGCCTACCGCACCACCATCTTCGCGTTCCCGGTGTTCGGTTTCGGCGTGATCTTCGGTGCCATCTGGGCCGAGGAGGCATGGGGCCGCTACTGGGGTTGGGACCCCAAGGAGACGGTGTCGTTCATCGCGTGGGTGGTTTACGCCGCCTACCTGCACGCCCGCTCGACGGCCGGGTGGCGCGACCGTAAGGCGGCCTGGATCAACATCGTCGGCTTCGTGGCGATGGTGTTCAACCTGTTCTTCATCAACCTGGTGACCGTGGGTCTGCACTCCTACGCCGGGGTGAGCTGACTTATTCGAAGGAGAAGTGTTGTCTGATCTACCGACCGGTCCAGGAGACCGAGGGACGAGGGCGACGCAGGGCCGGGAGCAGGAGACCCTGACCGGTCCAGGAGACCGAGGGACGAGGGCGACGCAGGGCCGGGAGCAGGAGGTCCCGTCGCACAGCCCTGAAGGCCGCCACGGTCGGGAAAACGATCCTGAAAAGGACGAGCCGACAACATGGTTCGCCGAGCAGCCCGCCGAGGAGCAGCAGCACGACTCGCCGGCGCACGAGAAGCCCGAGCCGCCGACCACCTACACCGAGTTCCACACGCCCGGGTACGGCACGCCGGCCGTCAGCGACGGCCCACCGCGGCCGCTGAGTGGGTTCCGGTCCGAGCAGCGGTTCAGCGAGCCCACCGGACTGTCCGGGGCGCCCGCGCCGCGCTGGAACCCGCCGCCACCGGAATGGCCGGATGTCCCACAGCACCAGCAGTCGTCGGAACCGCAGACCGAACGCTTTCACTTCGTGTCGCCGCCGAGTGCACCTCGCCCGGACTACCCGGCTCCGGAGTATGCCCAGCCCGAGTTTGGGCAGCCCGAGTATGCGCAGCCCGAGTATGCCCAGCCCGATTTCGGGCAGCCGCCCAGCGCGTTACCCGTGCCGTACCGGCCGGAGATCCCGCAGACGCCGTACCCCGACTTGTCCAGCAGTTCGCTGTTGCGGGAGGTGAAACCGCCACCGTCGAGCGGATGGCGGCGCGCGCTCTACCTGGCCTCGGGCAAGCTGATCAATGTCGGTGAGAGTCCGAAGGACATTCATCGCAACAATCTCGTCGCGCATGTCAGGCAGCCGTTGGCGGGCTGCTATCGCATCGCGGTGGTGTCGCTCAAAGGCGGCGTCGGCAAGACCACCATCACCGCCACACTGGGTTCCACCTTCGCCTCGGTGCGCGGGGACCGGGTGATCGCCGTGGACGCCAACCCCGACCGGGGCACGCTCAGCCAGAAGGTGCCACTGGAGACGCAGGCGACGGTGCGCCACCTGCTGCACGACGCGGCGCGGATCCAGAGCTACAGCGATATCCGGGCCTACACCTCGCAGGGTCCCAGCCGGCTCGAGGTGCTGGCCTCGGAGACCGATCCCGCCGTGTCGGAAGCGTTCAGCGGCGACGACTACGCCAGGACTCTGCAGGTACTCGAACGCTTCTACAGCCTCGTGCTGACCGACTGCGGGACCGGGCTGATGCACTCGGCGATGTCCGCCGTCCTGGCGAAGGCGGACACCCTGGTGGTGGTCAGCTCCGGTTCGGTCGACGGTGCCCGCAGCGCTTCGGCGACGCTGGACTGGCTCGACGCGCACGGCCATCAGGAGCTGGTCCGCAACTCCGTCGCGGTGATCAATGCGGTGCGGCCGCGGTCGGCCAAGATCGACATCCAGAAGGTGGTGGATCACTTCTCGCGGCGGTGCCGGGCGGTGCAGCTGGTGCCCTTCGACCCGCATCTCGAGGAGGGCGCGGAGATCGATCTGGAGCGCTTGCGGCGAGACACCCGGGAGTCCCTGATCGAACTGGCAGCTGTGGTCGCCGATGGATTTCCCAGCGCGAATCGTGGTGCAGATACGCGCTTCTGAGCTCTACGACCGCGGCTTGTTGTCCGGGTGGTTGAGCCGCCACAGGAACTCGGGATCGTCGTCGGGCCCGATGGTTCGGGGTCTCGGACGGTCCGCGCGAGCCTTGTAGACCCGCCAGCCGACGTACACCGCTGCGGCCAGAAGAAGCATGAGGACCAGGAACGACACGAATAACCTCCTTGGTCCGAATATACGCGCGTCGGTAGGCTCGGGTTCGTGGTTGAACAGCCCCGGACCAGTCAGATGATGATCGATGTACTGGCCTACCTGGTTGCGCGGCTGCTGTTGGTGGGAGTGCTGGCGGCGGCCATCTTCTTCGGTGCCCAGCTGATCGGGATCGAGGAGTTCCCGGTGGTGATCGCGTTGCTCTTCGCCATCGTGATCGCGCTCCCGTTGGGCATCTGGATCTTCGCGCCGTTGCGCAAGCGGGCCACCGCCAGCATCGCCGCCGTCGACGAACGGCGGAAGCGTGACCGCGCACAGCTGCAGGCGCGGCTGCGCGGTGAGGACAGTTCCTCCTGAGCCGGGTCGCGTTCGGTGCCGAGTTCTCGGGCGCCGACGGCTACCTGGACTCGCCCACGGTCGGGCTGCCGCCCACCTTCGTCGCCGAGGCAGTCGCTGCTCATGTGGATGCGTGGCGCCGGGGTGCGGTGTATGCGCCCGACTTCGACCGGGACGTCGAGGCGGCCCGTGCCGGTTACGCCGCGCTGGTCGGCGTGCCGGCCGCCGCCGTGGCGATCGGGGGCAGTGTGTCGGCGCTGCTGGGGTTGGTGGCGGCCGCGGTGCCCGCCGGTGCTCGGGTCGCGACGTTGGCCGGCGAGTTCACCAGTGTGAGTTTCCCCTTCGCCGCGCAAGCGGCGCGCGGAGTGACGGTCACCGAGTTGGCTCCCGGTGAGTTGGAGCGACGGGCGGGGGAGTTCGACGCGGTGGCGGTCAGTCTGGCGCAGTCGGCGACCGGATCGGTGCTCGACGTCGAGACGCTTCGCGCCCAGGCCGGGACGGCGCTGACGGTCATCGATGTCACGCAGGCGCTGGGTTGGTGCGATGTGGATCTGTCGTGGGCGGACGTGACGGTGGGTGGGGCGTACAAGTGGCTCCTGGCGCCGCGCGGGATGGCCTGGATGTCGGTCCGCGACTCGGTGCTCGAAAAGCTGACCCCGCACGCGGCGAATTGGTATGCGGGGGACAACCCCTGGGCCACCGTCTACGGCCTCCCGCTGCGCCTGGCCTCCGGTGCCAGGCGTCTCGACGCGTCGCCGTCGTGGGTCAGCGCCATCGGTGCGGGCGCGAGCCTGCCTTGGCTGGCCGGTCTGGACCGTGCGGCCGTGCACGCGCACACCGTGGGGTTGGCCAACCGTGTGCGCGCTGAGCTGACGATGCCGGCCGTTGACTCGGCCATTGTGTCGCTGACCGTTGCCGATACCGACGCGGTGTCGATCCGCCTGAGGCAGGCCGGGATTCGGGCCGCGGTACGGGCCGGGCGGGTGCGGGTGGGCTTTCATCTGTACAACACCGACGACGATGTCGATCGGCTGTTGCAGGCGCTGCACGGCTGACCGCCGGCATGCGTGCCGGGGGTTGTTCCCTCACACACGAAACGGGCGCCCGCTTGGGCGCCCGTCTCGAGGTCGTCGGCCGTTACTTGACGTTGACGTACACCGTCTTCACGTTGTCCGGGGCGAACTGACGGTCGTTGACCGAGGAGTAGCCACCTTCATTGCCGTTGTTGGTGTTGGTGTGGGTGAATGTCGGGCCCTGGCCTACGGAGACCACGCTGGCCTGATTCAGCGGGGCGTTCGACAGGCGGTTGACGATCACCTTGTAGCCCTGGTTTTCGAGGCTGGAGATGGTGTCCTGGGCGTTGCCGGCTCCGGTGGGAGCGGCGATGGCCGGGGCGGCCAGGCCGAGGAAGCCTGCGGTGAGGGCGGTGGCGGCGATGGTGGCAAAGCCAAACTTCTTCATGGTCGTGCTTCTCTCTGTACTTCTTTGGTTGCGAATCGTGCCTCGCAGAGAGATCTGTGGGTCGCGGTTCGGATCGGTTTCTCGTTCCGGTCTGCTTGCTTAAACCAGCATGTCAGAGGATTAATTCCATTGGCAGCATTTGGTTCTCGGGTGGCAGTGATCACTCGTCGAGACTGCCGGGGGTGTGCCGGCACGCCGATGTTTCCCGCAGTGACCGCAGTCTCAGCGCAGCCGGCGTAGCAACGTGGCCCACACCAGCGGTGTCAAGATTGGTTGACGCGAACCTCTCGTCAAGTTACATTGACACGCATGAGTGAGTCCGCGTCGCCTCCGCTGGAGCACCCCGACGAATTGGGCAGTGTCGACCCCGCGGTCGGGCTGCGCGCCGTCGGAGCCCTGCAGCGGCTACAGGAGCGGCTGGAAGCGCTGCATGTGGCCAACGCCCGTGAACAGGGCTGGAGCTGGCAGGCCATCGCCGACGCGCTCGGAGTCAGCCGCCAGGCCGTTCATCAGAAGTACAACCGGAGGCGATGATGTTCGAACGCTTCACCCGCACCGCCCGCGTTGCCGTGGTGCTCGCCCAGGAGGAGGCCCGCGATCTCGATGCCCGTGAGATCGGCGCCGAGCATCTGCTGGTCGGGGTGCTGCAGAGCGCCGGCCGTGAGCTGTCCACCGTGCTGGGCGGATTCGGTCTCACGGCCGACGCGGTGCGCTCCCGCCTTGCCGCCGCCGACCCCGACCGCGGCGCGTTCGACGATGACGCCGAGACGTTGCGGGCCATCGGTATCGACCTGCATGCCGTGCGCGCGGCGGTGGAACGCGGCTTCGGGCCCGACGCCTTCGGCGACGCACTGCGTCGTTCCGGACGTCGCCGGCGGCGCCGCGGCCACATCCCGTTCACCCGATCCGCGAAGAAGACCCTCGAGCTGGCACTGCGAGAAGCATTGGCGCACAAGAGTAAAGAGATCAGCAGCGAGCATGTGCTGCTGGCCGTTCTGCGCGGCGGCGACCCTCGGGCCGTCGGGCTGATCACCGAGCACGTCGGCGTCGACCAGCTGCGCGCGGCTGTGGAGTCGCTACTGGACAAGGCCGCCTGAGCAACGCGTGACTGTTTGGCTCTGGGTTCGGCGGGCACTCAAGTCTCATGACGATCTGCGATACCTGCGGCAACGACTACGACAAAGCTTTCACCGTGACCTTCGCCGACGGCCATTCCGCGACGTTCGACAGCGTGGAATGCGCTGCAGCCCAGCTCGCACCCGAGTGCGTCCACTGCGGCTGCCGAATTCTCGGCCACGGCATCGAAACCGACGACGGCATCTTCTGCTGCGCCCACTGTGCGCGCAAGGACTCCAATGCCGACGTCAACGACCGCTATCCGGTGCCTTCTGGGGCGTGAGCACCGCGCCGATGGTGAGCAGCCAAGGGTGGCCGGGGTGGATCACGTCGAGCCATCCCCAGAGTCGGGCGAGGCGGTGGTCCGGCATCGCGGGAAGCACGCGTGCGAGGTCGTGGATGTCTTTGGCGCGCGGATTCTTCGCCTTGAACAGCAGCGCCACCTCGGGGATGACGTAGGGTACGCCGCCAGCGGTGCGCAGAATGAGTTCGTCGTAGCTCATGGTGAGCGATGGATCCCTGCGGCAGACCCAGCGGCCGTCGGCATGGGGTTCCCGGAACACGTCCAGGTGGTAGCGGCCCGTCGCCCGGTCGCGTAGCCAGGTCTGGTGCGTGGCATCGGCGTGGTCGGGATAGGGCCCCAGGCATCCGTCGCCGACGCAATCCCACTCATACCCCGGCAGCGCATCGATGATGTCGTCGAACCGATTGCGGGGGACGCCGATCTCGAGGTCGCCGTGTGCCCGCGGTGCGCCATGGAGGTAAAGGTCGATCGCCCAGCCCGCAGCGACGTACCAGGGCGCGGTGACGCCGGACAGCCGGCGGGTCACCTCCCATGGTGTCCACCCGGACCACAGACGGTCGCACTCGTCGGCTGAAATGCGGCGCATCGCTACAGCGACTGCAGCACATCGCTGATCACACGGATCAGCGACGGCAACCCGTCGGTCAACACAACAAGTGCAGCGGCGTTGAGCAGACCGAATCCGACCATCGTCGCGAGCGCGGCGCTCAGGCGCCAAGGGGTGATCACGCGCGATGGGATGCCCGACAGGTTTCGCCGTCTGCTCCACGCACGTCCGTTCCAGTACTCCCACCGGTCGGTGCCCGCCGGGTCCGGGTACCAGCCGGCGGGGCGGTGGGCGTCGAAGAGCCATTCCTGAGGACGGTTGTCGAACATCCACGCGCTCACGGTGAGATTGTGCAGGACAACATGTCACCGCAACGCGGTCTCGGCGAGATCGTCGAGGGTCAGCTTCCGAGGAACAACGCGACGGCCACGGCGATCGACCACACCAGCATGGTCAGGCCGGTGTCACGGAGCACAGGGATCAGCTGCGGTCCGCCCTTTCCGGACGTCACAGGCCGCGAGGCGCGTACCGCCAACGGTGCAGCCACCAAGCCCACCAGACACCACGGGGTGGCGAACGCCAGGCCGATGGTCGCCAGGCCGGCCACCGCGAGCAGCACCACGTACAGCGTCCGGGTGCGTGCGTCGCCGAGTCGCACCGCCAGCGTGATCTTGCCCGACTCGGTATCGGTGGGAATGTCGCGCAGGTTGTTGGCCACCAGCACCGCCGACGACAGGCATCCCATCGCGACGGCCGCCACGGTGCCCACCCAATCGACGGTCAACGCCTGGGTGTACTGCGTGCCCAGCACCGCCACCAGCCCGAAGAACACGAACACCGCGATCTCGCCAAAACCCAAGTATCCGTAGGGTTTCGACCCGCCCGTGTAAAACCAGGCACCGGCGATGCACACCACGCCGACGGCGATCAGCCACGGGTTGCTGACGATCGCCAGCACCAGACCGGCGATCGCGGCAAGCAACAGACTGATGACCGCGGCCGTCAGCACCGACCGGGGCGAGGCCACCTTCGAGCCCACCAGCCGCAGTGGACCCGCCCGCACGTCGTCGGTACCGCGGATCCCGTCGGAGTAGTCGTTGGCGTAGTTCACCCCGACGATCAGGGCCAGGGAGACCACCAGGGCCAGTAGCGCCTTCCACCAGACCGCGCCGTCCAGCCAGGCCGCCGCGCCGGTGCCGGCGATGACGGGCGCGACCGCATTCGGCAGCGTCCGCGGACGAGCGCCTTCGATCCATTGCGCGACGGTGGCCATGCCGATGATCGTCCCACGACCTCAGTTGATCGCCGTCAGGCCCACCACGAGATTCAGCGTCATCGCCAGGATCACGGCTCCCAGCAGAAACGACAGCAGGGCATGGGTGAGGGCGGTGGACCGGATGTCCCGGCTGCGCAGATTGGTGTCCGACACCTGATACGTCATGCCGAGGGTGAAGGCCAGGTAGGCAAAATCCGCGTAGGCGGGCTTGTCGTCTTGATTGAAGTCGATGGCCGCGGGCGGGCCGGTGTAGTACTGCCGGGCGTAGCGCAGCATGAAAACGGTGTGCACGGCGAACCAGGACGCCGCCACCGACAGGGTTCCGACGACGGCGGCCGGCACGTCACCACCCTTGGCGGATTCGGCGGCCAGCAGATAACCCACGCCGCCGAGGCTGCCCACACTGGCCAGCAACATCATCACCTGCGTGAAGCCACGGGTGGAGTCCTCCTCGTGGGCGTGCCGCGCATGTGCCTCGGTCCGCTCGGCATCCATCCGTCCCACCAGCAGCCACGTCCAGGCGAGGTAGATCGAGGCGACCACCACCCAACCCGCCGCCGGGGCGTACGGAACACCGGCCGTCGACGCCACCACCAATGCCGCGACGACGCCGCCGGCGGCGGCACCGGCTAGGCGGACAACGGCCGGGCCATCTGCACTGAATGCGGACACAACAGCCACCAGGGCAGTCAACCACCGTTGCTGGGAAGCGGATGTCACAGCACCGTCACGAGTCGGCGGCACCGGTCATGCACCAGAATGGACGGATGCTCGGAGTCATCGGCGGCAGCGGTTTCTACTCGTTTTTCGGGGCCGACGCCCGCACCGTCAGCCTCGATACCCCGTACGGGGCGCCCAGCGCGGCCGTCACCGTCGGCACCGTGGGTGAGCACGAGGTGGCATTCCTGCCGCGCCACGGCGTCAAACACGAGTTCTCCCCGCACACCGTGCCGTACCGCGCCAACATGTGGGCGCTGCGCTCCCTCGGGGTGCGGCGGGTGTTCGGCCCGTGCGCCGTCGGCAGTCTGACACCCGATCTGGGCCCGGGTGCGATGGTGGTGCCCGACCAGCTCGTCGACCGCACCAGCGGGCGCGCCGCCACCTATTTCGACTCCGGCGGTATCCACGTCGATTTCGCCGACCCGTACTGCCCGGACCTGCGGTCAGCGGTCACCGACCTGCCGGACGTGGTGGACGGTGGCACGATGGTGGTCATCGAAGGGCCTCGGTTTTCCACCCGGGCGGAGAGCCAGTGGTATGCCCGGGAGGGCTTCTCGCTGATCAACATGACCGGTTACCCGGAGTCGGTACTCGCCCGCGAGCTCGAAATCTGTTATGCCGCCATCGCTTTGGTGACCGATCTGGATGCGGGTGTGGAGGCCGGCAGCGGGGTCAAGGCGGTGGACGTGTTCGCCGAATTCGAGAGAAACCTGGTGCCGTTCAAAAAGCTGGTGCACGAGGCCATCGAGTCGGTGCCGCAGGAACACACGTGCACGCACTGCTCACCGCACGAAGGCGTGACGCTGCCGATCGACTTGCCGTGAAGGTTCTGCTGACCGGCGCGGCCGGGTTCATCGGCTCGCAGGTGTCGGCCGCGCTGAAAGCTAAAGGGCACGAGGTGATCGGCCTCGACGTGCTGCTCCCCGCGGCGCATCACGACGGCCGCCTTCCCGACGGTGTGGTGCGCGGCGACGTGGCAGCCCCGGACATCGTGGCGCATCTGCTCGATGGGGTCGACGTCGTGTGTCACCAGGCGGCGATGGTGGGCGCCGGGGTGGACGCCGCCGACGCGCCCGCGTACGGCAGGCACAACGATTACGCGACGACGGTGCTGTTGGCGCAGATGTACGCCGCCGGCGTGCAGAAGCTGGTGTTGGCGTCGTCGATGGTGGTGTACGGCCAGGGTGGTTTCGAATGCCCGGTGCACGGGGCCGTCGATCCGGTGCCGCGCCGCCGGGAGGATCTGGACGCCGGGATGTTCGAGCATCGCTGCCCGCTCGGCGATGAAGAGGTGGGCTGGACCCTGGTACCCGAGTGCGCACCGCTACGGCCGCGCAGTCTGTACGCCGCCAGCAAGACCGCGCAGGAGCATTACGCGCTGGCCTGGGCCGAGGCCACCGGTGGTTCGGCTATCGCGTTGCGCTATCACAACGTCTACGGCCCCGGTATGCCCCGTGACACACCGTATTCCGGTGTCGCCGCGATCTTCCGCTCGGCTCTGGAAAAGGGACGGGCACCCAGGGTTTTCGAAGACGGCGGGCAGATGCGCGATTTCGTCCACGTCAGCGACGTCGCGGCTGCGAATGTGGCGGCGGTGGAAAATGACAGCAACGGCTTTCTCGCCGCCAATGTATGCTCAGGACAACCGATTTCGATCCTGCAGGTCGCCGATCTGGTGTGTGAGGCACGCGGCGGCCCGGCCCCGGAGATCACCGGGCAGTACCGCAGTGGCGATGTCCGCCATATCGTCGCCTCGCCGGAGGGGGCCGCGCAGACGCTGGGGTTTCGCGCCGCGGTGTCGCCGCGGGACGGCTTGCGGGATTTTGCGTTCGCCCCGCTGCGAGATTAGGTCCGGTCGACGCGGGTCCCAGATCGTCTGAGGTGCTGTGAATCGAGCCATGGCCAAACGCATTCATCAGGTGCCCTCCTGCTGCAGTGAGCGCGGGTGGGCGTACGGTCTCACGCCCACCCGCGTGTGGGGTGCTATCGCCCGGCCAGGAGCCCGCCGTCCACGACGATCTCCGCGCCCGAGACGTAGGAGGCACGATCTGACGCGAGGAAGACGACAACCTCGGACACCTCACCTGCCTGTGAGAAGCGCCGCAACGGGATCTGCTGATGCAGAACGTCAACGGCGCCGTCTGCGAGCTGGTTCAACTCCTCATCCAGCATGGCGGTCTGGATGTAGCCCGGGTGGACACTGTTGCAACGAATTCCGAGTGGACCGTATGTGCAGGCCAGAGCTTTCGACAGCGTGGTCACTGCCCCCTTTGATGCGGTGTAGGCGACGTACCCCTCTGCGGCGATGAGTCCGAATATCGACGAGATGTTGACAATCGACGCGGACCGGCTGCGCTTCAACAACGGCAGAGCGGTCTTGGCTCCCAGGAAAACCCCGGTCGTGTTGATGTCCAAGGTGCGGCGCCACGACTCTTCGGTTGCGTCCTCCAATCTGGCCATATCGAGAATGCCGGCGTTGTTCACCAAAACGTCGAGGCAGTCATGCGTGGCCGCGATCGTCTCGATCACCCGCTGCCATGACGACGAATCGGTGACGTCGAGATCGTGGGCGTGAACCTCGAGACCCTTCGACTGCAACTGCTCGGCCAGGGTCTGCGCCAGGTCATACTGGACGTCGCCGAAATGTACGACGGCACCTTCCTCGGCCAGTCGACGGACGTGTTCGGCACCCATGCCGCGGGCGCCCCCCGACACCAGTGCCACCTTTCCGTCAAGGAGCAGCTGGGATGAGTAGGACATGCTTTGTCTCCCGAGATAGTGTCGGCGGCGCGCTTCAGAGATGGGAAACCAACTCGGCGACTTTGGTTCCGATCAGTTCGAAGCTGCGGCGGTATACCTCTTGATCGTCGGAGTACTCGTGGCCGAACGAGATCAGTGTGCCGAAACCACCGACCGCCTTGTACAGCGTTTCGATCTTCGACGCGACGGTCTGCGGGGAACCGACGATGTGGAAATTGTCCACCATCCACTCGGCTGTGAGTTCTTCCTTCGGGATGGTACCGCCGGTCACCAGGTCGCCGAGACCCAAGTTGATGAAAGTCGGAATGTTGTAGTTACCCCACAGATCGCCCATCGCGCCGTTGAGATAGGCGTCGCGCGCTTGCTCATCGCTGTCGGCGACCAGGACGTCGCGGCAGATCCGCCAGTTGGCGCGATCAGCGGGATGGCCCGCGCCCGTCGCTGCGGCGGCATAGGTCTCCCAGTGTTGCAACAGCACACTCTCGTGCACCTGCTGGCTCATGGGAAAGAACCCGCGCTGGCCGGCGGTCGTCAAAGTCGGCGACTTCGCCTGCATACCGGTCATGATCACGGGAATCCGATCCTGCAAGGGCTTGAGGTGAGGACCGTGAATGTCGTCGGAGTAAGCCGGCATGTCGACGGTCCAGAAGTCGCCTTCGATGCGAAAGGGCCCTTCCTTCTCCCAGATGGCTTGCATGATGTCGATCGCCTCGACCATCATCTGAGGATTCTTCTTGCCGGTGTTGAACAACTGGGCATCGCTGGGGAAGGCGCCCGGTGCCACGCCGGCGATGTATCGACCGCCGGTGAGGTGATCGAGCCACATGAGACGGTGTGCCAGGGAGATCGGGTTGTGGTAGGCCAGCAGATGCGCGGCTGCGCCCAGGCGAATCTGCGACGTGATCTGGGATGCAGCGGCGATCATAACGTCAGGTGCAGGACTGGGTTCACCGCCGAGTGTGTAGTGCTCAGCGAAATAGGCTTCTGCCCAACCACATTCGTCCGCCCACCTCGTGATGGTCAGATCCCAGTCGATGACCTGGCGGGCAGTCCGCTTGCCGTGTGAGTACTCGCGGGAATACGGGATGTTGAAGAGTCCGAACTTCATGGGGTTCCTTCCTCAGGGGGTGATGTGGTGGTGCTGTGGAACTGCGAGCGGAAGTACAGGAGGGCCTCGACGTCGATCCGGGTTACGTCATCCACGGTTTCGACCACCTCGGCGATGACGATTCTGTGATCACCACCGTCTACGGTGCGGTGTAGTTGGCAGTCCAGCCACGTAACCGCATCTGTCAGCACGGGGTTGCCCGATGATGAGGTGCCGAAGTCGACGGCGGCGAACCGAGCTTCACCGCGCTTGGCGAATCGACGGGCAAGCTCTCCGTGGTTTTGTGCCAGCACGTTCACCGCGAAGGAGCCCGCCGTCTCGATCATGGGCCAGGTGGTGGACGTATGCGCGACTGCAAGGGCTATCAGCATCGGTTCGAGCGACAGGGACATGAAGGACTGCAAAGTCATGCCGACAGGTATCCCGTCGTGTATGCCCGTGACGATTGTCAGGCCGGTGGGGAACTGGCCGACGGCTCGTTTGAAACTGACTTCGTTCAACCCGCGGGTCGTCATGGCCTCATGTCCTTACCGGTTACTTAATTCGAACATTTGTTGAAACTGTGGCGGTGTAGCGAACATAAATCTCGGCCGGCTGGCTGTCAATAGCCGCGAATCGATTGATGGTTCCGCCATCGGTGCATCGACAATTCCTTGTTTCCTGCAGGTTTCACGACGGAGGCGGCTGAGATGCAGCCCCGGCAACGTTGACAGGTGTGGTATGCGGGGTTACGCTTTGCCAACTTCCAATGTTCAACGTTTGTTCGAATATTAGGCGGTCGACGCCGTTTCATCTGAATCGAACACTGGAAGAACGCTTTCGGCTATGTCGAGCCGCCCCAACATCTCCTCTGTACTTCTGTCGTGGAAGGAAGCCGTCAATGTCCGAGTCGATACAGGCTCCAGGAGCGCCCAGCGAAGGGCAAGGGCACCACGCTCCGGAGCAATTCAAGCGATCCATAGGTTTGGTGTCCAACTTCTCGCTCGGGTTCACCTACCTGTCTCCGGGGGCGGGAGTCCTGTCCATCTTCGCTCTGGGGCTGGCCACCGCCGGGCCGCCGTCGATCTGGTGGTTCGTCATCGTTGCCGTGGGGCAAATGCTCGTCGCGCTGGTGTTTGGGGAGGTGGTGTCGCAGTATCCGATCACCGGCGGCATCTATCCCTGGACCAGGAGACTCTGGGGTAAACGCTACGCATGGATGGCCGCCTGGATCTATCTCGCCGCTCTCATCGTGACCACCACGTCGGTAGTGCAGTTTGCAATTCCATTCCTGGCCAATCTATTTCAGGCCACGGTCACCGCCGGATCCGGGCTGTTGATTGCGCTCGGACTACTAGCGGTGGCGTTTGTCCTCAACAGCACCGGAACGAAAACACTGGCGCTCGTTGCGCGGATCGGGTTCTATTGCGAGCTCGTCGGCGTTGTTGCGCTCGGCCTGTACTTGCTGCTTTTCGAACGGAAGAACTCCTTCTCGACGTTGTTCGACTCGATGGGAGTGGCCGCCTCCGAGTCGTACCTGTGGGCCTTCATGCTGGCTGCCCTGGTGGGCCTTTGGCAGTTCTACGGCTTCGAGGCATGCGGTGATGTTGCCGAGGAAGTCAAGGATCCCGAGCGTCGGATCCCCCTGGCCATGATCTTGACCATTGTCATCGGTCTGGTGGCTGCAGTGATCGCCTATGCCGGGTTCATCCTGGCTGCACCGAATTTGAAGGACATCGTCGACGGAAACGTCGCCGACCCGATCCCGGAGATCGTTCGCGCGAGCACTGGTGAGTGGGGTATGACGATGCTCTTGATCGTTGCCGCCACCATCTTCTTGTCTGCCGTTCTCTCGCAGCAAGCCGCTCTGAGTCGACTTCTCTACAGCTTCGCGCGAGACGACATGTTGCCGGGCAGTGGATGGCTGTCGAAACTCCACGAGGAGGTCGGCGGCAGCGGAGCGGTGCCGCGCAACGCGATGATCGTATCGTGCTGCGCGCCAATGATGATCAGCGTTTGGCTGTATTTCAAGCCGGACAGCATTGTGCAGGTGACAGCGTTCGCCGTCCTCGGCATCTACGTCTGCTTCCAGATGGTGGTTCTCGCGGCCTTGCGCCAGCGGTTTAAAGGTTGGCGACCGGCCGGTCAGTGGTCGCTGGGCGCTGCCGGGATGCTGGTCAACGTCGCCGCCCTGGTATACGGGATTGCCGCGATGATCCTGCTGGCGATCCCGGGTGACGCCAGTCTGTCCTTCGTTGATCGTTGGATCGTGCTGATCGGATTGGCCTTCGTGCTGACCGTGGGCGGCGTCTACATGGTGGTGGCTCGCCCGTACGGCAGTTCCGGTTCACCCGAAAACGATGCGCTGGCCGTGGCTGAGAGGCTGCGCCAAGCACGCGCCACGACATCGGAGTAACGAACGCTACTCGCAGATCACTGTTGCCGCGCACTCACTTTGGTGCGCGGCAACAGGCTTCAGCGCTGGCCTGCCGGTACTTCGGTGTTGGTGGCGGGATAGTGACGTGAAGGGTCCGATCGGATGATCGACAGGACGACCCGTCGGAGTTCGTCGTCAGGAAGATAGGCGTCGCCGACGATGCGCTGCATCACTGCTCCGTCCCACAGTGCCTCGATGGCAGTCGCGGTGGTGGCGCCGCAGTATGCGGCCACCCCTGACTTGGCGCGTACCGACCATTTGCGAACCAGCATGCGATAACGCCTGTCTCGAGCGGCCTCGACATACAGTTCCCACATCAGGATGGCGGTGTCGCTGTCGTCGGCCAGTGAGTCGATCAGGGCAAGAACCGCGTCGGCGAGCTCCTCGTCATTGCGGGCAGCGCTGAAGCTGTTCTCGTAGGTTCGGGAGACGCGTTCGACGTACACGCTGAACGCGTCGAGCAGGAGATCGTTGAGATCTCCGTAGTGGTAATTGACAGTACCCAGCGACATGTTCGCGGCCGCGCAGACTCGACGGTGCGTGACACCTTTGACACCGGAATCGGTGATCACCCGCAAGGCCGCGTCCATCAACGCTGCCCTGGTGGCCTCAGAGCGATCACTCTTGTTTCGAGCCAACCTGGCCTCTCCGTGGAGTGGGAATGTGCTGCGGCAATGCAATGTGTCGAGGATAGCCTGACTCTGGGAACCACTACTTGACAGGCGTCAATTGTGTGGGGCAATACTGATCGGGTGAAGACACCGATTTGCGACCGCTTCGGCATCGAGTTCCCGTTGTTCGCGTTCAGCCACTGCCGCGACGTGGTGGCTGCCGTGACGAATGCGGGCGGGTTCGGGGTGCTGGGCGGGACGGCGTTCACCCCTGACCAGCTCGAGCAGGAACTGGCCTGGATCGACAGCGAGGTCCGCGGCAAGCCCTACGGCGTCGACATCATCGTGCCCGCCAAGTTCGAGGGCAAAGGCGAGTCGCTGTCCACCGGTCAACTGGTGGACCGCATTCCCGCCGAGTATCGCACCTTCGTCGCCGAACTGCTTGCTGCACACGATATCCCGCTCGACGATCGGCCCCGGCACGGCGGCTCCAACCTGTCGGGGGACACCGGAGAGCAACTGCTGGACGTCTCGCTCAAACACCCCATCAAGATGATGGCCAACGCCCTCGGTGTCCCACCGGACTACATGATCGAGGCCGGCGCCAGCAGCGGTGTCCCGGTCGCCGCGCTGGTCGGCGCCAAGGAGCACGCCATCAAGCAGGCCGAGGCCGGGGTCGACGTGATCATCGCCCAGGGCACCGAGGCAGGCGGACACTGTGGTGAGGTGTCGACGCTGGTGCTGGTGCCCGAGGTCCTCGAAGCGCTGGAGGCGCACCCCAGAGGCAAGGACGTCCCCGTGCTGGCGGCGGGCGGCATCGTGACGGGCCGGCAGATGGCTGCCTGTGTGGCGATGGGCGCCGCGGGTGCGTGGACGGGTTCGGTGTGGTTGACGACGGAGGAGGCCGAGACCGCGCCGCACACCGTCCAGAAGATGCTGGCCGCCTCCTCGCGCGACACCGTGCGGTCGATGGGACGCACCGGCAAGCCCGCCCGTCAGCTGGTGTCCGACTGGACCAACGCCTGGCAGCCCGCCAGGGAGGGCCATCAGACCCTGCCGCTCCCGCTGCAGAACATGCTCGTCGAGCCGGTGCTGCGCCGGGTGGACAAGCTTGCCGCACAAGGACATCCGGGCGCCCAGGCGCTGGCCACCTACTTCGTCGGGCAGGGGGTGGGCTTGATGAACAAGGTGAAACCCGCCCGCGACGTGGTGCTGGAGTTCATCGAGGACTATGTGACCGCCGCCGAACGGCTCGGGGCCTCGCTGGAGGACTGAACCGGATTTTGACGGCCCAGCACCCGCCGGATGATCGCCGGCCGCATCAACCGGGTGGGCGGATCCAGGAGATTGGTCACCCGCACGAACTGCTCGTGCACCACGAGGTCGGAGGCACATCGTGCGATGACGCGGTCGGTGTACCAGCCCAGCAACCGGGTCGCCGGCGTGCGGCGGCCCTGCACCTCGGGGATCGCCAGATCAGCGCCGGTGGCCAGCTGCCAGGCGGTGTTGATCGTCTCGGACGTCGCCGCGAAGAACCGCCGGGCCAGCTGATCGGCACCGGCGCGCAGGCAGTCGTGCAACGCGAGCGCTTCCAGCGCGGCCACCGACATGCCCTGCCCGTAGATCGGGTTGAAGCTGCAGATTGCGTCGCCGAAGACCACGAGGCCGTCGGGGAAGCGGTGCATCCGGTCGTAGCGGCGCCACTGGGTGGAGGCGTAGCGGTAGCGAGACGGTTCGCCGATCGGTTCGGCGCGGCGCAGGGCTGCCATCATGGGCTCGGGTGCCCAGCTCTCGGCGAAGTCTCGCAACGCATCCCACTCGGTGGGCGGCTCGATGCCCACCATGCCCACGCTGGTCAAGAGCCAGGTGTTGTTCTCACACTTGGCCAGCACCCCGCCGGCGGTGCCGCCTTTCTTGGCGTTGATCAAGAAGAGCTTCGCAGGCGGCTCCGGGGACGCGATCCGCAGCAACTGACTCGTGTAGGACACCCGTACGACGGTGCCGAGTTCAGGTGGTCGCTGGTAGCCCAGTGACTCGAGAAACGCTGGAGTGCGCGCTCCTCGGCCCATGGCGTCGACCACCAGGTCTGCGGCGATCTCTCGCGTCGGCCCGCCGCGGTGTGGTGCGACCGCCACCCCGGTGATGCGATTGCCCTCGGCGGTCAAGTTCACCACGTCGTGTGAGTCCAGGATGGTCACCGTATCGGATCGTCGAAGACGTTGACGGACATGGGTTTCCAGGAATGGACGGGTCGACTGGTACATCTGGAACGCGCGGTCGAAACGCCCATCTTCGCGGCGCAGGTTCTGGCCGCTGAGCACTTGCCAGAAATCGCTCAGCCGATCGGTGGACAGTTCGACGGCGCCGTCGCCGAGGAACGCGTCCAGGATTCCGGGAAACAGCTGTTCGACGGCATCGGACCCGCTGGCCAGCAGCACGTGCACGTGCCGCCCCTGCGGGACACCGCGCCGGTTGTCGACATCCTCGGGCAAAGTGTCGCGCTCCACGACGGTCACCCGGTCGTAGAACTCGGAGAGCACCCGCGCAGCGAGTAGTCCACTGATACTCGCCCCCAAAACCACTGCATGCTCGCCCAGTCGGCTCATGGCACCCCCTTGATAGGCCTGAGCAGCCAGTCTCGGGCGGGGCGCCGGGGGCGACTAGCGTAGTCAACTACCCCATATCGAGTTTTTCAGCCAGGAGTCGTCGCCGAGGTAGCGCTCGGCCAGCCGGGCGGTGCCCGCAGCGAATGTCGGTGCCAGAGTTCGGGCGGCGTCGGCGTCGGCGTGGCTACCGATCCAGGCCGACAACATGACGCGGCGCAGCATCACGAACGTCGGCACCAGCTCGAGGTGCTCGTCGGGGAGTTTGCGTACCTCCTGGTAGCCGCGCAGCCAGTCGGCGATGATACGTTCGGCCTCCGGGGTGTCTTCGATGAACGACACCACCGCACCGAGATCGGCCAGATGCCAGGACCACCCGCAGTCGTCGAAGTCGATGACGGTGATCGGTGCGGCCGGATTCGTGGGATCCACCATGAGGTTCGCCATGCGCAGGTCGGCGTGCACCAAGCCGAAACGATCGGCCTCGGTGCCGAATGCGGTGAGACGCTCGATGATTCGTTCGGTGGCGAGTCCGATCACCGTGGTGTCGGCGTCGCTGAGGTGGGGCGCGCCGCGCCAGTCGCCCCAGCGCGCGACCGGGCTGATGGTGGTTTCCAGATCCCACCGGAACCGGGTGAAGAAATCCGGGGCCTGCCAGTCCTCGACATGGTTGTGCATGAGCGCGGTCAATCGGCCCAGCTGATCGAAGCCCACCGCGTCGGGCTGCTCTTCGGCGGTGCACCCGGGGATGTAGGAGACCGCGTCGACGTACAACCGCGTCCCGGCCACATCGGCGCTCACCACATCGCTTCCGTCGCGGGCCGGGATCAGATGCGGTGTCATCACTGTGGTCTCGTCGCGCAGTGCCGCCATCCAGCTCAGCTCGGAGCGGATCGCCGACAGGGAGTGGTAGCCGGGCCGGTGCACTCGCACCACCAGGGGCTCGGGCCCGGTATCCGCCAAGTAGGTGGCGTTCTCCGACAGGCTCAGCAGCCGCAGCGGGGTGTCGGCGGCAAGCCCATAAGCGGGCAGCGCCGCGCGCGCGAAGTCCTGGTGGTTGGGTGGCAGACCTGGCATCGGAACAGTGTGCGGCACCCAAACCACTTGCGCGACCGGGCGCGTCCCGTACAAATTACGTACTTCGAGATGCTCGCCGCGACGGAATCCGGCGCAGATGGCATCGTTGTGGCGTTATGAGTTTCTCCAACATCATGGATTCCAACAGCTACTCGGCCGGCGCCACCGGTCAGGCTGAACCGCTGATCGCCAAGCGGGAGGAGATGCTCGGCCCGGCGTACCGGCTGTTCTACGAACGCCCGGTCCATCTGGTGCGCGGGCAGGGCACGTACCTCTTCGACGCCGAAGGTGAGCGGTATCTCGACGCCTACAACAATGTGGCCAGCGTCGGGCATTGCCATCCGCATGTGGTGGAGGCCGTCACCCGGCAGCTGTCGACGCTCAACACCCACACCCGCTACCTGCACCAGGCCATCATCGACTACTCGCAGCGGCTACTGGACACGCTGCCGTTCGAGATCGATCAGGTGATGTACGCCTGCACCGGCTCCGAGGTCAATGACCTGGCCTTGCGGGTGGCTGAAATGCACACCGGCGCAACAGGTGTCATCATCACCGCCGACGCCTATCACGGCAACACCGCCGCTGTCACCGCCATCTCGCCGTCACTCGGCGGGCCCGGTACACAGGGTCCGAATGTGCGCACGGTGCCACCGCCAGACAGCTACCGGGTGCCCGGCGATCAACTGGCCCAGCGCTTCGCCGCTGATGTCGCAGCCGCCGCCGACGAGTTGAGCGAGGCCGGTTACGGGGTGTCGTGCCTGATCGTCGACACCATTTTCTCGTCCGACGGCATCTACACCGACCCGAACGTGCTCAAACCCGCCGTCGACGTGGTGCGCTCGCGCGGGGGAGTGTTCATCGCCGATGAGGTGCAGCCGGGTTTCGCCCGCACCGGTGACTCGATGTGGGGGTGCCTGCGCCACGGGGTCACTCCCGATCTGCTGACCACCGGGAAACCGATGGGCAACGGGATGCCGGTCGCCGCCATGGCGGCCCGCTCCGACGTCCTGAAATCGTTCGCCGTCGGGATGCCCTACTTCAACACATTCGGCGGTAACCCGGTGTCCATGGCCGCGGCGTCGGCCGTCCTCGACGTCATCGAGCACGAACGGCTGATGAGCAATGCAGCCAATGTGGGTGCGACGCTGCGGCGGGAACTGACCGAGATCGCGCTCGCGCATCCCGGCGTCGGTGACGTCCGCGGTGCGGGTCTCTACATCGGCGTCGAGATGGTCAGCGATCCCGAGACCAAGAAACCCGACCGTGCCGGGGCGCGCTGGCTGGTCAATGCGCTCCGGGAGCGACGGGTGCTGTTGTCGGTATGCGGGCATGACGGCAATGTGCTGAAAATTCGTCCGCCGCTGGTGTTCTCGATGGCAGATGTGGACTGGTTCTGCACGGAGTTCGAGGCGGTGCTCAAGGCTCGGTAGCCGGTCGCCGAGGCGGCTCAAGCCTCCGTAGCCAGCGGCAGCCGCACCTCGAAGCGGGCTCCGGTGTCGAGGTTGTGCGCCGACAACGTGCCGCGGTGGGCCTGCACCAGGCCGGCGGCGATGGCCAGACCCAGCCCTGACCCGCTGGGCAACGACGAATCCAACCGCGGCACACGCCCGTTGGAGCCGCGGTAGGCCACGTCGAACACCCGCCCCAGGTCGGCTTCGTCGATTCCCACTCCGGTGTCGTCGACCCTCGCCCAGGCGCCCTGCTCGTCGCGGCCCAGCTCCAGCCTGACCGTACCGCCGCAGGGGGTGTGGGCGATCGCGTTGGCCACCAGATTCGACAGCACCCGCACCAGCGCGCGGTCGCTGCCGATCACCTTGACCGGCGCCCCGGGCAGGTCGGCACGCAACGCGACACCGGCCCGATCGGCGGTGATGCGGTGGGCGCGCACTACGTCGTCGACCACCTCGTCGAGGGCCACCCGGTCATAGGACGCCGTGACGGCCCCGGCATTGATCTTCGACATCTCGAACAGGTCATCGACCATCTCGGACAGCCGAATCGATTCCTGCTCGATGTGTTTGGCGTGTTCACGGACCTCGTGATCACTGACCACGCCGTCGGCGATGGCTTCCGACACCGCGCGGATGCCGGCCAGGGGGGTGCGCAGATCGTGGCTCACGAAGGCCACCAGCTTGCGCCGGGACTGTTCGGCGGCGCGTTCAGAGTCGCGGATCTCCTGTTCCCACACGGTTCTTCGCGCCTGATAGCGGGCCAGCATCACCGCGGCGGGAATGGTCACCACCGACACGATCACCAAGACGATGGCCGTTTTCTCGAATGTCTCGGTGATCATGAAGCTACTGGCGCCCAGCACCCCGGCGAATGTGGCGACCACCGGTATCAGCACCAGGACCACCATGCTGACCGCCAGCGACCAGCTCCGGGCCACCCGGATGATCAACGCCCCCAACAGGACAACGGGCACCGAGGAGGCGAGCACGAGCAGGACGATTTCGGTCACGTCAGCCGGCGGCATGCGGGTCCTCGTCGGCCGCGCTCTGCCACAGATAGCCGCGGCCCCACACCGTCTGTACCCGGTGGTGGTCACCGAGTTTGGAACGCAACCGTTTGACGTGGACCGTCACCGTGGACAGGTCGCCGTAGTCCCAGTGCCACACCCGCTGCAGAAGTTCCTCGCGGGTGAACACGGTGTCGGCGTGGGTGAGGAAGAACATCAGCAGGTCGAACTCACGGTTGGTCAGGCCCACCGGGCGGCCCTCGAGGCTCACGGTGCGCGAGGCCGAGGACACCGTCAACTCACCGACGGTGATGTCCAATGGCAACGCGCCCAGCGGCGACGGCGACCTGCGCAGGACCGAGCGCACGCGCAGCGCCAACTCACGAGGACTGAACGGTTTCGTCACGTAGTCGTCGGCGCCGGCTTCGAGCCCCGCGATCCGGTCGTCCTCCTCGCCGAGGGCGGTCAGCAGGATCACCGGCACACTGAAGTCACCCGCCTGCCGCAGACTGCGGCACAAGGTCAGCCCGTCGGGTCCGGGCATCATCACGTCGAGCACCGCCACGTCGATCCGTTCCGTGCCGAGCATGCGTAACGCGTCGGTGCCGTTGTCGGCGACAGCGACTTCCAACCCGTCACGTTCCAGGTATCGGCGCACGACATCGCGGACGACCACGTCGTCGTCGGCGATCAGCACACGCGCGCCCACGGCTCCCAACTCACCATCTCCACTCATTCGAAGCTCATCTACCTGCGATGATGTAAGGCATTCGTCACCGACGGCGGTCCGGATCGGTGCCAATTTCACTGCTACCGTCGGAAGTCATGCCCGACTGTCCGGTCACAGTGGTGCTGCCCTGCCTCAACGAGGCCGAGGCCCTGCCCGGGGTGCTCGCAGCAATTCCCCCGGGGTACCGGGCGCTGGTCGTCGACAACAACAGCACCGACGACACCGCCGAGGTCGCGCGCGGTCACGGCGCCCAGGTGGTCGTGGAACGGGTACCGGGTTATGGGTCGGCGGTGCATGCCGGTGTGGTGGCCGCGACGTCGCCGATCGTGGCGGTCATCGATGCCGACGGGTCACTGGATCCCGGCGATCTGCCGCGGTTGGTGGCCGCACTCGACGGCGCCGAGATGGTGACCGGACGGCGGCGGCCGGTACGGGGGTTGCGCTGGCCGTGGCACGCCCGCCTGGGCACCGCGGCGGTTTGCTTCCGGTTGCGTCACAAGCATGGCCTTGCAGTCCACGACATCGCACCCATGCGGGTGATGCGGCGGGACGATTTGCTGAATCTCGGTGTGCAGGACCGCCGATCGGGGTATCCGCTGGAACTGCTGGTCCGCGCCGCCGCAGCGGGCTGGCGAGTGGTGGAACTGGATGTCGCGTACGGACCCCGCACCGGTGGGGTGTCGAAGGTCAGCGGTTCCGTTCGGGGGAGCTTCCATGCCGCGGTGGACTTCTGGAAGGCGATCAACTGATGGAGCTCCCTTGCTGTCTTCTCGTCGTAGCCAAAGCTCCGGTTCCCGGGCTGGCCAAGACCCGGCTGGCCGCATCGATCGGTGACGACGCCGCCGCCGACGTCGCCGCGGCGGCGCTGCTGGACACTCTCGATGCGGTTGTCGCCGCATCCGTGACCCGCCGGGTGGTCGCGTTCACCGGGGATCTGACGAAGGCGGCGCGGGCCGCTGAGATCCGGGAGCTGCTGGCGTCGTTCGTGGTGATCGAGCAGCGCGGTGACGGTTTCGCCGAGCGCCTGGTGCACGCGCACGCCGACGCTTCGGCCGGCCTGCCCGTGCTGCAGATCGGGATGGACACCCCCCAGGTCACCGCCGAACTGCTCAGTGGTTCGGCGCGGCAACTGCTCGACGGTGACGCGGTGCTCGGCATGGCCGGCGACGGCGGATGGTGGGCGCTGGGGGTCAGCGCTGCGACGACGGCGCAGTGCCTGGCTGACATTCCGATGTCGCGATCCGATACCGGTGCACAGACATTGGCAGCGCTGCGGGCCACCGGCGCCGAGGTGACGCTGCTGCCGGAGCTCGATGATGTGGACACCATCGACGATCTGGATGCTGTCCGGGCACTGTGCGGCCCCGCGAGCAGATTCGTGGGGGTCTGACATGTTCGGCCATCTCTATGAGCGTGCCCTCAACGGTGAACGCTGCTGGATCCGCCACGACGACGGCAGCACCGACCGGTTGCCGGTGCGCACCTGGCTCGGCGGGCGGCAGGCCTCGAAAGCCGAAGCGCATTTTGACGCGGTGGTGCTCGACATGTGCGATGGCCCGACGATCGACTTGGGCTGTGGCCCAGGACGTCTGGTGGCCAATCTGGTGCAGCGGGGAATCCCGGCACTGGGGGTGGACCTGTCGCCGACGGCGATCGACCTGGCGCGCGACAGCGGGGCGCCGGCCTTGCGGCGCGATCTGTTCGACCCGTTGCCGGGCACCGGGCGCTGGCACAACGTCCTGCTGGCCGACGGCAATGTCGGTCTCGGTGGCGACCCGTGGCGGGTGTTGCGCCGCTCGGCGGAACTGCTGCGCCACGGTGGCCGGTGTCTGGCCGAATTCGACCCGCAATCCCATGGGGTGAAGGTGGATTGGATTCGGCTGGAGACCAGGAGAACGATCGGCCCGTGGTTCCGCTGGGCGTGGGTGGGCGTCGACTGCGCTGCGCAACTGGCCTCCGATGTGGGCCTGGCCGTCGACGACATCCACTCGATCGGCGACCGGGTGGTCGCCTCCCTGGCCGCCTGATGCCCCCGCCCCCCTCTGGCGAGCGCGCGTGTCTGTACACAACACGCCGAGGGTTTCCGTACAAATCTGTGCGCTCGTGAGCCGAACCACCCTGCGCGGCACCGCGGTCACCGGCCGAGTCGGGGTGTGGCTCGGCATCGCCGTCACGGTGTGTTTCCTGACCGGGCTGATCAGCCACCTCATCCAGCATCCGCAGCCGTGGTTCCCGTGGCCCACCAGACCGGTGTGGCTGTACCGCCTCACGCAAGGACTGCACGTCGCCACCGGTATCGCCGCCGTGCCATTGCTGGTGGTCAAGCTGTGGTCGGTGTGGCCGAACCTGTTCGAACGACCCGTGATCGGCTCACCGCTGCGGCTCCTCGAGCGCGGCTCCATCCTGGTGCTCGTCGCCTCGATGATCTTCCAGCTGGTGACCGGCCTGATGAACATCGCGCAGTGGTATGCGTTCGGATTCTTCTTCACCACAGTGCATTACGCGATGTCCTATGTGGTGTTCGGCTCGGTGATCCTGCACGTCGCGGTGAAGTTGCCCGTCATCCGTCGTGCCTTCGAGGAGCCGACGGATTTCGGTGTTCCGGTGTCACGGCGGGCCGTCTTGCGCGGGACGTGGCTGGCTGTGGGCGTGGCGACGACAGCCACCGTGGGGCAGAGCGTGCCGTGGCTGCGTCATGTCTCGGTGCTGGCACCACGCTCGGGCGACGGGCCCCAGGATCTGCCGGTCAACCGCTCCGGCGCCGAGGCGGGCGTCCTGCGGACCGCGCGGGCACCCGACTACCGGCTCACCGTCGTCTACGGTTCCAACACCACGAGGTTCACCGTCGAGGACCTGAACAACCTGCCGCAGACCACACACCGGCTGCCGATCGCCTGTGTCGAAGGCTGGAGCCGCGACGCCGAGTGGACCGGTGTGGTGCTGGCCGAGCTCGTCGCCACCGTCGGGGCGCCTCGCGACGCCGATCTGCGGATGATCTCGCTGGAACCGCCCGGGCCGTACTCTCGGACCGTGCTGCCGGCGAAGCACGCCCGCGACGATAGGACGCTGATCGCGCTGAAGCTCAACGGGCAGACCCTCGACATCGACCATGGGTATCCCTGCCGGCTGATCGCCCCGTCGAGACCCGGTGTGCTGCAGACGAAGTGGTTGACGCGTATCGAGGTGGTCACATGAGGGCCGCGCTGGGCGTCGCGGGCGTGGCGCTGATCGGTTACGGTGTGGTGTTGCTGTTGGAGAATCCCTGGCCGACGTTGCTGCGGATCGTGCTGTGGGCGCTGGCCGGTGTGTTGCTGCACGACTTCGTGTTCGCGCCGCTGGTGGCCGCGTTGGGTTATGCGGGCCGACGGATTCTGCCACGCACGGTCTGGACGCCGGTGGCGGTGGCGGCCCTGCTCAGCGTGACGCTGGTACTGCTGGCGGTCCCGGTGTTCGACACGCCCGGCGCTCGACCGACCAATCCCTCGGTGCTGGACCGTGATTACCCGACCGGGCTGTGGATCGCCCTGGCCATCGTCTGGGTCCTCACCTTCGCCTACGTGGGATTTCGGCGCGTTGGTAACCGCTCAGCGGTTACCAACGCGCCGAAATCCCTACCAGTTGGTGAGGATGAGGTGGTTGAGCAGCAGCGCGCCGACGACGTTGAGCGCCAACCACCACCGGCGTGAGGCCACTGGCAGCAGTGCCGGAGCGGCCGTCAACCACACCATGAACCCCAGCCAGATGCGTTCGGTCTCCGCCTTGCTCAGCATGCTCAGGTCGGCGCACAGGATCGCCAGCAGCGCCGCCAGCACCAGCAGGTGAATGCCGGACCGCGCGCGAACAGCCGGCCAGTCGAACGCCCGCGCCACACCCGCCACGCTGCCCAGACCGATGGCGCACACCGTCGACGCCAGATTGGCCCAGCCCCAGTACTGGAAGGGCCGGTCCAGCGCGATGCCCTGCCAATACCGTTCCTGCACCGCGTGATAGCCGTCGAACCACCAGAATCCGGCCGCGTAGAACACCGCGGCCACCACCGATGCCGCGACCACCGCCACGCCCAACGTCCGCAGCGCCACCCGCACGGACGACGCCGACACCAGTACCGCCACCGCGGGCAGTGCGATCAGCCCCAGCCCGTAGTTCAGGAAGATGGCCCAGCCGAGCAACAGTCCCGCCGGTGCGGCGCACCACCAGGAGCCGCGCACGCTCAGGGCCAACAACGCGATACCCCAGGCGGCGACACCGGCGAAGTACCCGTCGGCCGACACCGCGATCCAGATGGCCGTCGGCGCCACCGCGACGAACGGGGCCGCGCCGCGCGCGAGGTCCTCCCCGGACAGCGCCCGCACCGCCACCAGGATCGCCGCGGCCGCCGAAGAGCCGACGAGCAGACAGAACAACCCGGCCCAGGCGCCGCCGCCGAGCCCGATCCGGTCCAGCCAGACGAATGTCAGCAACGCCCCCGGTGGATGCCCGGACACATGCGTCATCCACGAATCCGGTTGATAGTCCACGATCCGGCCGGCGAATGACCGCACCGCGTACGGAATGTCGTCGATGGTCGGCACCTGGCGCAGGTACTCGTGCGTGGCGGTGAGCCGCCCGGCGAAACCGCGCTGCCAGCCGTCGATCATGGCCAGCGAGAACGCCCAGGCCGCCGACGTCACCCACGTCACCAGCAGCAACGTCCGAAATCCCAGCCGCTGCGCCACCGACTGACCCCACCGCACCGCCGCCAGACCGATCAAGATGGCGGGCACCGTGCCCCACCCGACGTGCGCGTCCCACCACCCGAAGATCGGTGCGGCGCCGGCGAACGCCTCGAACCGTTCGGCGTCGGCGTTGATCAGCGGGGTGACGATGCCCAGATGCAGCTTGGGGACGACGAACGCCGCAGCAACCAGAAGTACGGCCAGGGCGACGGCAACGAACTCACGGCGTCCGGTCTTCACACTCTCCCACCCTATGTGCCCGGCTGCGGGCCCGGTCTGACGATTCGGTGACCCCGGTATCGCACACTGGGCGGATGGCTCATTCCCTACGGCAGGTGTTCGCCTTGTCGGCGCCGATCGGTCTGGCGTTCATCCCACTGGGGATGGCGCTGGGCTTTGTGGTGGTGCACGCCGGACTGGCGTGGTGGTGGGCACCGACGTTCGCCGCCGTGATCTACGCCGGATCCCTGGAGTTCCTGATGGTGCCGCTGGTGGCCGCGGCGGCGCCCGTGGCGACGGTCGCGTTGACCACGTTCATCGTCAACGCCCGCCACATCTTCTATGCGCTGTCTTTCCCGCTGCACCGGGTGCGCGGGATCCCCGGCAAGCTGTACAGCACCTACACGCTCTCCGACGAGGCGTATGCCGTCGGTGTCAGCCCGGAGGCCCGGGACTGGACGACGCGGCCGATCCTGCTGATGCAGCTGTGTTTCCAGTTGCTGTGGGTGACAGGTGCGACGCTCGGGGGCGTGCTCGGTGAGGCGTTGCCCATCGAACGGCTGGAGGGGTTGGATTTCGCGCTGACGGCGTTGTTCATCGTGCTGGCCATCGACGCCTACCGGCAGCGTCCCGATCCGCTGACAGCTGTCTCCGCCGCCGCGTGCGCGGTGGCTGCATGGGTGGTGGCCCCGGGTCAGCTGCTGGTGTGCGCATTCGCGGCGTTCACCGCGGTGCTACTGCTGCGCAAGCATTTTGGAGGCGACGATGCCTGACAACGGTTACATCGCGCTGTTGGTGGCGGTCAGCGCCGCCGTGACGTGGGCACTGCGCGCGCTGCCGTTCGCGGTGCTGGCACCCATGCGGCACAGCACGGTGGTGCGGCATCTGAGCGTGCACATGCCCGTCGGGGTGATGGTGATGCTGGCCATCTACACCCTGCACGGTGCGCAGCGACAAACCCCACGGGAGGTGCTGTTCCTGGTGATCGGCGTGGCCGTCACCGCAGGCCTGCACCTGTGGCGGCGGCAGGCGCTGCTCAGCATCCTGGTGGGCACCGCTGTCTACGTCAGCCTGGTCTCGGCGCTGGCGTGAGTCAGCTCCGATTGGCCCGCCACTTCAGCAGCCTCTCCAGCGCGGTGAAGTCGTAACCGTCTGCCGTGGGCCGAATCTCGGTGGTGAACAGTGTCGCTCCGGCGTCCACGTACTGGTCGGCGCTGTTCTCGTCCTCCCACGGCACCGACCGTTCGATATCACCATCGGCTCGGC
Source organism: Mycobacterium sp. Soil_C_30 (assembly GCF_057656995.1). NCBI lineage: Bacteria > Bacillati > Actinomycetota > Actinomycetes > Mycobacteriales > Mycobacteriaceae > Mycobacterium > Mycobacterium sp. Soil_C_30. The sequence continues at coordinate 172,844 of NZ_JBDGJH010000005.1, read as the reverse complement.
CGAACCCGGAAGCCAGCTCACCGAGGCGGGCACTGGCCTGCCGGTACAGCTCGATCGGCAGGAAGGTGTGCCACACGTCGGCGTGCCGGGCCACCGCGGGCAGGGTGCGCTTCTGGCCCGAGCCGCCGATCAGGATCGGGATCTTGCGCACCGGTTCGGGATTGAGTTGGCTCAACCGGCTTTCGATACGCAGCAGGCCCTGGTCGAACAGGTCCGCCCGCGACTTCACCGTGCCGAAGTCGTAACCGTATGTGGTGTAATCCTTTTCGTACCAGCCGGCGCCGACACCGAGGATGACGCGGCCACCGCTGATGTGGTCGACGGTGCGCGCCATGTCGGCGAGCAGGTCGGGATTGCGGTACCCGATGCCGCTGACCAGCAGGCCGATCTCGGCGCGGGTGGTGATCTCACCCCAGGAGGCCAGCGCCGTCCAACCCTCGAAGTTGGTCACGTCGGGTTGGGTCTCGGCCAGGATCGGCAACGCATCGACGATGCCGGCGAAGTTGGGGGCGTGGAAGTGGTCGTAGCCGAAGATGATGTCGGTGCCCAGATCTTCTGCGCGCAGGACCGCCTCGCGCCACGTCCGGTAGTCCGGTGCTCCGCCGGGAATCAACTGCACACCGGTCCGAATGGGTCGCGACATGGATCATCTCCTCAGCGAATAGGGCTCTCCCCGTGGACAAGTCGCCCACCTGACCCCTTATTCCTCGGCAGGCGATTAAATTCGGGCTGATTCAAAGAGGCGCGATGTCGACGACGCTGATCCGCCCCGCCTCGAATGTCAGCCGGATGACGATCCGTACCCGGCCGCCGGCCACGATCGCGATCACCGGTTCGCCCTCGACCACGGTCACCGCGCCGGCGCGGGCGCGGGCGGCGAACAAGCGCGTCTCCTCGGCGACCGCGCGGGCACCGTGCACCGACGTGGGCACTTCCGCGGGCACCAGGATCGGGTCCACCCGGCGCACCACATCGGGTGCCAGGACGTCGAGGAGGGTGGCGATGTCCCCGTCTCGGGACGCCGCCAGGAACGCTTCGGCCAGCCGGACGTGATCCCGGTCTGCGGGCACCGCCGCGGCTCCCGCCACGGCCCGTCGTGCCCGGCTGGCCAGCTGCTTGGCCGCCGACGGGGTGGTGCCCAGCGCCGCGGCGATATCGGCGAACGGCACCCCGAACGCGTCGTGCAGTACGAACGCCACCCGTTGGGCCGGGGAGAGCCGGTCCAGGAGCACCAGCATGGCCAGGCCCACGCTGTCGACCAGATCGATTGTCGCCCTGTCCCATTGCGCGACGTCCTCATCGAGTGGCACCCAGGCTCGCCGGTGCCGCAGCATGTCCAGGCATTCGCGGCTCAACACGGTGGTCAGCCAGCCCGCCGGGTTACGCACCGCACCGAGATCGGCGCCCGCGGCCTTGAGCCAGGTCTGCTGCACGGCGTCCTCGGCGTCGTGTACCGAGCCCAATATCCGCACCGCCACGCTCATCAGACGGGAGCGGTGCTCGTCGAAGACGTCGCTGACCTGCACAATGTCACCTCTTCCCACGCTGAAACGTCAACAGGTCGCACAAACCCTAAAAGCGGAGGAAGAACATGACTGTAACCCTTTATGTGGTGGTCACGGTGGTGACCGCGGCTGCCAATCTCGGTATCGCCGCCGCCGATCTGGCGCGCGCCCGTTTCGTCCTGGCCAACTCCGCCGAGGTGGGCGTGCCGCAGTCCTGGATCACCCCACTGGCCCTGTGCAAAGCCGCCGGTGGCCTGGGCCTGCTGGCCGGATTCGTGGTGCCCGCGTTGGGCTGCGCTGCCGCAACGGGTTTGGTGCTGTTCTTCCTGGGCGCAGTGGCGGTGCATGTGAAAACCCGGGTGCTGCACAACCTGGCGTTCCCATTGACCTACCTGCTGCTGGCGGTGGCATCGTGGGTAACGGCACTGGCTCAGTACAACTGAGTGCGCATACTCTCCTCGCTGAACTGCGCTTCCAGTTCGGCCAGGCTCAGGCCGGCATCCATGGCCTTGACCATCTGCGCGACGCTGGGCAGGGCGTCCGGCTGCCAGCTGTCCGGTTTCCACGCGTCCGAGCGCAGAAAAGCCTTGGCGCAGTGGAAGAACACCTCTTCGATGGCGATCTCCAGCGCCAGGATCGGACGCTTGCCGGCCACGACCAGCGAATCGAAGTAGTCGGCGTCGGCCACGATGGTGGCGCCGCCGTTGATCCGCAACGTGTCACCGCGACCAGGCACCAGGAACAGCGTGCCCGCGCGGGGCCGCTGCAACACGTTGAGGTATCCGTCGACGCGCTTGTTGCCGGGACGCTCCGGAATCGCGATGGTCGTCGAATCGATGACGTGAACGAACCCGGGCGGGTCACCTTTGGGGGAGACGTCGATGTTGCCGTCACTGTCGGTGGTCGCCACAAAACACAACGGCGAATGCGCCAGCCAGTCGCGGTGAATCGGCGCCAGCTTCGGGCTGACCTTCTTCTTCACGGCTTCGGCCGGTTCTCCGACCAGGGCGCGGAGCTCTTCGATGGTGCTGACTTCACGGCGCATGGGTTACATGATGCTCCGCGGGGCCGCCGATTCCGCGGCTACGTCGAGAAGCGGGCCACCAGCGCACGGCGGTCCAGCTTGCCGATCCCGCGCCGCGGCAGCTCGTCGACCACGTGGATCTCCCGCGGTGCGGCCGTCGGATCCAACGACTGCGCGACATGCGCGCGCAGCTCAGCCACCGTCGGCGCGGGGCCGGACAACACCAGGGCGGCCACCACCCGCTGGCCCAACCGGTCGTCGGGGAGCCCGAACACAGCGCAGTCGGCGATCCCGGGCCACGTGGCCAGTACCGCTTCCACCGGCTGGGGCAGTACCTTCAGCCCACCTGTCGTGATGGCCTCGTCGATACGGCCCACCACCCGCAGTACCCCATCCTCGAGCACCCCGGCGTCGTCGGTGCGAAACCAGCCCGGTTCGGCGAACGGGTCGTCCACCGGAACATTGCGGTAGCCCTTGGCCAACGTGGGCCCACCGAGCACGATCCGGCCGTCATCGATGCGCACGCCCACCCCGTCGAGCGGGACACCGTCGTACACACACCCGCCCGCGGTTTCACTGGAACCGTAGGTGCGGACCACCGAGATACCCGCTGCCGCAGCGCCTTCCAGGACAGGCGCCGGCGCGGGCCCGCCGCCGAGCAGCACCGCGTCCAATTCGGCCAGCGCCTCGGTGGCGGCCGGGTCGGGCAACGCCTTGGCCAACTGTGCGGCCACCAGGGAGGTGTAGCGGCGCCCGGGGCCCATGGCGGCCACGGCGTCCGGCAGCACGCCGACGTCGAATCCGTTCGACAGGTCGAGCCCGATGGGCGTGGTGCCGGCCAGCACGCTGCGGATCACCACCTGCAGTCCGGCGATGTGATACGAGGGCAGCGCCAACAACCACCTACCCGGGCCGCCGAGTCGGGCATGCGTCGCGGTGGCGCTGGCCGTCAACGCCGCCGCGGTCAGCATGGCGCCCTTCGGGGTGCCGGTGGTCCCGGAGGTCGAGACGACGAGCGCCACATCGTCGTCGATCTCCTCGCCGGCTCGCAGGGCGGTCTGCAACAACTCCGCCTGGCGCGGATCACCGGGAGGCAGCGGCAGCAGGGCGCTCCCGCGGCCGTCGAGAACCGGCTCGAGTGCGGCCGCCAGCGCCGCTGCCGACGGCGGGACGACGAGCGTGCGCAGCGTGGTTATGGCCGTTCCTCTGCGTCGCGGGGGTCATCCAGCGGCCACCCTTTGGCGGCCAGCCGCTCCCGCACCCGTTCGATATCGGCGGGCGACGGCAGGCCGTCGGTGAGGCGGACGATCTCGGCGCCGATGTCGGCGTCGTCGAGGTCGGGGCGGTTGAGCAGTTCGCGGGTCACCTGCTTCACCTCGTCGGTACTCAGTCGGCCCGACAACAGAGCGAACAAGGGCAGGTAGTCGTTGCGCGGCACGCCGTCGGGGTAGCCGGCGCGCAGCCAATTCACCACTGCGCTGAGGAACCGGTTCACGTCTTCACTTCCGATCGAGGGGCGCTTTGATGGTGTGCCGTCGTGTGCTCGGCCAGACGGTACCCGCCTGGAGGCAAACGGTTCGTTTCATGTCCCCACCGGAAGAGGTGTACCAACGGCCGCCATGGTTTCGGTGAACGGCAGATGAACGTCACCTGGGAGTATGTATAAAGGCAGCTCAGCTAACGCTGCGAGGCGCTCTTCGGTTAGTTGAATTCGCTTCGCTGGTCTCACAATTAGCGGCATGAGCGCAGAGATGATCATCTTGATCCTGCTGATCGCGACGGCCCTGGCCTTCGATTTCACCAATGGCTTCCACGACACCGGAAACGCCATGGCCACGTCCATCGCGACCCGTGCGCTGAAGCCCAAGACCGCGGTGTTGCTGGCGGGTGTGCTGAACCTCGTCGGCGCCTTCCTGTCCGTGGAAGTGGCGCTGACGGTAACGACGTCGGTGCTCAAGATCCAGGACAGCAAAACCGGCACCCTGCTGCCCAACATCGATGCCTCGACCGGCCTGACGATCATCTTCGCCGGACTCATCGGCGGCATCCTGTGGAACCTGCTCACCTGGCTGTTCGGCATCCCGTCCAGCTCGTCGCACGCACTGTTCGGCGGGCTCATCGGCGCCGGCCTGGCGGCCATCGGGCTGGCCGGCGTCAACTGGGCCGGCGTCACGCAGAAGGTGCTCATCCCCGCCATCGCCGCCCCGGTGATCGCCGGGCTGGTTGCCGCCTGCGGCACCTGGCTGGTGTACCGGATCACCCGCAACGTGGTGAAGAACCGCCGCGAGGAAGGCTTCCGCTGGGGCCAGATCGCCACCGCCTCGCTGGTCGCGCTGTCCCACGGCACCAACGATGCGCAGAAGACCATGGGTGTCATCGCTCTGGCCCTCATCACCACCGGCCACCTCACCGGCAATGTCGCCGAGGACGGGCTGCCGTTCTGGATCATCGCCAGCTGTGCGCTGGCCATCGGGCTGGGCACCTACCTCGGCGGCTGGCGCGTCATCCGCACACTCGGCAAGGGCCTGGTCGAGATCGAGTCCCCGCAGGGCCTGGCCGCGGAAGCCTCCTCGGCCGCCATCATTCTGAGTTCTTCGGCCGCCGGTATGGCGCTGTCCACCACCCATGTGGCCACCGGCTCGATCCTGGGCAGCGGCGTCGGCAAGCCCGGCGCCTCGGTGCGCTGGGCGGTGGCCGGCCGGATGGCGCTGGCGTGGATCGTCACGCTGCCCGCGGCGGGCCTGGTGGGTGCGCTGGCGTTCTGGGTGTCCCACACCGTGGCGGGGTTCACCACGCAGCTGGTGGGCGACGGGCTGATCTTCCTGATCCTGGTGGGCCTGTCGTTCTACATGTGGTGGCGCGCCCAGCAGCAGAAGGTCGACCACAACAACGTCAACGCCGACTGGGACGACTCGACCAACTCCGTCGTGCCGGCCGACTTGCGGGACATCACCGACACCCCGAAAACCACCACCGTCTGATCGCAGAACTGAGGAATCGACATGATCTATGTGGAAAGCATCTTCAAGGTGCTGGTGGTGGGCTTGGTTCTCGGGGCGGGACTGCCCGCGCTGTTCGCCACCGGACTGGTTGCCTACTCCCACGGCGCCGGCGTGGCTGACGCCGACGGCACCGTGCACTCGACCAACCCCCTGCTGAAGTTCCTCGGCCTGGCGCTGTTCGTCCTCGTCGGCGCCGTGATCCTGGTGGCCCTGCTGTGGATCACCAGAACCACGATCGAGCATCACTTCGGTGTCAACCTCTTTCCCTTCGCTTGAGTAGGCTGCCATGACCGAGACACAGAGCACGTTCAACAACGTCATCCGCTGGCTGAACGCCGGATTCCCCGAGGGTGTCCCGCCCAAGGACCACTTCGCGCTGCTGGCCCTGCTCAAGCGGACTCTCAGTGAAGACGAAGTGGTGGCCGCAGCCCGCTCGATCCTCACGAGCGGGAAACCCGACACCCCCGTCACCGACGAGCAGATCCGCGACGCCATTCACTCGCTGATCGACAAGGAGCCGAATCCCGAGGAGATGCACCAGGTTTCGGCCCGGCTCGCCTCGGTGGGCTGGCCGCTGGCCACGCCCTCGCACTGATCATCCACCAGCGCCGGGTTCTGCTCGTGAGCAGGACCCGGCGTTTGTGGTTTCAGCGGCTGTCGCGACGCAGCGGGTGATCCTCGGGCACCTGCACGAAGATCAGGGTGACGCCATCAGGGTCGGCGACGTGCATTTCGTGCAGGCCCCACGGTTCTTGTCTGGCCTCCCGGGTGATCTCGACGCCGCGGTCCTGCAACTCGGCCTGGGTGGCATAGAGGTCACGCACCTGCAGCCACAGCGAACCTCCGGTCATCGGCTTCCCGTGGCCGGCAAGTTCGATCAGCGACTGTCCGGCATAGAAGACCGTGCCGCCGGCGTACTCGCGGGCGATCGCCAGGCCCAGGCTGTCGCGGTAGAACTCGACCGACCGTTGGTAGTCCGCCGGCCGGAACAGCACACGGCTGGCCAGGATTTCCATGGCCCTTGTCTATCACCCCGGTTCGCCCAAACCGACGCATGGGCCGAAAGTTCGGGTTGCAGCGCCGAGACCTCGGTCTGGGCGCCCGCGTCACCTGAGCGTGTCCGCCACGGCGGCGACATCCGCGCGCACCACTGCGGGAACACAGTCGGTTCCCGGTGGCGGCACGGCGCTGCGCACCGCGGCGGCCAGCCCGCGCAACGTCGCCACATACGTGGTGGTGTCGTCGTCGAGGAGCGGGTCGGTGCGCCCGTGCTCGGCGGCCCAGGACGCCGCGACCGTCAGGTATCCCAGGTGTTCGGCCGCCGCCACCGCCCGGGCCAGTCTGGCCGCCACGTCGCGGTGGCGGTGCGGCCCGGCCACCGCCGCGTCGTAGGCGGTGCCGAGCGCGATGATGCTCAGCTGCAGGTCCCGGCGGGCGCGCCGAACCTCCAGGTGTTCCGTCGCGGCGGCCGTGTGTTCGAGCGTGCTCGCCAGGGCTTCGGCCAGTCGGTTGGCTTCTTGGCGGCCCGCGCTGAGCAGATACACCAGCACCCCGATGGCGCAACCGATCACCGTGTCCACCCCGCGGTCCAGCAGTAGCGGCCCGGCGTCCACCTGGTGCGCGCCCGACGAGATGGTCAGGGCCGTCGCGGTGATGAACACCGTCGCCCACAGGTAATTGCGGACCACGAGCAGTTCGACGAGGAACTGCAGCGCCGGCACCACCAGAGCCAGCCACAGTCCCTGCGGGTGGATCGCCAGGATCGCCGCCGCGAGTACGAGTCCCGCCCACGTTCCGACCAGTCGCTGGCCGCCGCGTTGCAGCGTGGCGGTCCGGTCGGCGCCCAGGTGCAGCACCAGGACCGCGGCGGCCATGGCCCAGTAGATGTGGCCGAGGCCCAACCCCGCTGCCGCGACACCGGCCAACGGCACGGCGATCACCACGCGCCGCAACACCCACACCGTCTGCGAGCCCGGCCGCAGCGCATCGGCCAGCCTGGCGCCCACCCCGGGTGGGCGCAGTGCGGGTCGGGGTGCCACCGGCGCGACGACGGACTCCGGAGCCACCTCGCCCGCAGCAAGGCTGCGCGCTGTGCGCACCCAGTCGTCGGGAATGGTGGAACCGGTTGCGGTGGCACGCATTCCGTCGGTGAACAGCACGTGCAGCGCATGGTTGGTGTGGCGTAACCGGTTCACCGAACCGGCCGGCCGGGTCTCCCGCGGCTGATAGGTCACCAGAACCGTCCACGCGCGGTGCAGCGCTTCGGCGGCGGCCCGGCGGGTTTCGGAATCGGGCGCCTCGAGGTAGCCGGCGACTGCCGCACCCGCGGCGGCCACGGCGGTCTTCTCCGGACGACGGAAGTCGGCGAGGGCGGGCAGCATCTGCACCACCCACGAGATCGCTCCACCGGCGAGCACCAGCAGCCCGATGTGCCGGGGCGGCAGATGCGAACCCGAGACGCCGACGCCGGCCGCGCACACCAGGACGAAGATGTAGGCGCCGGGCGGGCCCACCGCCAACGCCGCACACAGCCACACCGCCACCAGCGCGACGAGCGACACCGCAGTCACCGCGGTCCAGGCCGTCTGGGCCGCCCAGGCTCCGACGGTGACGGCCGCGGCCAGGGACAGCGCGATGACGGCCAGTTGCGCGCCCCGGTTCAGGTAGGGCCGGTCACCGCCGAACCGTGCGGTGAACGCGCCCAGCGTCGCGATCAGGCCCGCACCGACGTCACCGACTGCCACGCCGATCAGAATGGGCAGCGCGGCACTGATCGCCGTCCGGGTCGCGAGCCCGAGACGAGGCGGTGACGGACGCAGACCGAACAGCGCGCGGAGCACTGTCAGCCCGGCTGGAAGTTCTGCCGCTTCATGATGGCCGTCACGACACCGGGGGCCACGGTGTCCAGCGCGCGGGCCGTCACCGCCATCCGCGGGGCGATCCGCACCGGCCGGGTGCGGGCAGCGTCGATCATCCAGTCGGCGGCCTCCTCGGCGCGCAGCGCCGGTAACCCGTCGTAGGCGCGCGTCGGTGCGATCATCGGCGTGGCCACCAGGGGGTAGTACAGGGTGGTCGATTTGATTCCCTTGGGCGCCCATTCGGTTTCGATGGCCCGGCTGACGGTGCTCAGCGCCGCCTTCGAAGCGTTGTAGGCGGCGAACAGCGGCGCCGACTCGTTCATCACACCCCAGGTCGCCACGTTGATGATGTGGCCGTCACCGCGTTTGAGCATCCCAGGGGCCACACCGCGGATCAGCCGCAGTGGCGAGTAATAGTTCAGCGTCATGGTGCGCTCGACGTCATGCCAGCGGTCCAGCGACTCCTCCAGCGGACGACGGATCGAACGGCCGGCATTGTTGATCAGGATGTCAACGGGCCCAACATCTTTCACCAGCCGGTCGATGGCGTCGAAATCCGACAGGTCACAGGGGAAGGCTCGGGCGGTGCCACCGGCCTCGGTGATCCGCCCCACCACCTCCTCGAGCAGGTCGGCACGTCGCGCCACCACGAACACCGTCGCACCACGCGCGCCGAACTTCAGAGCGGCGGCCGCACCGATACCCGAGGACGCGCCGGTGAGCAGTACCCGTTTACCCTCCAACGCGACGTTGGTCCGGCTCGGCAGCGACAGCGGCGGTCGCATCCCAGCCATCGCGATCGCATCGGTCACCAGGCGCAGCGGGTTCACGGACGCACAGTCTAGAGACCCTCGCCCGGCCGCCGGACCCCTGTGGGCGCTGCGGACTCAGGCGCGTGAGCGCTTACCCCGGCCGCTGCGCAAGATCGGTCGACGCGCGTGCGCCTGCCCGGATGAAACTGTGCCGCCGCCGCGGCGCCCCAAACTCGTCGATGGCCGACGCGACGGCAGCTCCTGGTCCGGCACCAACTCCAAACGGGCGAATCTGCTGGCGTTGCGGCTGCTCAGGCACAGTCGGGTGCGTGCACAGGGAAGCGCCGGCCGGGGCAGGCTGTGGTCCCGGATTCCGGTTCCGAGCAGTACACCGTGGCGCGATCGCACGACTTGGCTGCCGGACGGGGTGTCGATGATGCCGCCGAACACCTGATCATCGGCGAACAGGAGTCGGTGCAAACCCTGTCCGGTGACGATCTGAACGCCGTATTCGCGGGCACGGCCGAGAAGCCAGGAATGCAGGTCGACTTCGCCAATCCCTTCTTCTGGCATTGAAACGATGTCACTGACCTCGATCGCCTCGCCTGAGGCGGATCTGATCTTCACCGCGCCGGGCAACGTGACACGAGTGGATATCACGCCGGTGGTCGCGGTCAGGCACTGCCGCGACCAGTTGCGTAGTTGAGCACCGCGGAACGGTGCCACGGAACCGTCTTCACGACGCAGGCCTGGCCGCAGTTCGGTGACGGTGACACCCTCGAGTTCGGCTGTCAGGTCCGGATCGCCGATATCGGCGGTCACCTCGTCCAGGTACGCGTGGGTATGGCGGTCCAGGGTCTGCACCCCCCATCGTTGCAACAGCACACCGGACCATGACAGAGGCAACGCGGCCGTTTGACCCGCGTGCGGCCGGGCGGAGAAGAGGTCGGTGTACATGACGGACATGCCGGCGCGGGCCGCCGAGACGGCTGCCCCGAGTACGCCGGAGCCCGAACCGACGCTGAGCACGTCGACGGTGACGGTCATTATGCGGCTTCCGCCGGCCCGATGAGGACGGCCGAGTTGTATCCGCCCATTCCCATCGACGTCTTGAGGGTGGCGCCGCCGCCGAACGGCGTGACACCGTCGAGCAGACGCGGGTGAGCTGGGCTCACGATCCGCGGTGCGGGAATGACACCACGCTCGTAGGCCATCACCCCGGCTGCCAACTCGACTGCCCCGGCACTGGCCAGGCAGTGCCCGATCAACGGTTTCAGTGCGTACACCAGCGGTGGTTTCGTGCCGAAAACCTGTTCCAGCACGTCGGTTTCGGCAGCGTTGCACTGTGCGGTGCCGGTGCCGTGTGCGTTCAGGTATTCCACATCGGGCGCCGTGATACCGGCGTCGGCGAGTGCTTCCGACACACAGCGCACCACCTCGGCGTGTGAGGGATCCATGCCGGTGGGATGGTGGGCATCGCTGGTCATCGCGCCGCCGAGCAGTTCGGCGTAGGCGTCGACACTGTCGGTGGTGAGCACGAATCCGACAGCTGCCTCGCCCGGCGGGAATCCCCGCCCACCTTCCTGGAACGGGCGGCACGCGTCGAGCGGTTCGGCGTCGATGACCGAGGCACCCATCCGGGTGAAACCTGCCACCACTTCCGGGGTGAAGGACAAATCGGCCGAGACCACCACCACGTCGGACGCCGCGCCGGTTCGCAGCCACAGCTTGGCGACCAGGAGGGCGTTGTTGGTCGAGGAGCAGGTCGCCGACACCATGAGTGAGGGTCCACGAAACCCGAACTCCTTCATGAACATCGCCGCCGGCGTCGAGGGGAACACTCGGACGAAATCGCGGGACCGGCGGGCGTTTCCGCGGCTGAACTCACGCCAGCCGTACATGTCGTTGAAGCACGCGACGTGAACCACTCCGACGTTGCGGCCGGGACGCCAGCCGCGGCTGCTCGCATCCGCGACGGCTTCACGGCCGGCCGCCAGAAAGGCGCGGCCGAACAACCCCTCGCCGTCCTCGAGGCGCCCTCCCTCCGGGACGAGGGCGAGCCAGGCGAAGTCCTCGAGATCGTCGCCGTAGCCGCTGAGGTGGCGCGCCGCGGACTTGCCGCTGCACAGTCCCTCCCAGAACACTTCGCGGCCCCACCCGTAACCGCTCACCACGCCAACCCCCGTGACGCTGATCCTGTTGTCTGGCATGTCGTTTCCTCACCGTTTGTCCATGTGCCCCGAGTGTGGAGCGGGGCCGCACCACCGGGCATGTGGCGCGACTCTTGAATTTGCGAAATCAACCACAGCGACGGAAATCTTTGATTCAGGAACCTCCGCGATGATCTGCGCTGCACGACGGCTGGATCGGCTCGGCAGGCAATTTTCTGTGATTTGCCGAGAGCGTAAGCCCACGCAGTCGTGAACACAACTCACGATGAGTCCCATTCCGGAAATGGGGTAGTCGCCGGCTGCGGGAAAACCACTGCGGCATTCGGTGGATCTGCCGTCCCGGTTGCTCCCGTTAAACTGTTGGTAACAAAGCTTGAGCAGGTATAACAACGCTCGCAAGGCGGTCGCGCCACATCCCGATGGTGAGTCTGCGCCCGGTGTTCGATCTGCTTTCTTGGAGCCGGAGTCGGCGTCGGCGCAAAGCGTCGCCAGGTGCAGCGGGAACGCGAACCGGCACCAAAAAACCATCACTGAGCATCATTCAGCAAACAACGTGGTCCTTTCGTCGGGAACGAACGGCCGATTCTCGGACTGCGCGGCGACAACGGCCGCCGTAGGGTCCACAGCAAATCGATGTCAGTTATCTGCTGTACGGGAGGGCGCGGTGACTGCAGCTCAGGCCAGGGACGGCGCGCTCGCCGGCGCCGAACCCAGCTGTGTGGAGGGCCGGTCGGGGCACTGTGGGTGCGGGGGCCGACTGTGGACCAGATGAAGATGTGGCCGCTCGGCGACGAGAACGCCAGGGGCGGTGCGCGTATCGCCGCGGTGGTTGCGCCGTCAGACCGACAGGCCAGCGGCTACGGAGAAGCGTTGGTGCCGCGACTGATGACCGCTCCGCGACAGTCACCGGTGGTACGGGTACCCGCGGGAGTATTCGAGCGCACCAGTTGGCAACGTCGCTACGCTGCACGGCTACGAGTGACCGACGCCGTCGTGGTGTGCGCGGCGGTGGTCTTGGCGCAGTACGTTCGGTTCGGTTCCGATCTGATGCCGGCGGGTTATCCGCGGTGGTTCGTCCCTACGTTCTCGGTACTGTTCGCGGTCGGTTGGCTCTACGCGCTGGCCTCGTCCCGCAGCCGATCCCCGCGAGTGATCGGAAGCGGCTTCGAGGAGTACCGGCGGGTGATCTCGGCATCGTTCTGGACGTTCGGGGCAATCGCAATCGTCACACTCCTGCTCCGCGTCGACATCGCGCGCGGCTACCTGGCGGTGGCCTTGCCCGTCGGCACCATGGGCCTCGTCCTCGCGAGATACGGTTGGCGTAAGCACATTTCGAGCCGCCGCGGTCAGGGGCACTACCAGACCGCGGTGCTGGCTTTCGGAGATCTCGCCGCGGTGCGTGAACTCGCCGCCGAGCTGACGCGCAATCCCAGGGAAGGCTTCCAGATCGTCGGCGTCGGTGTGGCCGGCTACGGCGAACCGCGCGGTGAGTATCTGAGCATCGACGGCGGCGATATCCCGATCATCGGTGGTGAGGCACACGTGGTCGACGCCACCCACACGTGTGGTGCGGACACCGTGATGATCACCAGTGCCGACTCGTTCGGGGTTCGTGGCGTCCAGCGCCTGGCCTGGGAGCTCGAACCGATGGGGGTCGACCTCATCCTGGCCACGGGGGTGGCCGATGTCGCGTTGTCCCGTCTGGTGATGCGGCCCATCTCCGGCCTGCCGCTGCTGCACGTGGAGAAGCCGCAGTACCACGGAACCAAACGCTTCCAGAAGCGGGCGTTCGACGTCTGTTTCGCCGTTGCGGTTCTGGCGGCGGCGTCCCCGATCCTGCTCATCGCTGCGCTGGCGGTGAAACTGTCCGACCGGGGACCGGTGCTCTACTGCTCCGAGCGCATCGGTATCGGCGGCGAACCGTTCCCGATGTTGAAGTTCCGCACCATGGTTCAAGACGCGGACAAACAGCTACCGAGCCTGCTGTCGCACAACGAAAGCGACGGTGTGCTGTTCAAAATCCGTGACGACCCTCGCGTCACCCGGGTGGGACGCGTCCTGCGCAAGCTCAGCATCGACGAGCTTCCCCAGTTCATCAACGTGCTGCGCAATGAGATGAGTGTGGTGGGTCCACGCCCACCCTTGCGCAGGGAAGCCGACAGGTACGACCATGACGTGCTGCGCCGGCTCCTGGTCAAGCCGGGCATCACCGGGCTGTGGCAGGTCAGTGGTCGCTCGGATCTCGACTGGAGTGACGCTGTGCGGCTGGATCTTTCGTATGTGGACAACTGGTCCATGGTGGGGGATCTGCTGATCGTGGTGAAAACAGTTGGTGCCGTCTTGGAGCGCAAAGGTGCGTACTGAGGTGCTCGAGAAAGGTGAGGTCAGTCGATGAATGTCCACAAAGGCAAGCGGTACGTCAAGGTCGGCCCGACAGATGTGGCCTTCGCGGGCAAGCGCACATCACTGCTGATCGGCCCGGTGCGACATCTCGGAGCCGAGCACACCCTGGCGTCCTTCCAGCGGCTGGCTCAACGCGGCCCCTCGGCCCGGGTGGGCCTGCAGCCGTCGTCGACCACCGACAAGTGGCTCTTCGATCCCGAAAGCTGTGGTGCGGTGACCATTGTTCCCGCCCAGGATTTTGATGAGATGCTCTCCGACTTCGAGGGTTTCGTCGCCCGCGCGTCCACCCAGAACGAGCCGCTGGTGGTGACTTTCTGTGGTGACTACGTGATGCTCAGCTTCGACCACGGCATCGGAGACGCCACCGCGTGTCTCGAGCTCACTGCCGTGGCGACGGGCTCCGACATCACCGATTATCTGATGCCCAACGTCCGGCGGCCGCTGCTGTCGGCGCTGGGCCGAACGCTGCGGAGTTCGCCGCGCAGCATCGTCGAAGGACTGCGCGGAAACTCGGCGGTTGCCGCCTTGCCCACCCGGGCGTACCCACCCGTCGGGGTCGAGGACATCGTGATGACCTATGTCAAGACCGGTCCCGAGTTCCTCGGCACCGTCAAAGCGTTGCGCAAACAGCACTTTCCGGAAACCTCGGTCACCGCGGCCGTCGTCTACGCGCTGCGCGCTGCCTTCGAAGCGCACGGTCTGGAAACCACCGATGATCTGAGCGTGCTCGTCGACCTGCGCCGCTACCTGGGTGAGGGGCACACGACGCTGGCCAATCTGTCGGCGGTAGCCGATCTGACCGCACCGCCCGGAATCGATGTTCAGCAGTTCGGGGCCGAGTTCGCGTCGGCCCTCAAGGGCGCGGCACCGTTGGTGCGGCTTGCGGGATCGGTGGCCAAGCGCCGGCTCCGGGGCTGGCCGAAGGACAAACCGCTCGCCTCCGAGTGGCCCACCAAGACGCGGTTGACCTTCTCGGATCCTTCCCGGCATCCGTCGATGAAGAAGATCAAGTGGCTCGGTGACGGGCAGCCGGTGGCCTATGTACTGATCAATGATCCGACCCTGCCCCATCAGATCACCATCACGGCCATGTGCGACCAGGAGAGCTGCTTCCACTTCACCGCGTCGTACTTCTCCGGCTCGTATGACAGAGCGGACATCGACCGGGTCATCTCCGCGGTCGCCGAGAATCCCGCCGGGTACCTCGGGTCGACCGTCCTGAGCGGGGCGGGATAAGTGCCGACGCTCACCGGCGTCGCACGTCGCCTCGCCGAACAACCGCTGCTTCTGGCGCAGGCCAGCTCCAGCGGGGCCGGGGCGTTGGCGATGGTGGCGGCGGCGGCGGTGATGACACCGCGCGACTTCACCACCTTCTCGCTCTTGATCCTGGTGTCCATGACTGCCATGGGTGCGGTGCGGGCAGCGATGTTCCAGCCGGCCCTCATCGAGATCCGCACGAACAAGAACGCTCATGTCGATACCGGAAGTGCCGCCCTTGGCGCCGCCTGCACAGGGCTGCTGACGGCCGTCACCGCGGTATTTCTCGGTGTGACAGATCCGTTGTGGCTGACAGTCTTTGGGCTGAGCGCGACCCTGCCGGTGCTGGTGGAGTGGTTGCGTATGCGCGCGATGGCGCTGGACCGGCGCTGGGAGGTGGCCCGAGGCGACATCTTGCGGCTTGCGGTGACGCTGCTGGCGCCGGCGGTGTTGTGGTGGAGCGCCGACGTCGACGTGTTCTTCCTTTTCGTGAACCTGACCTACCTGACCACCCTGGGTTACCTCGGGTTACGGCTGCCGGCCGTGTCCGGTCACGTCTCGCTGCGGCTGCTGTGGCGCGACGCGTCGTCCCAGTTCGTCGATTTTGTCATGGGGCAGGCAGTGTCGACCGTGCCGCTGCTGGTGTTCGGCAGCGTCGGGTCCTCGGAGTACATCGGCGGTGTACGGCTGGCCCAGACGCTGCTGGGCCCGCTCAATCTCGTGCTGGCCGCCTCGGCGTACAACCTGTTGTCCGACGGCGCCACCCGCGAATCCCACGCCCACGACGCCGATCTGATCAGGCGGGGCAGAAGGCTGGCCGTCATCCTGGGCGCACTGTCGCTCGTTCTGGTGCTGGCACTGCTCGGTTTCCTGCTCGTCACCGGCGTGAATCTGCGTGGGGTGGACAACCATTCACTGGTGGTGGGGGTGCTCCTGGTCGGTGCCCTGGCACTCACCACGGGTTTCGCCATGATCGACACCTTCACCTTGCGCCTGCTCGGCCACCACGCCATCCCCACCATCGGCCGCACGGTGCTGGTGCTGACCACCGTGTGCGGCTACGCCGCCGGTTACCTGTTGGGCGGCGTCGACACCAGCTTGGTGTGGGGTTTCACGGTGGCTGCCATCGCCAACCCCGTGCTGTTCGTCCTCCCGGCCACGCTCGTCTACCGGCGACACGGCACGCGAGAACCGGCGCAGCACACCCGATGACGCCGCAGGAGGTGATCATGAACCGGTATCACGTTGTAGGGCTGGCAGTTTCGCTGGTGTGGTTGGTTTCCGGCTGCGTTGTCGTCCAGGAAGGCGACGGACCCGCCGACGCGTCTGCGGCCATCCCCACGCCGTTGGCCACCGTCGCTCCGGCGGCGAGCGAGAAAACAGTGGCGACGCGAGGGGAAGTGGTTTCCGCCACCTTCGCATCGTCGGGTGCAGAACGCATCTCCGACGTGCAGGCGGTGTACCTGTCGACCTCCGGTGTGACCGGCGGCCAGACCCGGGTCGGGGGCACCTTCTTCCTTCCGCCCGGACCGCCGCCGGCCGGGGGATGGCCGGTACTGGCGTGGGCGCACGGCACCACCGGGATCACCCATGGCTGCGCGCCCTCGCAGTCACCTGACCTGTTCGGCGATGCCCCAACCGTGACGTCTTTCGTGCGTGCCGGCTTCGCCGTCGCCGTCACCGACTACGAAGGTCTGGGCGACGAGGGTGAGCATCCGTACCTGGAGCCGAGGACCGCGGCGTACAACGTAATCGACGCGGTGCGGGCCCTGCGGAACCTGTACCCGACGGTGGGAACCCGGTGGGTGGCCATCGGTCCTTCGCAAGGCGGGCAGGCGGCGTGGGCCGTCAACGAGTTCAACAGGTTCTACGGTGCGGGGCTCGACCTGCTCGGCACCGTGGCACTCTCACCCGCGGTCGAGCTGAGCGAACTCGCCGACCGGGCCATGGCGGGGACACTCACGGAGTCGCAGCTGGCGTTGTTCCCCATGCTGATCGCCGGCCTGTCGACGTATGACCCGTCCGTGCGCGCCGACCACTTCCTGCGTGGCCGGGTGGCCGGCCTGCGGCAGTCACTCATCGGATGCGGCCCCCGCCCGTTGTCCGCCCACGCCGCTGTCCTCAACGCCGACGAGGTGGGACCGACCAGCATCCGCGATGAGAACGTCCTGCGTGATGCCCTGCGGCGCATCGCCCTGCCGCAGGAATCGCTGTCTGCCCCCATGCTCGTGGTCAACGGTCTGCGCGACGACACGGTGGTCCCGGACTGGGTGTCGGTGGCGGTGAAACGCAGCTGTCGCGGCGGTGGAATCATCGAGCATGTCGAGATCCCCACGGCGGGGCACAACGATCTCGGCGATACCGAGCTCATCGCCGCATGGATCGGCAACCGGTTCGCCGGTGCTCCGGCCCCGTCGACATGCGAAGCATCATGAACCGGCGCCGCGGTGCCGTCTTGGAGGAGCCATCTCCCGGCGAAACTGAAACAATCTCGGCAGCACCGATTCTGGGCCGTGCGCAGAAGTGGACCGACGCGGCGTTGGGGGCGGCGTACTTGTTGGGTGTCGTGACCGCGGTGGTCCTGGCGGCAGTGACCGTCGCGCTGTACCGCGGCATCACCCCGGCGACGGGACCGGTTCTGTTCCAGAACTTCGCGGTGCTGCCGAACGGTCCGGTGCTGGTGGCCGACAGCGGGCAACCGTGGCTCGAATCCACCAACGGTGCCGCTGGAGCCGAGCTCAGGATCAGCGACGGCAAGCTCACCAACAATGCCGTGGCGGCAGGACCGGCTTCGGGGTACATCTCCGCCGATCTGCCCGACGCCGTGTCGAAGGTGGCCGCGCAGTTCGGGTTCCGGCCCGGTAGCACCGACAACGGCTCTGCGGCAATCATCGTCGGTGTTGATGCGCCGCAGGATGACACGGCCATGTCGAACCTGACCTCGCCCTGTCACGTGGTGATCACCCCCACCAAGATCGAATTCAGCGTCGTCAACAACGGCCGGGTGGCCAGCGTCGGATCGGAGACCTTCGCCGAGAGGCTGTCCGACGACACCGCGTACCGCATCACCATCGAGATCAACTACGACAAGGGTGTCGCGCGGATCGACGGGCCTGACGGCCGGACGCGGGTGTACAGCGACAGCCGGATCACCACCAACCGCGGGTCGGTCGTGACGTATCAGGTGTTCCAACAGGTTGCGGTCAGTGATCACCGGTCGTATTTCGTCGACGTCCACGCGTGGTGAGGGCTGGTTTACAGCAAGGGGGAGTGTGTGGAGATTCAAGAGATTTTCCGGGTACTGGGTCACCGCTGGCGAATTGTGGTGATCTGCACCCTGCTCGGTTCGTCGGTGTCATTGGCGTGGTCGTTGGCCGGTCCGGTGCAGTACACGGCGCAGGGCCGGGTGATGATCGCCACCTACGGCAGTCTCGGCACCGCGGTGGACGCCTACAGCGGTGAGCGCGTTGCTCAACTCCGCGCGCCCACCTACGCCCAGCTGATCGACAGCGCCGAGGTGGCCACCCGGGCCGCGCACGCTCTGGGCGATCGGTTCACGCCGGAGCTGATCCGAGCGTCGTTGGACGCCCAGATCTCCGCGGCGATGCCGATGCTGGTGGTCTCGGTGACCGCGCCCTCGGCCGACGACGCGGTCAGGATCCTGGCGACCGTCGAACAGGTCTTCAAACAGTATGTGGCCCAACTCGAACAACCCGGCCGGGACGGCTCACTGACCGGAGTGAACCTCACCAGCGATCCACCGGCGGTCTCGCGCGTCGGCAACCCCCTGAGCACTGCGCTGCTGGCGGGGCTGGCCGGATTCATCGCAGGCACACTGTTGGCGCTGTACCGGGACCGCACCGACGAGGTGATCCGTAACGCCGGTCAGATCGCCCGGGCCGGGCTGCCGTACCGCGGCACCGTGCAGTCCCGAGAGGGTGTGCTCCAGGCCGGCGATGCCACCTTCCGCAGGATCGCACTGGGGTGCACGGCAGATGGGCGAGGGTCGGGGGCGGTGCTGGTCACAGGACTCGACGCCGCCTCCGACAGTGTTGTCGGGCGGCTCGCGGGCGGTTTCGGCGCGGCTCTGGCGGCCTACGGACGCACCGTGACCGCGGTGTGGGCGCGTCCGGACGGCGAGCACCGCGCGGTGGCCGGGTTCACCGATGTCCTTGCCGGCGAGGCGTCCTGGGGCGACTGCGCGGAGGCCGGCGCGGTCAACAACCTCACGCACGTCGGTCTCGGAACCAAGGCCGACGGGATCGACACGTTGATCATGAGACGCACGCTCGGTGAGGCCGGCGCGGTGTTCGACACCCGCTCCGAGCACACCGTGGTGGCGGGTCCGCCGCTGCTCGTGTCACCCACCGCCATCACACTTGCCGCACAGGCGAATTCGTGTCTGCTCGTCGTCACCTTCAGGCACACGCTGCTGCCGGATCTGCACGACGCGGTGTATCTGCTGCAGGGCATGGGGATTCCGGTGATCGGGATCGTCGCCGTCCACGCCCGCAATGCGCTGTTCCGGGCCGGCGCCCAGGCCGGCCGCAGTGTTCGGTCGTCCGGTCCGCTGGCCGAAGCAGCGCCCGCCAAGGTGGAGGTGGCGGTGCAATGAAGACCATCGGCACCGTCGCCGCTGTACTGCTGATGGTGGTGACCACACTGCTGGGCGTGGCCGTCGCGCATCGCGTGAATGCGTCTCAACCACCCCGGTTCTCGGTGCTGCCTCTCACCGGCGACGCGAACCCAGGGACGGCGGCCCCGGACAACGGCGCCGCCAGTTTCTTCGACGAACAGATCGTGGTGATCGGCGACTTCACCGCCGGTTCCGACGAGGGCGGACGAGGCGACAAGAACTGGACCGCTCAGATCGGGGCGCTGATCAACCAGGCACGGCCAGCGAGGGTCATCACCGACACCTCCACCGGCGCCGGGTCGGGTTACGTGGCGCGCGGGACCGGGCTCACCTTCCCCGACCAGGTCAGCCGGTTGGTCGGGCCGGCAACCGATGTGGTGGTGATCTGCGGTAGCCGCAACGACATCGTGGCCGCACCCGTCGACGTCAAGGCGGCGGCGACGGAGACCTACAGACGAATCACCGCGATCGCGCCCGCTGCCTCGGTGGTGGTGGTCGGGCCCACCTGGATGGACGACGATCCACCCCGGCAGCTCCTCTCGATCAGGGACGCGGTGGCCTCGGCCGCCGGCGAAGCTGCGGCGCGGTTCATCGACCCCATCGCCGACCACTGGTTCAGCGTCGGCGTGGGCCTTCTGGGGCAGGACAACGTACATCCCACCGACGCCGGACACACCAGGATCGCCGACCTGATGTCACCGGTGGTCGTCTGGGCGATGGACAGCAGGGCGGGACGATGAGCCGGCCAGTGAGGGAGTCGAGTTGATGCTCAAGACAAGGCATTTGGGTCGAGCCGGACTGATGATGATGGCGGGGCTGCTGCTCGGTCTGCTGGGCGGCGCCGCCGTCGCCTACCTGCCGGGCACGTCGTATCAGGCGAGCATCACCGTCTACATCGCTCCACCTGTGAGCTCCAGCCCCACCGATGCGGTGATGGGCGACGAGTACGCGTCCAACCGTGCGCAGCTGTATCTGTCGCTGATCACCAGCGAACCCCTGCTGACGGCGGTGGCCCAATCCCTCGATGTTCCCCTGTCTGCCGCCGAGATCACGGATCGGGTCAGCGCCACGGCCATTCACCAGACGTCTCTCATCCGCATCGACGTCACGGGGCCCACGCCCGAATCCGCGGTCGCGTTGGCGAAGGCCTACGGCGTGGCACTTCCGGACTTCGCTCAAGCCGTCGAGGCGCAGAGTGGTGTCCGCGAGGGGCCGACGGTGGGCGTTGTCACCCCGCCGGACCAGCTTCCCGCGGTGCAGATGGGTCTCGAACCCGCACTGCTGCTGACTGTTTCGGGTGTGCTCGGCGCGGGGATCGGTGCCCTGGTCAGCGTGTGGTACAACCGCAAGCACCCGGTGGTACGCGCGCCGGATGCGCTGCGGAAATTGATCGCCACGCCGTTCGTCGAGACGGTGCGACTGAGCGGGACATCGATCGACCTGGAACGGGCGCAGGCGCTGATCCTGGGTTCACCGCGGCCGGCGCCACTGTTGTTCGTGGCGGCCACCGCGTCTGACGGCTGCGCGCAGTTCGTCGACCAGCTTGTCGATTCGGCGACGAGTCGCGACATCCCCCTTCGGAGCACACCGCTGCTGGAGGTCGACGTGGTGGATGTCGATGACGCCAAGTACACCGTGTTCGTGGCACCCACCCTGCTCGATGACGGCCGCCAGGCCTCCTTGCTGTTCTCGCGGCCGTTCGACACGATTCTGGTCTGCCGCAAGGGTGTCACCCTGGTCCGTTCGGTTGCCGACGTGTGCGCGATCCTGGAGGCGCACGGCACCGCGGTCAAAGGTGTCTTCATCGTCGACGGGTCGCCGAAGCGGGCCCCCGCGGCCGCGGCAGGTCCCGGCGGGGGGACCGCAGCGCGCGGACCTGACCCCGTGCTGAATTCGCACGGACGAGGCCACGGTGTTCAATAGCGCGCTGGTGCTGGCGGCGGGAATCGCCACCGGGGGATCGCTGTGGTGGATGCTGCGGGTGAATCGTGCTGCGGTTCCGGCGGTCACGATGGCGGCCGTCATGTTCACCGCGGCGCTGGGCGGCCCGATCTGGGAGTGGGCCAAGGACGCCGGCGGTGCCGGGCTGCCCCCGCGCGTCATCGCCCCCGCATTCGAGAGTTCCCTTGCCGTGCAGGCGTTCTGCTGGGCGGCCATCGGTGCGGCCGCCGGCGCGTTCTGTGTTCCTCGGGTGCCGGCGCTGTTCGCCGCCGAGAAGGCGGTGTGGCAGCCCTCGCAACGGGCCAAACTCACCCTCCTGGCCATCTCGGTCGGCGGCTTCTGCGCCTGGGTGGCGGGTGTGGGTTCGGCATTCTTCGATCGCGAGTTCTACGGCCAGTACAACGGCAATGACTTCCTGCTGCGCGCGTCCTTCCCGCTGGCCATGGTCGTCGGAGTGCTGTTGCTCGGCATGTCGGCCGGCGAACAGAACAAAGTGATGCGGCTGTCGATCTATGCGTCGTCGATCGTCTGGTTCGTGGGCCTGGCCGGCACGGGCAGTCGAACCGCCCTGATCTTCCCGCTGGTGGGGGCCATCCTGATGATCAGGCACAGTGTGGTCGCGCGACGGTTCAGTGTGGTGTCATTGCTCGGTGCCGTGGGTCTTGTTGTCCTCGCTGTCTTCTCGTTTGCGGTGGTGCTGCAGGCGCGGAGTATGCAACACGGGCTGGTCAACATACCGACCGTCGTCTCGACCGTGGTGGACAACGCACAGTCCTCGACCGATTCCTACCTCTTGCCGGTCAAACAGCTTCTCGCGTCGATCTTCGCGTCGGTTCCCGTCGCCGAACAGTCCGTGCGTTACGAGGTGGGATTGGATGTGCTGCTCGGCAACGCCAACATCCTGCCCGGAACGGCTCAGCCGATGGAACTGGAGCGCTACTGGCCCTATGAGTGGGTGCCGCTGTCGTTCGCCGGCTGCTGGTTCGGCGCCACCGGGTGGCTGGGGCAGATGGGGCTGTTCGGTTTCATGGGTTGGGTGTGCAGCTACGCCGGGTACAACTTCCAGCGCGGCAGGTACGGCTTCCTCGCGTTCCTGCCACTGATGTTGGCCGCCATCATCTCGGTTCTGTCGCTTCAGTATTCGTCGCGGATGGTGTGGCGCGTCTTCTCGGTGGCGCTGGTGTTGTGTGTGGTGGGTTACCTGGTCAGGCAGCGGGTCCGGATACCGCGGCTGTCCTACGGTGCGGTGGTGCCGTCATGATCGGGCAGCGTTCGGCGCTCCGATGGCAGATCGCCGGTGTCCTCAGCAGTGTCATCATCGTGGTGTCGCTCGGCATCGCGGTGGCCACCGGCTCGACCGGGGCCAAGGACGTTGCGGGCGCGTGGGCCGCCCAGAACGATGCGGATGCCATTGTGGTGCCGGCGGACCGCCGGCGGCCGGTGGCCGTAATCGGTGACTCCTACACGGCGGGCACCGCCGAAGGCGGTATGGGGGAACGGGGTTGGCCTGCACTGGTGTGGCGCCGCCTGAGCGAGCAGGGCGTATCCGTTGCGCCGACGGTTGACGCCACCGGCGGGAGCGGTTACGTGAACCCGGGCCCGTTCGGCGTCACCTTCCTGGACGCGGTGGACCGCACGATCACCGCCGATGATGAGGTGGTTGTCGTCTTCGGTGGCACCAATGATGTCGGTCAGTCACTCGATGAGCTCGGCACCGCGGCGCGGGAGGCGATGCGCACCATTCGTGAGCGAGCGCCGGCGGCGAAGCTGATCGTGGTGGGGCCGGTGTGGCCGGGCCCGTCGCCCAGCGACGCCGCCGTGGCCACCGATGACGTGCTGCGCGAAGCGGCGGAATCCGAGGGAGCCACGTACGTGGACCCACTGGAGGAAGCGTGGCTGGCAGATACCCCCGAGCTGATCGGCGCCGACGATGTGCACCCCACCGACGGCGGGCACCGCTATCTCGCAGACCGGCTGTGGGCGGTGATCAACACGGCGCTGTCCGAGCCCTGACGGCGCTCAATCGGTGTCCGACACCACCAACTCCGGCAGGTCGGCCGTGCTGCTGTTGGCCCTCAGCAGTGGTCCGAAGACATTGCTCCTTCCCTTGTCGCGCAATCGGTTCACGCTGGAGAGAATCGGTGCGCCGGTATTGCCGGCCTGGGTCACCGGCCCGTAATAGCCGCCGACGATGTTCGACGTCGTCGATCGCACCAGAGGTATCAGCGCGGAATCGCCCATGCCGTTGGTGAACACGTGCGTCACCGTGTGCCCAGCGATCCAGCCCACGGACGGCTGGTCCAGCACCGGCCACCGGACGCTGGTCAGTTCTCCGGCGGAGTCGTCGGCGTACACGATACGGAGGTCGTCCCGGTCCAGGAACTCGTTGCCGAATTTGCATCGCGTCAGCACCATCCCCGCGCCTGCATTGACTTCGGTTGCCGCCGGCACGAACCACACGTCGATGCGCGGTACACCTTCTCGAGGACCGAAGCGCAGGAAGTCGTTGTTGTAGATGTAGGCGTTGTTGCCGCCGTCGGCGAGTTTGACGTGAACTCTGTTGCTCAGGAACGCGTTGTCGGAGATGGTGGTGCCGTCGGTCAGGCCGGAGAGCGCGATCCCGATCGATGACACGTAGTTCGACGCGCGGAAGATGTTCCTCTCGATCTTCCAGTACGGATGGTCGGTGCTGTTGTGCGAGATGCTGCAACCGCTGTAGTCCATGAAGGCACAATCGGATACCCGGTGCATATCGGTCACGTTCGACTGGTTACTGGTGTTACGGACGTGGCCGAGGCCACCGTCGAACCGAATCCCGGTGAGCGTGAGGCGAGTCCACGGTTGGCTGGAGTCGATGAAATACGACATCGGATGCAGGGAGACGGTGGTGGCCCCTTGCCCGGCGCCGAAGATCGCGGGTGCCGGCGCGTCGATGCCGGGGCCCTGGAACCGGTAGGACCCCGGCGGCAGATACACCGGCATCCCGGTGGCCGCGGCTGCGCGGATGGCATCGGAGGAGTCGCGCGTCCACGTCGGGTCGGCGCCCCCGGCGAATGCCGGATCTGTCGCGACGGCGAATCCCTCGACGGGGTGCGGAAGTGACGGGAGCGGAGCGTCGCAGATCGCCGACTGCGGCGAGTTCGGCGCCGAGGCGGCCCCGCCGCAGCCGGCGACCACGGCCCCCACGGCCCCCGCGGTCGCGGCGGCCCCGGCGGTCAGCAGTGTTCGCCGGCCGATCAGGGTGTTGCTGTTCTGGGGCGCGGGTTTCCCGGGGTCGGTCACGCCGAGCGGTGTCCGTCCAGAGCGCGACGATAGCTCTCCTCGAGGATGTCGGTGACCGGTCCCATACCCAACCGCTCGGCCGCGGCTCGGCGGGCGTTGGCGCTGGCCCGGCGCAGCAGCAGCGAGTTGGTGAGCAGTTGGCGTACGGAATCGGCCAGCGAGTCGAGGTCGGGCCCGGCTACCAGCCCGCTCTTGGTGGCGGTGATCATCGGGGCCAGCCCGCAGCTGTCGGTCACCACCACCGGCAATCCCACCGCCATGGCCTCCAGCACGCTCATCGGGTATGGCTCGTCGACCGACGGCAGTACATAGATGGTCGCGGCAGACAGTCGCGTCGTGACGTCCTCGGGGGCCACCGAGCCTTCGTAGCGGATCCGGCTGTCGGGTTTCACGGCAAGGTGGCGGTCGATGTCGCGTTTGGCGCCTTCGTCGGGTCCCGCGATCGTGAAATCGACGTCGAATCCCTCCTCGAGCAGGCGCTGAGCCATCTGGACGAAGATCCCGGGACGTTTGCGCGGGTGCAGCCGGGCCAAGAACAGCACTTCCGGCCGGTGCCTGGGGCGCACATCGGTAGACCGCGAAACCGATTCGGGCACACCGTTGTTCAGTTCCCGCAGAGACAGCGGGCGCCGCGCCACCGACCTCAGGTCGTACTTCTCGCGGGGATTCAGGTAGAACACCGTATCCGCTGTTTCCAGTGTGGGCTGAGTCCACACCCGGTCCAGGGGTTTGGCCAGCAGCCGGCTGCTGGGGTCCACCATTCCGTGGGGCTGGACCACGAACGGAGTTCCGGTCTCGGCGAGCACGCGGGCGGCGGGCAGGGTCACGAAGTCGCGGGCCAGGTGCACATGCGCCACATCGATGTCGTGGAGGTGTCGTCGCAACCAGCGCGTCATCCCCGCCGCCCGCAGGCCCGCGAACCCGATGTTGGGCACCATGGTCTTCGCCGGGAACCCCTGCACGTCAACCCCTTGCAGGGAGGTGGGGGGCGTGGGATAGCCGCGAGCAGCTGCGGCAACCATGGTCTGGTGTCCGCGGCCGTTCAAGGACGCGCATTGGTTGAGGGCAACCCGGACGGGACCGCCGTAGGCCGAGTCCGGGGACAGCAGCGTGACGATGTGGAGGATTCGCATGTGGTGGTCCTCGGTTCATTTATCAGAGCGCGACGGCGCCGGGTGCCACGACCACCGCTCCCGCCGCGACATCGGTGCGTACCAGTGCGGTCGCTCCCACCACGGCGTCGGCGCCGATCTTGACTCCGCGCAGCACGGTGGCCCGTGCCGCGATCCAGGCGCCGTCGTCGATGCGGATGGGTGCGTTGTCGAATTCGAAGGTGGGGGAGCGGCGGTCGTGGCTGCCTGTGCACAACAACACGTCCTGCGAGATGCAGACGTCATCGCCGAGGGTGACCGGCTCGAGGTTGAGAATCCAGGTCCCCTCGCCGATCCAGCAGTTCGCGCCGATGTGGAGTTTCCACGGCCAGTGGATGCGGACGCGGTGGCGCACCAGCGTGCCCGGGCCGATTCGCGCGCCGAACGCCCGCAGTGCGGCCACCCGCACCGCGCCGGGACACCACCACGGCATGAGCACGGTGGTCGAGACCACCAACCACAGGAGCTGGACAACGGTAGCGCGGCCCTTGTCGTAGCCGTCGCCGGTGAATCCGGCCAGCGACCGGCGCGGGGTGGTCATCTGCGGACCCGATCGCGGTTGCTGCGATACCACTCGACGGTGCTGGCGATGCCCTGGTGGAGGTCGATCTTCGGGGTCCACCCCGATTCGCGCAGCAGCGACACGTCCAGCAGCTTCCGTGGTGTCCCGTCGGGCATCGAGGTGTCCCATCGCGTCTGGCCCTCGAAACCGACTGCGCGGGCCACCATCTGGGAGATCCTGGCGATGGTGTTGTCGTATCCCACCCCGACGTTGACCTGGGCCGCATCGTCATAGTGCTCCAGCAGGTGCAGGCAGGCATCAGCCATGTCGTCGACATGCAGGAACTCTCGTCGCGGAGTGCCGGATCCCCAGTTCGTCACGCTGTGCTGCCCGCTGCGGACGGCGTCGTCGTAGCGCCGGATGAGGGCCGGAAGCACATGGGAGCCTTCCAGCGAGAAGTTGTCGCCCGGCCCGTACAGATTGGTGGGCATCGCCGAGATCCACGGCAGCCCGTACTGCCGCCGCACCGCCTGCACGTGCAGGATCCCGGCGATCTTGGCGATCGCATAGCCATCGTTGGTCGGCTCGAGATGCCCGGTGAGCAACGAACTTTCGAGGATCGGCTGTGGGGCGTACTTCGGGTAGATACAGGAGGACCCGAGGAACAGCAATCGCGGGGTACCGACGGCCAGGGCGGCGTCCATCACGTTCAGCTGGATCTGCAGGTTCTGCGACAGGAAGTCGGCCGGGTGGCAATTGTTGGCGTTGATACCGCCCACCTTCGCCGCGGCGATCACCACCACGGCGGGACAGGTGTCCCGGAAGAAGCCGTGCACCGCGTTGCGGTCGGTGAGGTCGAGCTCGTTCGACGACAGCCCCACCAGACGGCGAAAGCCCGCCTGCTGGAAGCGGCGCCAGATCGCGGATCCGACCATGCCGTGGTGTCCGGCGATATAGGTCACGCCGTTTCGTTGCAGCGGAACCCGGGACAGTTCGGCCAGGGCGGTCATGCGCTGAGCCGCCAGGTCGGAATCGCCGGCTGATCGATCCACGGCCGGCCCTCCAGCCCCAACGCCCGGGTGTCCGCCTCGACCATGATCCGGGCCAGCTCCGGGGTGTGCACCTGAGCTTTCCAGCCGAGCCGCCGCTCGGCCTTGCCGGCGTCACCGATCAGCGAATCCACCTCGGTGGGCCGGAAGTACCGCTCGTCGAAGCGAACGTGGTCTTCCCAGTTGAGACCGGCGTACTCGAAGGAGAACTCGAGGAAGTCTCGGACCGTGTGTTGTTGTCCGGTGGCCAACACGTAGTCATCGGGCTCGTCGGCCTGCAGCATCCGCCACATCCCTTCGACGTACTCCGGCGCGTAACCCCAGTCGCGCACCGCATCCAGGTTGCCCATGTAGAGATGTTGCTGGACGCCGGCTTTGATGCGGGCCACCGCGCGGGTGATCTTGCGAGTGACGAAAGTTTCTCCGCGACGGGGAGATTCGTGGTTGAAGAGAATGCCGTTCACCACGTACATGTCGTATGCTTCCCGGTAGTTCTTCGTCATCCAGTACGAGTAGACCTTCGCCGCCCCGTAAGGCGAGCGAGGATAGAACGGGGTTTCTTCGTTCTGCGGCGGGTGACTGGCGCCGAACATCTCCGAGCTGGATGCCTGGTAGAACCGGCAGTGCAGTCCAGCCATGCGGACAGCTTCGAGGATACGAGTTGATCCCAAACCGGTTGTATCTGCGGTGTGTTCAGGTTCATCGAAGCTCACCCTCACATGCGATTGCGCGGCCAGGTTGTACACCTCGTGCGGGTCGATCTTCATCAGCAACGTGACCAGCCGGACCCCATCGCTGAGGTCGCCGTAGTGGAGGAACAACCGGGCATTCGGGTCGTGCGGATCGACGTAGAGGTGGTCGATGCGGGAGGTGTTGAAGCTCGAGGCGCGGCGGATCAGGCCGTGCACTTCATAGCCTTTCTGCAACAGCAACTCGGCCAGGTAGGAGCCGTCTTGTCCGGTGATTCCAGTGATCAGTGCGCGTTTCGTCATCGCTAGAGTGACCTTTCGTGATTGGCCGGCGTGCGTGGAGTTGTGGAAGCGAGTTGGCCGATCCAGGTTTCGAATTCGTCGATGGCGTGTGGCATCGACAGGTTCTGGCTGCAGAACCGGGCGCCTGCTTGCCCCAGGCGGCGCGCGAGCTCGGGATCGGTGCCCAGTTGTCGCACGGCGGAGAGCAGTTCCGCCGGGTCATCGGGTGGTACCACCAGGCCTCCGCCCGATCGCAGGATCTCCGAGGCGGTGATGCTGTCGGCTCGCGTGGCGGCGACGATCGGGTTACCGGAGGTGAAATACGACGTGATCTTGCTCGGTACGGCCATGTCGCCGACGCCGGGTGCCTCGTTGACCAGCAGGACGTCAGCAGCGAGCAGCGCAGCGCGATACTCGTCGTCGGGCAGTGGTGCCAGCAATTGCACCGTGTCGACACCGCGGCTCAGTGACTCAAGCTTCGCGCGTTGGTTGCCATCGCCGAGGAGCACAAAACGCGCTCGCACGCCCAGCTTTTGGGCCAATTGCGCGGTAGCGATGACGTTCTCCAGCCCCTGCTTGGCGCCCATGTTCCCGGCGTGCAGGGCCACGATCTCGTCGCTGCCCCAGCCGAGTTCGAGACGGGTCTGGTCGCGTCGGCTCGGATTGGAGGGACTCACGTGCGTCCAGTTCCTGATCACCGAGACCTTCTCGGGGCGGATGCCGAGACCGGTCACCACACTGGCTTTGAACCGGTCATGGATCACCGCGAGGCCGTCGGCGGAGCGCAGGATCGCTCTTTCCGCGGCGGCGACCGCCGCACCGGATCGGCTGCCGACGGTCTGTGTTTCCACCACGCCGAGGCCGTAGAGATCCTGCACCCAGACGCCGATGCCGGGTCGGTGCCGCAGCGTTTTCGCGCGGGCGATCGCCATGCCCGTCGCGAGCAGCGCCGGACTGACACACACGATGACATCCGGTGTGCCCCACGAGGAGGAGGCCAGGCGCCGGCCGAAGCTGAGTTCCATCCGTAACCGACCGGAGAGGCTGCCCGGCGGCGGCACGTGGTGCACCAGATGAGTGACCTCAGGCCCGTCGTCCGGCTTCACCCGCCGGCCGTTCTCGTAGCCCGGCGCGATCGCCCACTGGGGATAGTGGGGCAGTCCGGTCAGGACGCGGACCCGGTGCCCGCGGGCTGCCAGGCCGTTGGCGAGACCGGTTGTGTACGGGGCGACCCCGGCCGGCTCTGGAGCGTAGTTGAGTCCCATTATCAGCACGCGGAAGGCATCCATTGCCTCACCTCTCAGCCCGGCGGTACCAGAAGAAAATGAACTTGCGACACGATTTCTAGCAAAGGATGAGCGCGATGGTTGGGGTGCGCAACTCGAACAGGGAAAAGAAATGGATAGAGCGTGATGAACTGGGATTTTGGCGCTGGATTGATTGCAGATGCACCTACTGAACGGATTGGTCGAAGCACACTTTCATACGTGTGCTGTAGACCGTCGGCACTTTAGCTGGGGGTGCCGGCAGTCAGCACTGCCGCAGGGCCTTGGGCGCACGCCAGCAACGCAGCCACGCGCCGAGGATGCTGCCCCGGGCAATCCACGAAGTTGCCCAGCAATTCACGGAACGTTCAAACGCGCTTCTTGCGCGCAGATCGGCGGGCGTTCACCAGCATCCGGTTCTGCCGCTGCGTGCGCTGTACCACTGCTTCGGTCCACCACCGCGTCAGCGGCACCACCACGAGCACGATGATCGGGTACACCAGACCCCACGCATCGCCCTCGACAGCCGCCACCACCAACAGGAACAGGGCGATCGCCACGAGGACACCCATCAGCACCTGGTAGCGGCGGCGGTTGGTCTTCTGCTGATCGAGGTAGACCTGCCCCAGCCGCAGTGCCGCCTTGAGAACCTCGGGGTCCTCGGGCGCCGGTCCCGCGGTGGTCGCGCGGATGGCCGCCGACCGCTGCGCCGGCGTCAGCCCCTCCACCTGCGCGGCGTAGGGCAGGCGGGCGGTCTGCGAGCGCCAGGTCAGCAGGGCGGCGACGCCGAGGGCCACCAGCACGAACACCACGGTGCCCCACGGCCAGTTCAGCACGATCGGCCGGTGCGACCCCGCCGAGAACGCACCCCCGAGCAGCGCGATGACGGCACCCACCAGGCCCCAATAGGCCGCCCGCACCCACAGCGGAGCGAGCAATATGCGCATGGCCCGGCAGCCTATCCCGTGATTTCGGCGCGTTCGTAACCGCTCAGCGGTTACGAACGCGCCGAAATCACCAGCCCGGCCCGCTCTCGCTCTCGTACCTCGAGCT